>CAMAUI010000085.1 GCA_945861385.1 Prosthecobacter debontii
TGGATCTCGCCGACAACCCGAGCATCGAGGGCGTGCAGCTCACGGGCGGCGCGAACGCGGACGCGACCGGCACGGACGGCGACAATTTCCTCGGCGGCAACGCGGGCAAGAACACGCTGCGCGGCCTCGGCGGCAACGACCGGCTCGTCGGCGGCGCGGGCGACACGCTGGAGGGCGGCTTTGGCGCGGATGTGTATGTCGTGGATTCGGAGAAGGCGGTGGTCGTCGAGGTGAGCGACACGCCGTCGCTGCTGAACTCGGATGTGGTGCTCGCGAAGTCGAGCTTCACGCTGCCGGCGAACGTCGAGAACCTCACCCTCATCGGCGCGGGCGCGAAGTTTGGAAACGGGAACAACGAGAACAACTCGATCAACGCGAACGGGCAGGCGGGCGTCCGCGCGCCGCTCGGCCAGGCGCTCACGCTCGACGGGCGCGGCGGCAACGACAGCGTGATTGGCGGCGATGGCGGCGATACGATTTTTGGCGGCGACGGAGATGATTTCGTCTTCGGCAGCGCGGGCAACGACACGCTGCGCGGCGGGAAAAAATCCGGCGCGTCCACCGGCAACGACGAACTCTACGGTGGCGCAGGCGACGACACGCTGGTCGGTGGCAGCGGCAACGATGTGCTCTACGGCGACAAGTCGGTCGCGGGCGACGACACAGGCTTTCCCATAGGCAGCGGCGCGGATGTGCTCGATGGCGGCGCGGGCTTCAATCAGCTCTTCGGCGGCGCGGGCAACGACCGGCTCATCACCGGCGGCGCGACCGGCGACACGCTCGATGGCGGCGATGGCGATGACACGTATGTTTTCACCGGCGGCGCCTTCAATTTCTCCACCATCCTCGACAGCGACGGCACAGACACGGTCGAGAGTTTCGTGGATGTGGATCTGGAGGCGACGTTCCTCGGATTCCCCACGATCAGCGGCGCGGTGGAGATCATCACGCTCACTGAGAGCATCGGCGCGAATTTCCAGCCAGTCGGCGCGGCGAATGCGGCGGGCAACTCGCTTGCGAACATCATCGCCGGCAACTCGCTAAACAACTCGCTCGATGGCCGCGACGGGGACGACGAGCTGCGCGGCGGGGGTGGCAACGACAGTCTCGACGGCGGGCCGGGGCGCGACCGCATCTTCGGCGGCGACGGCGATGATTTGCTGAGTGGCGGCAATTTCTCCGACGAGGACGCGATGCACGGCGGCGAAGGTGGCGACACGTATTTCGCCTTTGCCTACGACGCGGTGATCGAAGACCCGAAGCACAAGGGCACGGATATCGTTTTCTACGACGGCGCGGCGAACGGCTACCGGCTGCCGCGCGGCGTCGAGGATTTGTTCCTCCATTCCTCCATCGTCGGCGCGAACGGCAACGACCTCGCGAACAAGATCATCGCGAACGCAAACGACAACGTCATCCACGCCGGGCGCGGGAACGATTCGGTTTTCGCCGGCGGCGGCGGCGATACCATCAGCGGCGAGAGCGGCAACGACACGCTCGACGGCGAGGACGGCGTTGACTTCCTGGTCGGCGGCGCGGGCGATGATGTGCTCATCGGCGGCGCGGGCGGCGACAATTTGAATGGCGGCGACGGCAGGGACACGCTGCACGGCCATTCGCAGACCGGAGCGGGCGACGATGGCGCGTTCGACAATCTCGACGGCGGCGAAGGCAACGACACGCTCTTTGGCGGCGGTGGGCCGGACTTTATGAATGGCGGCTCCGGCGACGACACGATGACCGGCGGCGACGGCGACGACATTTATTTCGTGGACAGCGCGAAGGACAAAATCATCGAGACCCTCACCGGCGGCTTCGACAGCGTGCTCGCGGGAATCAGCATGACGATCCCCGAGAACGTGGAGCGCCTCGCCCTCTTCGGCCCCGGCCCGCTCAGCGCGACGGGCCGCGCGGGCGCAGACATCCTAATCGGCAACGACGGCGCGAACACGCTGCGCGGCCTCGACGGCAATGACAAGCTCGTGGGCTGGCGCGGGAACGACTCGCTCATCGGCGGCGACGGCTTTGACACGCTCTACGGCGACGAAGGCACGCAGGCCATCGTGGACGCGGACGTCAGCGGCTTCCGCGGCAGCGGCAACGACGTGCTCGACGGCGGCCCCGGCTCCGACTTGATGCACGGCCAGCGCGGCGACGACTTGTACCTCATCGAGAGCTTCGGCGATTACGCCTTCGAGAATCCCGGCGAAGGCGTGGACACCATCCGCACGACGCTCACCGCATTCACGCTGCCGCCGGATGTGGAAAACCTCGTCTATGTCGCCGCGCTCAACGCCTCGCCAAAACCCGCGCCGGGCAAGGCCGCGGTGGATGCGACATTTTTTGGCAACGGACTGCCGAACATCATCATCGGCGGGCTTGGCGGCGAATACCTCGACGGTGGCTTCGGCAACGACACGCTCATCGGCGGCAAAGGCAACGACCGCTACGTCGTGGACAGCATCGCCGACCGCGTCGTCGAACGCGCGAACGAAGGCGTGGACATCGTGCTTTCCCAAGCCGACGACTTCGTGCTGCCCGACCACGTCGAGAACCTCGACATCGTCGGCACGCACGCGCTCAGCTTCGCCACGGGCAACGCGCTGGCGAACGTCATCAACGGCGACGCGAACGCGAACGGCATCTCCGGCGAAGGCGGGCACGACAGACTTTCCGGCGGCGGCGGCGGCGACCTCATTCTCGGCGGCGACGGCAACGACATGCTCGACGGCGGCGCGGACGCGGACGACATGGCGGGAGGAAAAGGCGACGACACTTTTCATGTGGACGACGCGGGTGACACCACGCAGGAGGTGACGGGCGAGGGCTTCGACACCGTCATCTCGCGCCTCGCGAACTTCATCGCGCAGCCGGGGATGGAGAATGAAAAAATCATCGTGGACGAACTCGCCGGCGGCGCGGGCGCGACGGGAAATGCCATCGCCAACATCATCATCGGCAACTCGCAGGCCAACGGACTTATCGGCGGCGACGGCAACGACCGGCTCGAAGGCGGCGGCGGAGACGACTTCCTGTACGGCGTGGATTTGACCACGCGCGGCGCGGGCGAGATTGACACGCTCGGCGGCGGCACGAGCGGCGACCTATTCTTTCTCGGCGACACATCGGGCGCGTATTACGACGACGGAAACCCGGACAGCGCGGGCAAGGGCGACTTCGCGCTCATCACGGACTTCAAGCCCGCCGACGGGGACCGTGTCGTTTTTTTCGGTTCATCCGCCGGCATCATCGCGAAAGCCACCGGCATCTCCGCGAACCTCGGCACTGGCGCGAAATTCTACATCGGCATGGGCATCTACCTGGATCACGACCTCGACGGCGTGGTGGACGAAACCGGCAACCCGGACGAACTCATCGGCCTCATCCAAAACTTCCTCGGAGGCGGCCTTGACTTCGCGGATTACAGCGTTTTTTTGCAGGTGTAGTGCGCGAAGCGCAGCGCGAGCGTGCCATCGGCCACTCGCGTTCGTGGATTTTTTCCGCAGTAGCAGCGCCTCGTGAGAGCACGGGCACTTTTTGGCTGTGAATGATCAGCCCGCGCTTTCATCCGGCTCAAGCGGACGACTGCAATGCGCGGCAATGCTGCCGGGTGCGTGCCTCATCGCCCGACTGCCGCTGGCAAGGAGCGCGCTACGTTCCGACAACGGCGGAGATATACGGTTAGTCCAATGAAACTCCCCGCACTCGCACTCGCGCTTTCCGTCGCCGTCGCCCGCGCCGGGTGGGAGTTTGACGAGCATGAGCAAGGCGTCGCGCTCGAGCGCGACCTGATGCGGGAAGTGCTCGGTCTGCGGGAAACGTAACCGGCGGTCACGGCGGACTGGGGCTGAGCGTGCGGCTGACGCAGCCGGGCGTTTCCGCAAACTGCGGACAGCGCGGATGAATCGCCGGGCGAACAATGATGGTTCAAAGACTTCGGGGCTTACGTGAAGACGCACCATGATTGCGCTGCCAGGGGGAAAGCCCGTAAACCCGCCCATGCATGAGGCGCAAAAACCCCTGATTTTTTAGGGGAAGAATGCCCTTGACCGCTTCAGGGGTGACCGCCATCTTCCGCGCCCTTTTCACCTAACCGATCCGATTATTTTATGAGCCGAGTTTGCGACATCACAGGAACCAAAGCACTGCGCGGGCACAAGATCCACCGCCGCGGCCTGGCAAAGAAAAAAGGCGGCATCGGCATGCACGTGACGGCACGGACAAAGCGGACCTTCCAGCCAAACCTGAAAAAGAAGCGGGTCTGGGTGCCGGAGCTGGGCAAATATGTGACTGTAAAAGCCACCGCCCGCGCGCTGAAAACGATCAACCGAAACGGGGCATATTCGACGCTGAAAAAGGCTGGCATTGTCGCCTGACACCCCTGTAGCATCACCCCCGAACCAGTCGAACCACCAACCAAACAACCAACTCACACAAAATCATGGCGTTCTCAGTCGTATCCAAAAAATCAAAGAAAACCTACTACCTTCACAACCGCCTGCAGAAGCTCAAGGGCGGCCAGGAGGTCACACTCTACTTCTTCGCCGGCGATGTGCGGGCCGAGGCTCTCGACGCCCTGCCCGCAGGCATGGAAGTGATCGAAAACGAGCGCACCGGGCTTCCGATGCTCCGTAAAAAGAAGAAGTAAGGGGCAGAAAGAAACTCTCACAACGGCGGCTCGGAGCTTGTCTCCGAGCCGCCTGTTTTGTTCTCGAATCCATCCAGCATGAGCCAGAAACGCATTCCCGTCACCATTCTCACCGGCTTCCTCGGCGCCGGGAAGACCACCCTGCTGAACTATATCCTCAAGGAGCAGCACGGATACAAATTCGCCGTCATCGTGAACGAGATGGGCAAGATCGGAGTGGATGGCGCGCTCGTCGAGCGGACGGACGACGACATCCTCGAGCTGAACAATGGCTGCCTTTGCTGCTCGGTGCGGAAGGATCTCGTGCAAGGCGTCCAGAAGCTCATCAAGCGCGGCGGATTCGATTACCTGCTGATCGAGACCACCGGTGCGGCTGATCCACAGCCCGTGGCGCAGACTTTCCTGAACATCCCACAGCTTCAGCAGTTCGTGATGCTGGATTCGATCATCACTGTCGTGGATGCCGAGCAGATCGAGAAGCAGATGAAAGCGCAGGAGACCGCGCGCGAGCAGATCACGATGGCAGACTTTGTCCTGCTGAACAAAACCGACCTCGTGGACGAAGCCCAGCTTGTGAAAGTCGAGGGCATCATCCGGGGTCTGAATCCGCACTGCCAGGTGATCCGAACCAGCCAGTCCCGCGCAAATTTGAAGGAGCTGCTCGATATGAATGCGTTCGATCTGGACCGGAAGCTCGCGGTGGATCCGGAGTTCCTGAACGAGATGCGCAACCGGCATCACCACGACATCAACAGTTTCTCGTTCACCTACGAGCGCCCGCTGGTGATCGAGAAGCTGGAGCATTTCATCCAGGAAATGTCCGAGAAGGAGCAGATCTATCGGAGCAAGGGGTTCCTCAATATCGCCGGCAATCCGCGGCGCGCCATCTTCCATGGGGTGAATAACCGCTTCACGCTGCTGTGGGACCGGCTCTGGGAAAAGGATGAGAAGCGGGAGAGCCAGCTCGTTTTCATCGGGAAGAACCTCGATGAGGGAAAACTCCGGCGCGAATTGGACCGCTGCGTGGCTTAGGGGGCGTCAGTTCTCGCCTTTTTCGTCGCCGGGCAGCACCTCGTGCCATCGCCTCATGATCTCATCCGCACGTTCTGTTGCGAATGCGAAGTCGCCAGCCCTCGCGCCGGTCTGAATGATCAGTTGCTGGTTCGCATCGAAATTCAGGAAGGTGATGGATTCCATCATCTTGGCCTGAGCCAGGGTGTAGCTGAATACGACGCGGTAGGACTGCCATCCATTGATCGGAAGCACATCCTTTGCTTCGGCCACGATGGTGATGCCCTCTGCGGCCCCCGGCAGCAAGGCTTGCGCGACTTTCACGTATTCAGGGTTGGATTTTGCATCGAATGGGGGACGGCTGCGCAGGGGTGAGTGCCGGAGGGTCATCGAGGCGAAGGGGACGTTCTTGAAACGGAAGACCGGGACTCTATCAGGAGCGGTGACTTCAGTCGCGGCGTCAATGGTGACGGCGTAGGTTTTATTGCCATCGGCAAAGTGCGTGCGCTGAATGATGCCGCCGCCGATGGATACTTGAAGCGGCGTGAGATCTATTTCAGCTGAACAAAGGCCTGCCAGGACACAGAGCGTCGTGGCGATTCGGAGTGAGGTGGGCTTGAGTGACATGTGTGGGAGTTAGAATTTGGAGAATCCGCCGCGGACGATCGCGACGCCGTCTATGCTTCCCGGCGGTGTAGTGGTATTGAAGAGGGTGTCGTAGTTCCAGCGGCGGGTTGGAGGGCGGTAGATCACGCCGGTGTCCCATCTTCCGGTGAAGGTTTTGCTCTCGTACAGCTCGACCATCGAACCAAAATAGGTGCAGGTCTTGCCAGTCCACGTTTCGAGGAAACGGGGGAAGTTGTTCGCGCCTCCCGAGTACCCGTAGGGCGCCGCGGCGCCGCTTCCATCGGGATCCCAGCCGGACGGGGTGAAGCCAGCGAGAATGGCTGTATTATAAGTCGTGTTGCTGGCGACCCGTGAACTCACCGAACTGCTCGCGAGGGAGTCGGCCCAGGCGTTGGAGAGAAACATCACCGCGTCCGCGACAATCGCGGCGGGCTTCCGATCATATCCTGAAACGACCGGGCTATGGTTGTTGGTGGGATTTCCCGTCAAATTCGCCTCGACGGCAGTGGGGCTGGTGGTCGTGCCCGTGTTGAAGTCGCCGTGGACGTACACCGGATTCGGACTGGCAATGGTGAGGCCGGTATTCGGAAGCACCCCTCCCTTTTGCAAGCGGATGGTTTTGGGCTCCAGATCCCCGGTTACCCTTGGCGTAACGTCCTCGATGTAAATTGCACCGTTGAAGTTGCCCGCACCCGAATTGATCACCGATGTAATTTTCGAGACGTCAATGTTTGCAGCGTCAATATTCTTGCCCTCGCGCGCGTCGTAGAAGCTGTTTTTTGAGGTAAGCGCGGTCCTGAGCGTGGTGATCTGGGTGGCGGTGAGTGACGCCCCGTTCTGCGTGGTGACCGTCGCGGTGGTTCCGTTGATGGAGATCACAATGCCAGCCTTGTTCGACAGCCGGCGCTTTGCGAACTCCGGTGGATCGGGGAAGCCTGCGACAGGACGCTCGATGAATTCGTGGAAGCCGTCATTGTTCGGGTTGGAGTCAGTCGTGTTGATGAGGCCCGTGGGCTGTTTCCCGAGCGGTTCGTATCGTTGGACAGCAGCCAGTTGCTGGCTCGCCCCGCCGCCTGCATACGTGGGTGCCTCCATGTAGGAAGGGGCGCTGGAGACGCTGAATCCCGCCCACGCCGGGCCCCCGATCGGCGGCTCAGTGTATGTCACACCGGGCTGCGACGAACTGCCGCCCGCATAAGACACCTTGCCGCGAAGATCGAGTTCCACGCCGGTCTGGTCGGAACTTCCACTGATGAGCAGGCGCGAGTTGGAGTGGATCAACCCGTCCACGCTCATCGGGGCAGGGCGATAGATCTCCAAGTCATGCTCGAAGAAATACATGGATTGGAAAAGTGGAACGCCGATGTATTGGAAGATGCGCTTGGCGCCGGTGGAGACGGTCTGGCCCTCGAAAAGGCCACCGACAGGTTTCATGGCGACGGTTGCGATGTAGTTATGGGAATGCCCATACCAGCCTGTGTAGCCGGGGACGCTGACGCGGACTGGAGTTGGCGTCTGCGTCGCGTTGCCGTATGCATCCACCGGCTGGATTTTGAGCGCGGAAGTGTATGTGAAACCGGACATCGAAGGCCCGGCTCCGTTGAGAACGGCGGCGTCATTGGTCAGTGTGCTCGAGAGTGGGGCGTCTTTCTGGACGGTGGCCGTTTTCCAGACGCCGTAGGCGTATTCGATCACTCCATCCGCCGCACGTTCGGCGGCGGCGAAGTTGGTGGCACGCAGGCCCATCCTGGCCGTTCCGTTCGTCCGGCTCATTGCGACTGCGCTGATGCCCACGATGATCGTGATGACTGCAAGCGCCCACAAGAGTGTATGGCCGCTCAGCGAGCGTGTCCTGAGAGGCCGGAGCTGAAGGTTCGAGGTTATTGGTTTCATGTTTGTACTGTCTTCTAGTTGGTTGTTTTGGGCCGAAGACGGGACGAAAGATTGACGTTCATGCGGAAGAATGTGTGGAAGGCATTCACCTCGCGCTTGGAGAGGACCTGGTTGAAATTGCTCGCCTGCATCCGGAGATCTGCGCTCACGAGTTTGTCACCGCTGTTGTCCACGATATTGAACGGCGTGGCGTCGCTGGTGCCGGTGGCGAGCTGGTCGGTGAGGGTGACGAACTTCGTCGCATCCGTCATGCTGGGGGCTGGCTCGAAATTCGTGAAGTAGTGCAATTCCCGCTTGGTACCGTTCGTAGCCACTACAAACGCCTCTGGCCGGACGAGCCGTGCCCAACGTGCCTGGTTCACTCCCCACGACATGGTTTTCCCCAGTGCTGCGGCGAATGTGAGCGTGAATTTCTGGGTGCTGCCCACTGCTGCCGCGGTGGTGACAGCGGTGATGCGGGAACGGACCATTCCTTCGGGCGTATCAATGACGAGCACGTCGTTCACAACGGGGATGGGTGGCGCGCCGGTCGCGGCAACTGAACGCCAGATGCTAAGCGTGGTGGTCGTGGCGGTAAAAGAACCTGCCGTCATCACCGGATCAATCGCGTAGGGCTCGCCGATGAGGAGGTCGTATTTGATCCCCGCGGCCGGGCCAGTCACAACGGTCGTGCCGGCGGTATCAATCATCGTGGGAACATTGCGCGCCGCCTGGAGATGGTGCGCCATGCGATCGAGCGCAGAACGCAGATCCTCATGGGAGTGGTTGATCGCTGCATTCTTGGCGGAAAGCATGAGCCCCGCCTGCAGGGACGTGTAGATGATCGTGCCGAGGATCATCATGACGGTCATCGAGATCAGCAGCTCCGGGATCGTGAATGCACGCCCGTCATTCGGTGGGTTGTGTCGCAGTTTCATCGGCTAAAAGTCATCAATCGCCCGCAGAGTGGTCATTTCCGAGGTGTGGGTGTTCCCACGGACAATAAAGGAAACCCGGAATGTGATCCGCCGGATCGGCGCGTTCTGCGGGTTGGCCTCCACAGTCACGATCCGCGTCAGCGTGCCCTTGAGGAAGTTGTTCGTGCCGGCACTGTCCTGAACGAGGATATTTACGAGATTGTCGCCGCCGCCGTCGTCGTCCCACGTCACACCGGTAGTCGTCGTTGTTTGCAGGATCGCAGGGAGCACTGTCGCTGTGTAAGGGGCGTTCAACGCGGTCTCGATATTACGTTCCACCACCATCCGGGCTCCAGTCATCGCGCGATTCACGGCAGCCATGCGGTTCGACGTGAGCAGGCCAACGATCGCCCCTGTCACGACCAGACCGATCAATCCGAGTGAAACCATCAGTTCTATAAGCAGGATGCCCTTGCACGAGCGTAACCGCTGCAAGACCTGATTGGCGGGCATTCGAAGGGCTGCTTGATGGATGGAGACTGATTTCACGACGATTGGCACCTGCATTATAAGCACATAAGGTGCCATAATCACCACAGCGTCCCACTCTCTTGGCTCCTTCGCTTCCTCATCACCATTGGCACGGCCCGTTTTCATAAATTCCCGCGTGCCACCGGCCAGGCTCTCGCCTACCACCAGTCTCCATGCCGTTTCCATTCCGTCTCGCCACCACATTCTGCCTGATCACTTCGCCAATCTTCGCAGAGGAGAAAAAGGACACCGACTCCAAGAAGCCCGACACTTCGGAGACGGAAAAGAAACCCGCCAAGCCGGTCGAAAAACCAGAACCCAAGCAGACCACCGGAACGGTCACCATCGCGGGCAAACAGCTCAGCTACATCGCAAAGACAGGCACCCTCCCACTCCTCAAAGACGACGGCTCCCCTCGTGCCGATGTCTTCTTCGTTTATTATGCCGCCACCGGCGCCAACGACAAACCGCTCGCCGCATCCGACCCTTCCCGCCCCATCATGTTTTGCTTCAATGGCGGCCCTGGCAGCGCCGCAGTGTGGCTCCATTTTGGCGGTCTCGGGCCGAAAAAAATCAACCTTCCTCCTGATGGAAAAACCTACGAGCCCATCGGTGCAATCGCTGACAACCCTCTCTCCATCCTCGACGCCACAGACCTTGTCTTCATTGATCCCGTCGGCACCGGCGGATCGCGCCCCGTGAAAGGCGAAAAGGGAGAACAGTTCTGGGGCGTCGAGGAGGACGTCGAGGCATGCGGCGACTTCATCCGCGTCATCACCACCCGGGAACAGCGATGGATGTCCCCGAAATACCTCTGCGGAGAAAGCTACGGCGGCCTTCGCGGGGCCGGCCTCTGCGACTTCCTGCAAGACCGCCACGGGATGATGCTCAGCGGCTTTGTGTGCGTGAGCGGAGTGATCAATTTCGCCTCGCTCGGCGCCAGCGAATCCAACGACCTCCCGTTTCTCACCTACCTCCCCACATTCACCGCAACCGCCCACTACCACGGAAAAATCAAAGGCGACCTCCCCGCACTCCTCGCCGACGCCCGCGCCTTCGCCGCCGGCGAATATGCCAGCGCCCTTTTCCGCGGCGCCACGCTTTCCGCCGAGGAAAAGAAACGCATCGCCGAACGCCTCTCCTCATTTACCGGGCTCACCGCCGAGCAGGCACTGGACTTCAACCTCCGCATAGACCCCGGCGCCTTCCGCGAACTGCTCCTGCGCAAAGAGGGGAAAATCCTGGGCCGCTTCGACGCCCGCGTAACCGCCGAGGACTCGGACCGCAGCCAGCCACGCCCGGAATTCGACCCCAGCGCCAGCAACATCATCGGCCCCTTCAGCGCCATGGCCAATGCCTACATCCGTGCCACGCTCGGCTGGGAGAGCGACCTGCCCTACTCCGTCATCGCTCCGCTTCCGTGGAACTATTCCAAATTCAGCAACCGATACGCCGGCACCGACCGCGCCCTGGCCGAAGCCATGAAATCCAACCCTTCGCTACGCCTCCTCGTCTGCCAGGGTCTGCGCGACCTCGCTGTTCCCCCCGATTCCACGCGCTACAGCCTCGACCACCTCGCCATCCCGGAAAGTCTCCGCAAAAACATCACCTACGCCACCTACGACAGCGGCCACATGATGTACCTGCTCGACAAGGACGCCGCCAAGCTCCGCGAGGACATCGTCAAATTCATCCGCGCAAAGTAGCCGCCGCCAGCGAGGTCAGACCGCGAGCTTCGTCCACGCTGCGTTCCGCTTCGAAGACGCCACGACGGCCTCGATGAACGCCATTCCGCGGACACCATCCTCGATCCTCGGGTAGTCGAGCGACGGATCATTTTTCGCGGGCCTCCTGCCCTCCAGCACAGCTCGAATGTGATTCGCGAAGGCCTTGTACAAATTCGCGAAGGCCTCGAGATAGCCCTCTGGATGAGCCGGCGGAGTGCGCCCGGCGGCAAGCGCAGCCGGGCAGAGATACCCGTTCGCGGTGCGGAAAACCTGCATCGGCTGATCGAGCCATTTCACCAGCAGGGTGTTCGGCTCCTTCTGGTGCCATTCGAGCCCGCCCTTTTCACCATACACGCGGATGTTCAGGTTGTTCTCCTCGCCCACGCTGATCTGCGAGCTGTGCAGCACGCCCTTTGCGCCGCCCTTGAAGCGCAGCAGCACATTCCCATCGTCATCGAGCTTGCGCCCTTTCACGAAAGTCGTGATGTCCGCCGCGAGTTCGGAAATCTGGAGGCCGGTGATGTACTCGGCGAGGTTCTCCGCGTGCGTGCCGATGTCCCCGATGCAGCCCGCCGCACCGCTGCGCTTCGGATCGGTCCGCCAGCCGGCCTGCTTCTGCCCGGAGGCTTCGAGCCGCGTGGCGAGCCAGCCCTGCGGATACTCGGCCACCACTTTGCGGATTTTTCCGAGCTGCCCGCTTGCGACCATTTCACGCGCCTGCTTCACGAGCGGATAGCCCGTGTAATTGTGCGTCAGCCCGTAAAGGCGCCCGCTTTTTTTTATGATCCCGGCGAGCGCCTTCGCCTCCGCAAGGCTGAACGTGGCGGGCTTGTCACTGAGTACGTGGAAACCATGCTCAAGCGCCATCTTCGCAGGCGGGAAGTGCATGTGATTCGGCGTGACGATCGAGACAAAATCCATGCGCCTGTCTGCCGGGAGCCCGGCCTCGCGCTGGATCATTTCCTCGAAGCTCCCGTAGCAACGCCCCGGCGGAAGAAAGAAGTCCGCACCGCTGTCCCTGCTCCGCTGCGGGTCGGATGAAAACGCGCCGCAAACGAGTTCGATCTGCTGATCCATGGCCGCCGCGATGCGATGCACCGCGCCGATGAATGCGCCGCGCCCGCCGCCGACCATGCCGTAACGAATTTTTCTGCTCATGATGGGTGTTGGATGGAATTTGGTTCGAAAATCCAGCCGCGCCACGCGCAGCCAGCGGGCGTGTTAGTGACCGCAGCGCCCCATCGCAAGTGCGAACAACGCCCACAGATCCGGAAGAAACAAACATCCGCCAGCCCGGACAGACGCGCCCGCATCGGAAAACCGCCGCTACTTCTTGAGTTCCTTCAGCGCGGCGACCACGTCGTCCAGCGTTGCCGGCTTCGGCGGCTCCGGAGCATTCGGATCCTTCGGTTTCTCCGCCATCGCCATCATCTTGTTCATCGGCTTTACGATGATCAGGAAAACGGCCGCTGCGGTGATCACGAATCCGACGCAGGCATCCAGAAACGATCCGATCCGCAGATACGGCGCGTCCATCCAAGCAAGGCTCGGGACGCCGCCAACGATGCCGAGGATGGGCTGGATGAGGTGCTTGTTTGCCGCTTCGGTGACCGAGCCAAAGGCGGCCCCCATGACGACGGCGACCGCAAGCTGGATCACATTGCCGCGAAGAATGAACGTCTTGAATTCTTCGATCATACTTTTCATGCGGACGGCAATGTCGCGTCCGTCATCCTCGCACGTAAAGCACTATTTCACGCGCGCCGCCGCCCTCGGAATCCCGCAATTCCCGAACCGCTCCTGCCGAAGTCACGGCTTCGGAACCGCATTGATCGTGCTGATGATGCGGTTCGGCACGGGCGTGCCGTCCTCCATCTTGATGTTCAGCCTGATTTCCATCTGCATCACCGGCTGCAAATTTTCGATTTCGAGGAAGACCCGCTTCCTGTCGTCGCTGAGCTTCACCGAGGTCAGTTTCGCATCGCCACCGGCGGGCTTGTGGCTGCCGCTGCCGTAGGCAGAGGTCCACTTGTAGTCCCAATGGCGAACCCCGTAGCTCCCGGCCTCGGCGGCGCTCGCATGCAGCGGCTGCGGGAATGCGAGTTCGATTCCGGTCGCTTTCACGTGCATCGCGCCCGGGAAAGAAACCGGCTTGCCCGTGTAGCGCACCCGCTGAAGGCTCCCGTCCTTCGCCGCGCTCGACTGCCATCCCTTCAGCCCGCTGATATAAAGCTGCCCGTCCGCCGGGTTGAAGCGACCGCGCATCGTGCCGCTCTCGAACCTCAGCGGAAATTTGTAAACCCCACCCTGCGGGACGCCGCTCACCTCCTCGCGGAGCACTCCGTACAACGAGCACGTCCCATAGCTCAAGTGGAGCATCGTGCCATCGGGCAGCCCCCACTTTCCACCGCTCACCCAAGCCTGACCGCCGCCGGAGTTGTCCACGTCCTTCGGCAGAAAGCACACATGCCGGCCATAGTCCTTCGGCGCGGGCTCCTGATGCGCAAGTGATGCGACAGTGACGAACTCGCCCGGCTTCACGATATGCACGTAGCTCATCGGCACCCACGATCCTTCGTTGTCCCCGGTCGTCACCACGTCGCCGGGACCGACGCTGATCCCGTTTGGCGCGCGCACGCCGGTCGCAAACCGCTCCAGCGTCTGCCCGTCCGCCGACAGCTTCATGATGCAGCCCGCGTGTTCGCTCAGCGGCTGGAACCCGCGCCCTCCGGGATTCACCGGCCCGCCTTTGCCAAAGTAAAAATTGCCCTTGCTGTCCGTCTGCAAATCGAACGCGAACTCGTGGAAGCCGGGGGTCGTCTGGATGTCGTTGTTGAAATTCTCGTAGAAATCCATTTCGCCGTCGCCGTTGAGATCATTCAAACGCGTGATGCCCTCGCGACCGTGGACGTAAATTTTGTCGTTCACGACCTTGAGCCCGAGCGCCTGGAAAATGCCCGTCGCCACACGCTGCCACGTCACCTCGCCGGTGAAGTCCTTGTTCACCCCGCCCACCATCCACACATCACCGCTCCACGTGCTCACCGCCATGCGCCCGTCGCTCATGAAATCAAACGCCCCGATCCGCATCCACGACTTGTAAGGATTTTCAAACGGGACCTCGATCGTGTCCACCACGTAGGAATCCTGCGCGCCTGCCGTGCCAGCTTTCATCGCGGTCTTCACCGTCTCCTTCCAATGCGGAGCGCCGCCCTTGGTGAATTCGCGGAGATCCGCCGCCTTCGCCGCGCCCTTCGCCGCCGCGATCAGCTTCGCCTCGTCGGCTGCCGCGCCTTTTGTGTACCCAATCTTCCATGCCGCACCTGCGGCAAACGGGCCCGCATCGAGAACCGCCCGCTGGCCGTTCACGGAAAATTTCGCGCCCGCGGGCAGGCCGATTCCGGCGATCACCGTGCGGTTGTCGCCCTCCGCGATCACCACCACGCCGTCCTTCACCTCCGCGCTCCCCGCGCCCTCCCACACGATGTTGCTGCTCGCGGCACCAGCCGTCAGCACATTCGTCGTCCGCGTGAGCACCGCGACGCCATCCACCTTCTCCAGCGCCGGCATCTCGAGGAGCGAAGCCGCGCCGACCGTGTAGCTCACCACCACATTGTCACCGCTGAGGAACAGCCCGCGATACCTGGCCCACTCCCTCGGAAGCGGCCCGAATGGCACCGCCGCCGCCCCCGGCCCGACCGGCAGCTTGCGCGGCTCATCAAACTTCCCCGCGTTGCTCCACGTCGGCCTCGGATTCGTCTCAAACAGCACGACCGAACCCTTCGCAGGCGCCGGATTCGGGCCGTGCCCGCCGTCAAACACCACGCCGCGATAACTCACATACCCACCCGTCCACCCGCCCGCCCAGCGGCACAAGTCCGTGTCGAAAAGCATCGCGCCCTCGTTGTTGCCGAGCTTGATCGCCACGCCCTTGTTCGCCGTGCATCCATCGCCCTTCAGCGTGTTCTGCCCCTTCGTATTGTCCCACGACGCGGTGAGGAACCGCCCGTAATCCATCTGTTCATGCCGCTTCTGGGCGTTTGCGGTGATCGTGAAGCCCGCGAGGGCCAGTGCTGCGAGTGTGGTTTTTTGCATGGTGAAAAAGTTTTGGTTCCTGCCGCATAAGAACAGCGGCGAGCCGTGACAATCGGCAAACCATCCCCGGCTTTGGGAAAACCTCGCTCCCCCACCCCGCTTACCCACGCCACTCGGTGGGGGTATATTGCGAACGCCGAAATGGCTGCTACGAGTTTCCGATGATGACTATCCTTCGCTTCAAATTCAGCATCTTCGCCGCGTGTGCTTGTTCGTTTCTTTCCTGCACACCCCGCAATTCAGAGCCAGTCGGCAAAAGCACATTGACAGTCACCGTGAGTGCTAACAGCGGAAAAACTGAGCCTTTTGTCTTCCAAGCAAAAGCAAATTGGAAAACCAGCAGTTCGTGTGGTTGGAGTGGGGTTTTTTCGACTGGCCCACATACTGACTCTAAAGACATCCTCGTCGGTCAAGATTTCCAGGTTACCGACGAAAGAACGAACTCGGCCGTCGCTTTGGCGGTTCTGAAATACTCATCCACTTCCGCTGAGGTGAAAACGGAACTGGCCGCATTTCCGGACGTGGAACTGATCGTCAATGCGACCGGAGACATTCCGCTCGTGATAAAAGACAAAGATGGCGCGCTTCTAAAGTTCCCCGTGAAGCCTCCGGCGGGGAAAGCTGTCTACACAATATCTCCGACCAACCCGTGAGCGCCCTTTTGAGTGAATTTCATACTATCAGTCTGTCACTGTAGTCGCGAGGCAACGGTGTCCAAGTTTCGGTTAAAAACGGGGCGATTTCTTGCGGCTTGCTGGAGCGGGGCGGGCTTTGGTGAGGCTGAGATTTGCGGGGGTCGCGCGACCATTGATTGGCTGCGAAACAAGTAAATATCAGGCTTTCTAAGCGATTACGCTTGCATTGGGCGGATGAAAATCGGCGAAAATTTTCCACAGCCATCCCAGCTACTACAGCGGAATTTGTAAGTAGCTCCAATCAAGGCGGTTTTACGGAAAGAGCAACGGAGGCGGCTGAAATTCCATGCAAAATTCCATGCAAAAAATTGACTTCGCGCGCGGGGCACAAAGCCATGCGACGCAGATCAATCATCACGGTGGGCAGCGGGAACGAAGAGATCAAGATTTACACCCTTCGCCGGAGGGACGGCTATCCGTCCTTCCAATGCGCCTGGTATGCACTGGGCACGCGCAAGGCGAAGACCTTCGCCAGCATTGATGCCGCGAAGCTATTCGCGCAGCAGACCATAAGTTCGTGTCGACACGAACTTCCGTCCACGGACCCGGTGACCCAGCGCGACTTCGAGTTGATGCGGACGTGCGAGGCGCGGGCGAAGCGGTTCGACCTGAACATGGTCAGCGCCTTCGAGGAATGGAGCGACGCGAAGCTGGCCATGAAGGGTGGCTCCATTCTCGACGCGGTGCGGTTCTACAACGCGACACACGCCGGTCTGCCCACAAAGTTGTTCAAGGATGTGGCCGACGAGTGCTTTGCGGCCAAGCAGGCGGCGGGCATCAGCGAAGCGTATCGGTGCAACCTGCAACGTTACCTTGCCCAGTTTAAGCGGGACTTCGGTCCCCAGCCCATTGCCGACATTACGACGGCGCAGTTGGACGCATGGTTGCGGGCCGCAAATGGAAATCACACGAGCAAGAACAACCTGCGGCGGCTTCTCGTGATGCTGTTCAGGTGGGCTCGGGAGACCGGCTACCTGACCCAGGACCGCAGAACGGCGCCGGAGCGGGCGATCACCTTCAACGGACCCGAAGGCGCGCCGTCGATCTTCACTCCGGACGAAATGCGGAAGCTGCTCGATGCGTGCCGTGGAACCCTGCTGCTCCCTCTGGTCATCGGCGGCTTCTCCGGGATTCGCGCCGCCGAAATCGCACGCCTGGACTGGGAGGACGTGCTCTGGGACCGGGGCTTCATTGAAATCAAGGCAGCGAAGGCAAAGACCAGGGCGCGTCGGCTGCTTCCGCTGCTGCCAAACCTCCGGGCATGGCTGGAGCCGATGAGAAAAGCGAAGGGGTCAGTGTGCGCGTTGCCGCATGCCCACACGCAGTTGCTCGGTCTTGCACGGAAGGCCGGTGTCCGCTGGAGGCAGAACGCATTGAGGCACAGTTACGCCAGCTACCGGCTCGCGGAGATTCCGGATGCGGCGAAGGTCGCGCTGGAAATGGGCAATTCGCCCGACAAACTTTTCAGGCACTACCGGGCGCTTGTTTCCACGGAAGCGGCGAAGGAATGGTTCGCCATCATGCCCCCGAAATTGACGTGACGCAGGGGGCATGAGCCAAGCCACACCTACTTCGCAACTTGTCCGCAAACGCCAACTCGCGGTCATCTTCTCCGTCAGCCCGCGCACGATTGATGGATGGATCGCCAAACGGATGATTCCCTACATCGAGCCGAACCCGCGCCTGCATCTTTTCGATCCTGCGGCGGTGAAGTCGGCCCTGCTTGCACAGTTCGCCATCCCCGCCAATATCCCGGACGCAGTGCTGCGCCGTGCGGAGCTGCAATCGCCATCGTGACACCGAAAGACCCAACCGACCTCGACACGCTCGCCGCTTACGCGGAGGGCTACGCGGAATTTGCGATGAAGAACATCGGTCGCGTGCCGCCGACGATGCTCGCGATTTCGCCGGAGGGGCTGCTGCATTTCATCCCCGAGTCCCTCGAAGACGAGCGCGCCAAGAACGACTTCGCCAATATCGGCAGGCTCATCTGCGCCGCCTATGGTGCGACCAACATGGTGATGATTCTGGAGTCGTGGATGGAGGATCAGGCGGATTGGGCGGATCGCCCCCGCCGCCATCGTCACCCGGAGGTTCCGGCGGGCGCGGCGGTTCTGGTGGTTCGGGAGGATCAGGTGGGTCTGGCGGCTGCGGACCATCCGGCCACGTTTCATCCGTCCAGTCGTGCGCGAGAAATTCGTCCGCGCCGAAGTCCCACTGCTGCGTGACGCGCCGGTCGTAGGTTTGCTCCAGCCACACCGGCTGCGTGATGAGCCAGACGTAGCTCTCGAAGGTGAGCCATTTGCGCCAGGCATCGCGTCGAACCGCCGTGCCGCCGCGCGCGAGCGTGCGCGCCTGAAACCAATCGAGGCCGGTCATAGCGTGTCGGGGATGAGGTCGCGCGCGACTTCGACGAGGAAGGTGCGCGTGGTGTTGCGCAGGAACGGCGGGCCGACCTGCGGGTCGTAGTTGTTGAGCGCGATCCACTCGAACTCGCCGAGGGCGTTGAACAGCGTGCCGGCGTCCTCCTCGTAGTTCGTGAGCGCCGAGGTCAGGTCCGGGCTGTCGAGCTTCACATGGAGCCGGAAAGCGGTCTGCTCGCCCTCGCCGACTTTGCGCCAGTCGTGGCCGTCCACGAGGATGCTTTCCGGCTCCAGTTCCTTGAGCGCGAACCGCAGCGCCGCGAGGTCGATGTCAGCGACCACGCCGCCCTTGAGAAAGGTGATGTGGAAGACGAGATCATCGCCGCGCTTGGTCCAGAAGAGCGGGCCTTTGTCCTTCGTGTTCGCGTCGCCGAAGTTCTGCGCGTTGAGCGAGACGAGCTTGGTCAGCAGGTCGATATAGACTTCGAGCACGCCCGACGGCCGCACATTTCCGCTCGGCTCGATGCCGAAGGTGAAGATGACTGGATCGCTCGCGCCGTCCGCATTCCCAGCGATGAGCGAGACGACGAAGACGCCGGGCATCGTCGCCGCGCCGGAGATTTTGCCAGTGGGCAAATGCAGCGTCAGGCCCGGCGGGAGCGGCGACGAATTCCAGAACGTCGGCGAATTGCTGGCCCAAGGTTGGAAGGCGAACGTCTGCCATTGGCGATAGCCGAGAACGCTCTGCGTGGTGTTGATGATGGGCGCGGCCATAATAGGAACGAGCCAACGGCTCAGGAGATTTGCGCTTTGGCCTGCGTCAACGCGGCGAACACGAAACCCTTCGCGCCACGCACCGAGTTCTCGGTGTCGAACTGAATCAGCCGCGCCCGCAGGACGAAGCCGGGCGTCTGCGGCACGGAGTTCGCCGGGCACGCGCTCCAGGCGATGTAGAGCTGGCGTTCCGCGCTGATCACGTTGTCGAGTGTCGCCGCACCCACGCCCGCGCCTGCGCCGGCCTTGAAGAAGGTCAGCCTCGCCGGGTTCGCAACGCAGACGCCGGCCAGCAAGTCGGCGAAAGCCTACCCGCTGCTGCCTGACCCAGACGGGCAGGTCGCTGAAATCGTCACCAGCATCCTCGACAAGAGCGCCCAGGTCGAAGCAATCGAAGGCGCGCTCGAATTGGAGAAGGCCGAGTTGATCGCCATCGCGAAGCCGTTCTACTTCACCCGCCTCAAGCGTGCCTACAGCGCTAAGGCGTTCGCCCAAGTGCGCTGGAAACTGAGCGTCCTCCGCGAGCAGGGCGCCGACGACGAGGCCGAGGCCTACCGCGAAAGCTTCCTGCGCCGGATGTGGGACGTCGGCTTTTTCATGAAAGCCCTCAAGCAGCGCTTCAGCGCGTGGTTCAACCGCCAGCGCGGGCGCAAGGGCACACTCTGGGAAGAGCGCTACCGCAGCGTGCTGGTGGAGAGCGGCGAAGCGCTCGCCGCCATGGCCTGCTACATAGACCTCAACCCCGTCCGCGCCGCCATCGTCGAGGACACGCAGGACTACC
>CAMAUI010000086.1 GCA_945861385.1 Prosthecobacter debontii
GACATGACGGAAGCCCTCCACCATCGGCTCAAATCCCTTCTTCACCTTCTCCTGCCCTGTCGCGGAAATGCCGCCGAGCGTGCGCCCATGAAAGCTCCCGAGCATCGTGACAATGCCGATCCGCGGCCCGCCCGCAGTCTCGTTGCCAAACTTGCGCGCGAGTTTGTAGAGCGCCTCGTTTGCCTCCGCGCCGGAGTTGCAGAAGAACACCTTGCCCGGTTTTCCCACGAGCCGCACCAGCCGCTCCGCGAGCTCGCCCTGCGGGCGCGTGTAGTAGAGATTCGAGGTGTGGATGAGCGTGGCGATCTGCTCCTGCATCACGCGGATCACGCGCGGATGGCAGTGGCCGATGCTCGTCACGGCGATGCCCGCGCCAAAGTCGAGGTAGCGTTTGCCGTCCTCGTCCCAAACCTCGCACCCGCGCCCGCGCGCGAGCCGCAGGTCGAAGCGGCCGTACGTGGGGATGACATGGCGGTCAAAAAGTTCGCGCGTGGTTGTGCTCATGCTGAAATGGCCGCGCAGAATCACCCGTGAGCGCGGCTTTGCGAGTGAAAAACCACGGCGCTTACGGCTTTGGCTGCGCGTTTTTCAGCAGGCGGAACAATTCGCTGTCCGTCGAGAGCACGAGGTTCGTCTCGGAGCGGATCACCCGGCGGAAGGTGTCCATGGTTTTCACGAAGGCGTAAAACTCCGCGGCTTGCGGGCTCTTGTTGTACGCCTCCGCCGAGATGCGGGTGGCCTCCGCATCCGCGTCGCCCTTGAGCTGCTGGACCTGCTTGTACGCGGTGGATTCCACATCGAGCAGGTCACGCTCCTTTTTGCCGAGGATGCGCGCGGCCTCGCCCTCGCCCTCGCTCCGGAATCGCTGCGCGATCTGCTGCCGCTCGCTCTGCATCCGCTGGAAAATGCGCTGCAACACCTCGCCGTTGTAATTCACGCGCTTGAGCCGCACGTCGAGAAGCTCGATGCCGAGATGGGTGAGTTTCGGCGCGGATGCGGCGAGGATGTCCTTTTCGATCTCGAGCCGGCCGCGCTGCACGGCGGGCAGATTCGCGCTCGGCGACAGCGCGCCCATCGCCTGGGGATCCAGCTTCAGCGTCCGCGCCTTGTCGCTGCGAATGACCTCGATCAGCTCATGGCGGGCGATCGCCGCGCGGATCTCGCCGCCGATGATGTCGTCGAGGCGGGACTGCCCGCTCCGTTCATCGCGCAGCGCCACGAAGTAGATCGCCGCATCCGCGATGCGCCAGCGCGCGAACGCATCCACCTCGATGTAGGTCTTGTCCTTTGTCGGCATGCCGTTCGACGGGCCATCCCACTCGAGCACCCGTTTTTCGATGCGGTTCACCTCCTGGATGAATGGCGTCTTGAAGTGCAAGCCCGGCTCCGAGACCGGTTCGCCGACCGGGCGCCCGAACTGGGTGAGGATCACGGTTTGCGTCTCGCGCACCGTGTAGATGCTGCCGCCGGCGACGATGAGCACGAGGAGCGCTGCGATGGAAAAAATGATGGCGCGCGGGCTCATTTCTGCACCCCCTTCTGCGCTGCGCTGCCGGATGGGAGAAGCGGCAGGAGCTGCGTGATTTTTTCGTCCACGACGGTCATCTGCCGGACTGCCGGCAGCACCTCCGCCATTGTTTCGAGATAGATGCGCGTCCGCGTCACATCCGGGGCCTTCAGGTACTGGGCGAGCACTGCGTTGAAAGCCCCGACATCGCCGAGCGCCTCATTCACGCGCTTGAGTTTGTAACCCTCGGCTGCGCTGATTTTCTGCGCGGCCTCGCCCTTCGCGCGCGGGACGGCCTTGTTGTATTCGCCATTGGCGATGTTGATCATGTTCTCGCGATCCTGCTGGGCCTTGTTCACCTCGTTGAAAGAGGACTGCACCTCGCGCGGCGGGTTCACATTCTTGAGCTGGAGCTGATCCACCGCGAGGCCCAGCTTGTAGTCCTTCACGAGTCCGCGGAGCCGCTCGAGCGCCGCGACTTCGATCTCCTGCCGGCCGACCGTGATGACTTCATCCACCGTGCGGTCGCCGACCACCTCGCGCATGGTCGCCTCGGAAAGATCGCGCAGCGCCAGCCCCGGTTCCCTCGCGTGGAAGAGGTAAAGCCGCGGATTATCCACCCGGTATTGCACGACCCACTCGACGAGCGCGGCGTTCAAATCGCCGGTGACCATGTTCTTCTCAAGCTGCGGTTCCTCGCTGGCCTGGTCCGGGTTGGTCGCGCCGGGGGTGGAGTATCCAAACTCGAGTTTCAACTGCCGCTGCACCGTGACCAGGTTGAGTTCATCAATTCCGAACGGCAGCTTGAAATGGAGGCCGGGGGATTGCGTGGATGAGTACTTTCCAAACCGGAGAATCACCCCGACCGAATCCGCCGGCACGGTGTAGTATGTCGAAATGACCGCCCAGAGCAGCAGCACGACGGGGATCAACCAGCGGAATATGCGGACCTTCTGCCAGTCCGGGAAGTTCGCCTCGATCACCTCGCTGAAGTTGTAAGCCATGCGCGTCTTTTATGCGCCCATTTTCCGCGCTGCAAGCACTGTGGTGTCACGCAAGCCTCAGAATCTGAGCCGTTGAACTGTCCGGCATCCAGTCGAGGTGCGTCGTCGTGATGATCCGCTGGGAACCGGGCGGCAGGAAACCGAGCAGCGCGTTGCGGCGGTCAGGGTCGAGTTCGCCGAAAATGTCATCGAGCAGCAGAAGTGGCGGCTGGTCGAAGTGGCGCTCCAGCAGGCGCGCGGCGCCGAGCTTCAGCGCGAGCACAAGCGTTCGCTGCTGGCCCTCGCTGGCATCGTCGCCCGGGAGGCCGTTCAGGAAAAAGCGCGCGTCGTCACGGTGCGGCCCGATGGTTGTCTGGCGCAGGCGCGCGTCCTCCTGCTTTGCCGCGGCAAGCGATGCCACGAAATCCCCGCCGTCGCCGGGGACATATTCAAGCCGTAGTGTCTCGCTTTTTCCACTGATGGCATGGTGCGCCGCATCCGCATCCGCCTGCATCTCCGCGAGCAGCTGCGCCCGTGCGGCGGCGACGCGGCTGCCGTGCTCGATCAGCGGGGCATCGAACGCTTCGATCTCGCGCCAGCGCGGCGCCGGCTGCTTGAGCAGGTGGTTCCGTGATCGCAGCGCGTGTTCGAATCCGCGCAGCGCCGTGCGGTAGCCCGCAGCGTACTGCGCCACCACGAAATCGAGAAACCTCCGCCGTTTGTCCGCGCTCCCGCGCACAAGTTCGATGTCCTCGTTCCCAAACCACATCGCGCGCGCGAGCGTCAGCCACTCGCGCCCATTGCCCTGCTCCACGCCATCGAGCGCGAGCTTCCTGCGCTCGGTGCTGTAGTAAAATTGCAGGTGCCGCGCGCCAAAAATTCCGTCCGCCACAAATCCGCGCCTGCCGTGCTTCACGAGCCGCGCGAGCTGCGTCACGCGCGGGGATTGCAGCCGGAGCAGGACGCACGCGGCCTCGATGAGGGAAGTCTTCCCACGCGCATTTGGCCCGATGATGAAGTTCGTCCCCGGCGAGAACTCCGCCTCGAAGTGCTCGAAACACCGGAAATGGCGGAGCTTCAGGCGGGAAAGCGTGGGGCAAGCCGCCGGCTTGCCTGAAAGATCCACGCAATCCGAGGAGGGGTGGACCGTAGCGCCAGGAATGCCTGGAGATTCCTGTTTCTCGGTCACGTCTTCTGCCTGTGTGCGCCGCTCTCGCAAGCCGGCGGCTTGCGCCACTGTGGGGCAAGCCGCCGGCTTGCCTGAGAGATCCACAGAATCTGAGGGAAGGCGGACCGTAGTGCCGGGAATGTTTGGAGATTCCTGTTTCTCGCTCCCTTCTTCTGCCTGTGTGCGTCGCTCTCGCAAGCCGGCGGCTTGCGCCACTGTGGGGCAAGCCGCTGGCTTGCCAGTGCGATCATCCAGCCACGGAACGTTCTCGAATTCACACTTCCCCCGCCCCAGCCGAAACATCCCATCCCGAAGCCCAACCGGATTCTCCCGGATGTACCGCTCATAGCGCCGCAGATCGTCCTCGCTCCGAAGCGCGTGATCGAACGATTCGTGCTGCCAGAACTCCCCCGTTTTCCCGAGCACCCGATTGGCCGCCTTCGCCGTCACCGATTTCCAAGTGTGCAGAATCTGAGAAAGCGCCCAATCCGGCGCGGGCGTCACGAGCACGTGAACGTGATTCGGCATGACCACGAAGTCCCCCAGTGCATATCGCTCGCCGTCGAAAAAGCGAAGGGCCTCCTCGATCACCGCGGATACTTCCGGTTTCGCGAGGTCGCATTTGCCGAAGCCCGCATCGAGCCATTTCTCGATCTTGCCGCCGAAAACCGAGGCGTATTCCGCGCGAGCCAGGGGTGAGAGTTTGGCCAGGTCTTCCGGCGATTGCAGACCGTGTGCTGCGAGCCATTCGCGCCGCTCACGATGCCACTCATCAAGTTTCTCCGATGGCAGGGAGTCGGCGAGCCGCCAGGTCACGAAGTAGCAGCATCCGCCCTGCCGCCAGTGCGGCAGGCGTCGGCGGTAGAGCGCGGTGTCTGCGGTTCTTTCGTAAGGTTGGAAGATCATTCCGGCTTGCGGTTGTCGCTCCCGCAAGCTGGCAGCTTGCGCCACGGGGCTGCAAGCTGTCACCTTTCGCCGATGCAGGCACTGCCCGGTTTCCGTGAATTTTTTCCCGATGATTGCGCGCGGAGGAATTACATCCTCGAGACGTGGCGCGCGGTCGCGCGGCGGTACGGTTTTGTGGAATACGACGGGCCGGTCGTGGAGTCGCTGGAGCTTTATGAAAAGAAGAGCGGCGGGGAACTCGTGGGTCAGATGTTCACCGTCGGCGCGATGGCGGAGCCGGGCGAGATCAAGGGCGCCCTCCGTCCCGAGATGACGCCGACGCTTGCGCGCATGGTCGCGGCAAGGGCGCGGGATTTCAAAAAGCCGATGAAGTGGTTTTCCATGCCCGCGTGCTACCGCCACGAGCGGCAGCAGCGCGGGCGGCTGCGCGAATTTTACCAGCTCAATGTGGACATCATCGGCGAGGAATCCTCCGCCGCCGACGCGGAGTTGCTCGCGGTGTGCGTGGACACGATGCGGGAGTTTGGTTTCGGCGCGGGGGATTTCGTCGTCCGGATCTCCAGCCGCGCGGCGTGGCAGCAGTTCTTTGCCGGTGCGGGCGGGAAGCCGGAGGACGAACACGAATTGTTCCAGATCGTGGACAAGGCGGAGCGGGCGGGCGCGGAGAAGACGCATGCGGCCTTGGAGAAGTTTGGCATCAGCGCGGAGCAAGTGCTTGCCTTCATGCGCGGCAGGGAGCCGACGCCCGATCTTGCGCCAGTCGTCGCCGATTTGCAGGCGCGCGGGCTGGGCGATTTCATCGAGGTGGACTACGCGATCGTGCGGGGGCTCGCCTATTACACCGGCGTGGTGTTCGAGCTGTTCGACCGCGCCAAAAAAGAGCGCGCCCTCGCCGGGGGTGGCCGCTACGACAGGCTCCTCGCGCTGATGAGCGATGGCAAGGTGGACATGCCCGCGCTCGGTTTCGGCATGGGCGATGTCGTCCTCGCAAACCTCATCGCCGACACGCCCGCCGCCGCTGCGCGCCGCGACGAATGGTGCGCGGCGCAGCACGCGTGCGACACGTACGTGGTCATTGCAAAGGAGGAACTCCGCCCGCAGGCCCTCGCTCTGGTGCAGCGTTTGCGCGATGCCGGCCAGCGGGTGGACTACGCGCTCACGGCGGCGAAAGTCGGCAAGCAATTCCAGGCCGCCGAACACCTCGGCGCACGGCAGGCGATCCTCATCGGCGACGAGTGGCCGCAGGTAAAAGTGAAGACGCTCGCGACGCGCGAGGAGCGGCTGGTGGACGCGGTGGCGCTTTGACTGGGAGCGGCGACATTCCTGTCGCCGAAGACTGAGGGCGACAGGAATGTCGCCCCTCCCAGTGCTACAGCCGCTCGCTCGTTTCCGCCTTCAGCAAGTCGTCGAGCGTCTCGCGGCGGCTGATGAGTTCGAGCGAGCCGTCGGGCTCCAGCCATACCTGCGGGGCGCGGCCGATGGAGTTGTAGTTGCTGCTCATCGCGGCGCCGTAGGCGCCGGCGTCGCGGATGGCGATGAAGTCGCCGGGCTCGGGGCGCGGGAGGCTGCGCGGCACGAGTTCCTCGTCAGCTCCGCCGCGGGTGAAGACGTCGCCGCTTTCGCACAGCGGACCGGCGATGACGATCGGCTCGCGCCCGTGCGCGTCCTCTTTTCCGACCACGTCAATGTGGTGGTAGCTGCCGTACATCGCGGGGCGGATGAGGTCCACGAAGCCGGCGTCCACCATGGCGAAAATCGCGCCGGCACCCTTCTCGTTGGTCTCGGTGGTCTTGATGTCATGCACCCGCGTGATGAGTGTGCATGAGGGTGCGACGTAGTAGCGACCGGGCTCGATCTCGAGGCGGATGTCGCGCTTTGCGGCGGCGCTGATGCGCTGGTGGCAGCTCGTGAACAGCTCGCGCAATGGCTCGATGGGGATTTGCGTTTCGCGTTCGCGGTAGCTGTGCGGGATGCCGCCGCCGAGGCTCACGGCGGTGAGATCGGGGAAATGGCGGACGGTCTCTGTGTAAGCGATGGCCAGGCGCGTGAGGTTGTCGTGGAGTTCCTGGAACTTCGGCCCGCTGCCGATGTGCGCGTGGAGCATGACGACCTGCATCCCCGCGCGGTCGGCGGCCGCCTTTGCTTCCATGAGCTGGCTGTGCCAGATGCCGTGCTTCGACGAGGGCCCACCGGTGTCGCAGGTGTTCACGTGCCCGTGGCCGAAGCCGGGGTTGATGCGGATGCTGATCGGGCCGCGATAGCCCGCGTCCGCGAGCTGCCGGACCATGCCGGGCGACCCGATGTTTGGCAGCAGGTTGTTTTGAAGGACGACATCGAGCGCGTTGTCGCGGAAGACGTCGGCGGTGAAACACACGACGGGGGGGGTGTTGCCGGGCGCGTGGCCGGCGCGGAGCGCGCGCAGGGCCTCGTTGCCGGAGACGGCATCAATCCAGATGCCGCCCGCCGCCATTTCCCGAAGCACCTTTGTCGCCGGGCACGCCTTCATCGCGAAGCGCGCCTGCACGCCGGGCGAGCCGGTCATGAACTTCACATCCGCGATCCGCTGGCGGATGGTTCCCGCGTCGTACAGCCAGAACGGCGTTCCGACTTTGTCGGCGATGCGGCGGATGAGAGTGGCGTCGGGCGTCATGGAATGAAGGGCGCGCGATATGGCGCAAGGCCAGCCGCCACGCAAGACTGCGCCACTTCACCCTTCTCACACGCGCCGCTCTTTGCGTAGCTGCGGGCAGTGAAGAAAGCGAACCGCGCCATCCTGCTCCACACGCTCAGCGTGCCGTTGCTCGCGTTGATCCTTCTGCTCGCTGTTCGCTGGCTGCCAGTCGCGGACTACGTCTCGCAGGCCCAGCGGAAGATCACGGAGCTGGAGGTCTGGGGCGCGGTGGTTTACCCGCTGCTTTTTGCCGCGTGCAATGTGATGCTGCTTCCCGGTGGGATCCTCGCGGTCGGCGCGGGCCTTTTTTTCGGCCTGTGGTGGGGCTGGGCGCTGAATGTTGCCGGGGCGACGCTTGGCGCGGCGGTCGCGCTCGTCGTCGCACGGCGGTGGGGACGCGGCTGGGTGGAGAAGCGGCTGCACTTGAATGGCAAATGGTCGCGGCTCGATGCGGCGGTGGCGCGCGAGGGATGGAAGATTATTTTTCTGAGCCAGGTGCATCCGCTTTTTCCGACGAGCCTGCTCAATTACCTGTACGGCCTGAGCCGTGTTCCGCTGAGGACGTGCCTGCTGTGGATCGCGCTGGGGCAGGCGCCGGGGATGTTTCTGTACGCGTACCTCGGGCGGTTCGCGCAGGACGGGCTGCGGGTCTGGCGTGGGGAGGGACGCCTCGCCGCGGCGGATTGGGCGCTCTGGATCGCCGGGTTCATCGGCGCGGTCGCGGTGGTGACGATCCTCGCAAAAATCGCGCTTCGCCTGCTCGCGGAGGCTGCGGAGGAGGAGTGAGC
Source organism: Prosthecobacter debontii (assembly GCA_945861385.1). Taxonomy (GTDB): domain Bacteria; phylum Verrucomicrobiota; class Verrucomicrobiia; order Chthoniobacterales; family Chthoniobacteraceae; genus SXWH01. The sequence goes on from CAMAUI010000086.1 coordinate 8,024, forward strand.
CGCGGGGAAAGCTGACTTCCAATTTTCGCGGCGACACGCATTTTTCCGGGCATGACACGCAAACGCATCGTCGTGATGGGCTTTATGGGCGGATGCCCGATTGCGGGGGTGATCTGGCAGCACATCCATTACATCGTCGGGCTGCAGCGGCTCGGGCATGAGGTTTACTACGTGGAGGATTCGGCGCGTTACGTTTACAACGCGGTGACGCACGCGGAGAACATGGATTACGCGTATGCGGTGGAGGTGCTGGGCCGGCTGGCGGGGCAGTTCGGATTCGAGGAGCGGTGGAGTTTTTGCGCGCGCTTTGCGGAGGGACATCCTACGGCGGGGATGCCGCTCGCGGCGGTGCGCGAACTGTATCGCACGGCGGATGCGATCCTGAACGTGTGCGGTGCGCAGGAGCTGAACGACGACCTCCTGGCGTCGCGCAATTTGATCTACGTGGAGAGCGATCCGGGTGTGGAGCAGATCCGATGGGACAAGGGCGACTTCGAGAGGCGCGCGTATCTCGGTCGGCACCGGGCGCTGTTCACGTTCGGGGAGAACATCGGCACGGAGCATTTTCCCGTGCCGCTGCACGGCGCGCGGTGGCTGCCCACGCGGCAGCCGGTGGTGACGGATTTTTGGAGGACGGATGCGCCACCCGCGCGCGATGCGGTCTTCACGACCGTGGCGAACTGGAACACGAGCGGGAGGAAGGACATCGAGTGGCGCGGGGGGAAATATTTGTGGAGCAAGTCGCTGGAGTTTTTGAAATTCGTGGAGGCGCCGGCGAAGGCGGGGGAAACATTCGAGATGGCGGCCGCGATCCGCGACCCGGAGACCGTGGCGCTGTTTAAAAGGAACGGCTGGAGGCTGATTGCGCCGGAGTCAATGAGTGCGGATTGGGACGAATACCGCGCGTATCTGCGGGAATCGAAGGGCGAGTTCACGGTGGCGAAGGATCAGTACGTGAGGCTGAACACGGGATGGTTCAGCGACCGGACGGCGTGCTATCTCGCAGCGGGCCGCCCGGCGATCGTGCAGGAAACGGGTTTCACGCGGCTGTTTGGCGGGGACAAGGGCCTGCTGGCGTTTTCGACGCTGGAGGACATCCCCGGTCAGGTGCGGGCGGTGAATGCGGATTACACGGCGCACAGCCGCGCGGCATTCGAATTGGCGGCGGAATTTTTCGAGGCGACAAAGGTTCTGCGGGATCTGCTGGAGCGGGCGGGTGTCTAGACGGTTTCGGTGAGCCGGACCCACAGGTTTTCCCCGAACTGCTCCGTGACTTTTCCGGCGAGGGATGTGCCGGCTGCCTTGTCGCGCAGGAGTGCGAAGACGGCGCTGCCGCTGCCGGACATGAGCGCGCCCGCGGCTTCGGGCTGGCCGAGGAGCCAGCGCTTCAGCTCGGCAAGCTGGATCCATTTTTCGAAGACGGGACGTTCGAGGTCGTTGACGAGTTCGCCCCACGGAAATTTCTGCGCGGCGTAGGTCATTTCGGGAATTTCGAGCGAGTCGCGCCAGCGCCGGTATGCCCATGGCGTGGAGACGGCGAAGGGCGGCTTGATGAACAGCAGCGGGAGCGATGGCAGTTTGCACGGCTCGACGATTTCGCCGCGGCCGCGGCACCATGCGGCGCTTTGGTGGACGAAAAACGGGATGTCACTTCCAAGCCCGGCGGCGAGATCCGCGAGCCTGGCGACCGGAAGTCTTGTGTCGAAAAGCCGGTCGAGCGCGAGCAGCACCGTCGCGGCGTCGCTGCTGCCGCCGCCGAGGCCGGCACCGTGGGGGATTTCCTTTTTCAAATGGATGCGAAGGTGCGGCTGGATGCCGGAGGTTTCGCAGAAATGCAGGGCGGCGCGCACGGCGAGGTTGCCGGAATCCGCGGGGAGCGATGGGTCGCTGCACGTGAACTGCAGCCCGCCGCTTTCGCGCCGTTCGATGTCGAGTGTGTCGAAGATCGAGACTGGGGCCATGAGGGTCTCGATCTTGTGGAAGCCGTCGTCGCGCCGGCGCAGCACCCGGAGCGAGAGATTCACTTTTGCGGGCGCGGAAAATTCCATGGCTCAGCGCGTGTGAAGGCCGGTCTTCAGCAGGCTCGCGTGGGGCGAATTGCCGGGGTTCACCTTCGTGGCCGGACCATTCTCGCCAACCAGCGGGCGTCCATCATTTGCCCAGAGGAAGATGCCGCCATCGAGGTATTGCACGCGCTTGAATCCGCGTCTGTTGAGGCTGGAGGCGACCGCGGCGGAATCAAGGCCCACGGTGCAGTAAACCACGATGGGCGAATCCGTCTTCACGTCGCTGCCGAGTGCGGCGGGAATCTCCGCGGCGCTCACGTTTTTTGCGCGGGGCAGGTGGCTTGTGGAAAATTCCGCGCGGCTGCGGATGTCGAGGATCACGGGCTGCTGGTTGACCGGGTTCTCGATCCAGCGGGCGAGCATTTCGCCGTCAATATGCGCGGTGTCCGAAAATTTTTCGCGCAGCGATTCGCGCACCTTGCCCCAGCGCCAGGGGTCGTAGGCGAGCCAGAGCGCGGCGCCGACGGCGGCGATCATCACGAGCTGTGTGATGCCGAAGGGCGATAGCAAAAGGCCCAGCGCGCCCTTTTTCATCGGCCTAGTAAAATCCGGGCGTGGCGTTTTGTTTCTTCCGCCTGCTGCCCGGGCCCTCGACGAGGCGTGCGATGCTCCCGTCGAGCTTCACGCGGATGCCCACTTCCTTGGTGCCCCCGTCGTCAATGGGCCCGGACCACCGTACGATCCACGATTGCGTGCCTTTCACGAGCGCGCTGGTCTCCAGCACGACGGATACGATGTGAGGTGCGTTCCCGCCGCGCTTGGCGAGGAAGTCGGTGGCGATCTTCGTGGCCTTGAGCGCGTCCACCGCCGGGGTGGCTGCGTGGAGCGGCTGCGCCGCAAAAAGGAGGGCTGTGGAGAGGATGATGAGTGAGGTGCGCATGGTGTTTTAGATTCCGAGTGATTTGCGAATCTCGGGGAGCGTTCCAGCGCTGCCGAGCTTCTTGTTTTTGCGGGCGATGAAATTTGCGTATTCATCCTGGAAAATCTTGCCCGGCGGGCGGAAGTCGAATTCGCCGGGCTTGTCGCGGAAGAACTCGCGGTGCACGCGGGTCCAGACCAGCCGCCCGTCGGTGTCTATGTTCACCTTGGTCACGCCGAGCCGCGCGGCGGGGAGATATTCCTCCTCGTTCACGCCGCATGCGCTGGGATCGAGCGTGCCACCGGCGGCATTGATGCGGGCGACCTCCTCCTTCGGCACGGAGGAGCTGCCATGCATCACAATCGGCACCGGCGGCAGCCCGGCTGCGGCGATCTTGTCGCGGATGCCCTCGATCACATCGAAGTGAAGCGACTGCTGGCCCTTGAATTTGTACGCACCGTGCGAGGTGCCGATGGCCGCGGCGAGCGCGTCGCACCCGCTTTGCTTGATGAATTCCACGGCCTCGACAGGGTCGGTGAGGCAGGCGTTGCCTTCGTCCACCGCGATGTCCTCCTCCACGCCGCCGAGCATCCCCAGCTCGGCCTCGACACTGATTCCCTTTGCATGCGCGCGATCCACGACGCGGCGGGTGATCTCCACGTTTTTCTCAAACGGATCGTGCGACGCATCAATCATCACCGAGCTGTAAAAGCCCGAGCCGATGCAGTCGTAGCAAGTCTCCTCGTCCCCGTGGTCGAGATGCACCGCAAAGATCGCCTCCGGGAAAATCACCTCCGCCGTGCGGATGATCGCCTCGAGCATCCGCTTGTCCGTGTATTTGCGGGCGCCTTTGGAAATCTGGATGATGAAAGGCGCCTGGCTCTCGATGCAGCCGCGAAAAAGCCCCATCGTCTGCTCGGCGTTGTTGATGTTGTAGGCCCCGACGGCGAATTTGCCGTAGGCCACCTTGTAGAGCTGTGCGGTCGTAACGATCATTTGTGAGGCGCGGAGGGAACGCGAATGGACTCCCAGCGGCAAGCGCGGACTTGGGATTCGGCTTGTTTGAAATACCCGTGCGTTTTCCAGCGGAATAGGCCAGGGTGCCCACGATGTATTTCCGGCCTATCCTTTCCGTGCTCGTGCTTCTGGCGGCCGCCGCCATCGCCGCTGACCGCCCGGAGAATTGGGCGCAGCCGGTGAAAGATTCGAAAATCGGGAATCTTCATCGTGTCGCGGACGGGCTTTTCCGAAGCGCGCAGCCCTCGGCTGAAGGGTTTCGCGAGGCTGAGAAAATGGGCATCCGCACGGTCATCAGCCTCCGCGACAATCATGACGACATCAAGCCCGCCAAGGGAACGCGGCTGCGGCTGATCCGCATGGAGATGACCGCGTGGGACGTGGACCAGGAGCGCCTCGCCCGGGTGCTCGCGCTGCTGCGCGAAAAGCAGCACGGGCCTTTCCTTGTCCACTGCCAGCATGGCGCCGACCGCACCGGGCTGGTGATGGCGATGCACCGCATCGTGGAGCAGGGCTGGAAAAAGGAGGACGCGCTGGCGGAGATGAAGGGTGGCGGATTCGGCTTCCACGCGGTCTGGCGGGACATTGCGAAATACGTCGGGGGTCTCGACGAAAAACGCATCGCCGCGATCCGGCAGCGGGTGGATGAACTCGCGCCTCAACAGAAATGAAAACGCTCCTGATTTTCCTTGCCGCCGCCAGGCTGCTCTCCGCGCAGGAACGCCCCGCGGCCTGGGCGCAACCGGTCACGGCCACCGGGCTCCCCAATTTCCACCGCGTGACGGAAACCGTGTATCGCAGCGCGCAGCCGTGGGCGGAGGGGTTTCGTGCGGTGGAGAAAATGGGCATCCGCACGGTCATCAGCCTGCGCGATGATGTGGGCGACGAGGAGTTCGCAGCGGGGACGAAGCTGCGGCTCGTGCGGGTGCCGGTGACGCTGGCCGGGATCAATGACGACGCGGTGCTGCGCGTCCTCGCGGAGCTGGAAAAAAAGGAGAACGGCCCGTTCCTCGTGCATTGCCAGATGGGCGCGGACCGCACCGGCGCGGTGATGGCGATGCACCGGATCGTCGTGCAGGGCTGGAAGCGCGAGGACGCGCTGCGCGAAATGCGGGAGGGCGGCTTCCATTTCGGGATCGAGGCCTTCGCGCGGTACGTGGAGTCGGCGGACATCGCGCGGCTTCGCGCGGCACTGGCGGCGATGAAGGCCCGGTAGCGGCGCGGCTTGCGCCGCAGCGGGCTTTCGCCCAATCTCCGCACCCTCATGGAAATCCGCAAAGCCGTCATCACCGCCGCCGGCAAGACGCAGCATCATCTCCCGCTCCAGACGCTCGTGGATCGCGACGGGCAGACCAAGGCCGCTCTTGCGATCATCATCGAGGAGGTGCTGAGCGCCGGGATCGAGAGCATCGCCGTGGTCATCGCGCCGGGGAATGCCGCGGCGTTTCGCGAAGCCGCCGGTGTGCATGCGGAGAGGCTGACATTCATCGAGCAGGCCCGTCCGCTCGGATACGCGCACGCGATCCACAGCTCGGCGGGATTCACGGGCAATGATCCTTTCCTGCTCCTCGTCGGCGATCATCTTTACCTCAGCCACACCGGGCAGGGTTGCGCCGCGCAGCTCGTCGCGCTGGCCCACGTGGAAAAATGCGCGGTCTCAGCGGTGCAGAGCACGCACGAGAGCCAGCTTCCTTATTATGGAGCCGTCGGCGGACGGCTCGCGGATGCGGCACGCCGGCTCTACCACGTGGACACCGTGCTCGAGAAACCCACGCCGACCGAGGCGGAGCAGCGCATCATCGTCCCGGGCCTCCGCGCCGGCTATTACCTGTGCTTTTTCGGCATGCACGTCCTCACCGCGGCGGTGCATCGCGTCCTCGCGGGGATGTTTGAAAAAAACGCCGGCAACGAGCAGGGAGTCCACCTCCGCGCCGCGCTCGCGCAGATCGCCGGCAGCGAGCGTTACCTCGCCGCGGAACTCGAGGGGCGGCGCTACGACTTCGGGGTGAAATACGGGCTGCTCACCGCGCAGCTCGCGCTCGCGCTCGCCGGGCGGGACCGGGACGAGGTGTTGCGGGAGATCGTGGAACTCATCGCGACGGTCAAAAGCTCGAAATGATCTCCGCCTTGCTTCCGCTCATCACGAGCGCCGATCCGCAGGCACGCGACCGCTCATTCGACGAACTCGCGGCGGGCCTCGCGCTGCCTGAACTTCTCGCCGAAAGCGAACACCTCGATGCGTTCCGCCGCGATTCGGAGAACCTTTACGAGCGGGTGCGCGCTCTGTTTTTTCTGTACGCGCTTCACCGGTTTCACCTCCCTGCGAGACTTGAGGCGGGACGGAGCGGGCTGATTCCATTTCACGGGTTCGAGAACCTGCTGGCGCGGCGCTTCGGGGAGGCGATTGATGTCTTCCTCGCGTCGCAGCGGGAGCACGGACCCAGTGACGCGCTGTGCTCGGCGCTGGCGACGGCGTATCACCGGCTCGCGTTCCAGACGCTCGCGGACCAGGTCCGGCGCAGCGTCCGCACGGTGCGCGGAAATCAATGGATGTTCCGCACCGGGCACCCGAAGGACCAGCCGCTGCGATTCCGGCCCGAGCTGCTCCGGCGCGCGGAGGACGGCTCATTCCCGCTCCTTTGCGAGCAGACGCCCGTGCGCATGGATCTTACGCATTCGGCGTGGAGCGACATTTTTTTCCTCGGCATGGATTTCCCCGAGGGTGCGAAGGTCCTGAACATCAGCGTGGATCTCGGCGTGCATGGCCGCGACGCGGAGCCGCTCCCGCCGGTGAGCGCGTGGCTGCGCGTCATCGAGCAGCCGGTGCTGCGGCTCGTGTCCGTGGATCTCGGCTCGGCGGCGGAGATCACGTCGCTCGCGGAGGTGTTTGATTTTGCAAAGGATCATCTCGGCCTGCTGAAAGCCGCCGTGATCGCGAGCGGCATCGTGCCGCCGGGCATCGAGGGGAGCGGTCAGTCCCTCGCGGATCTGCTCGCGCAAATGCTCGGCCCGGGGCTCGGGATCGAGCTGGCATCGAGCGTGAACGACATCCCGAAAGGCTCGCGCCTCGCCGTCTCCACCAACCTCCTCGCCGCGCTCATCTCCGCCTGCATGCGCGCGACCGGCCAGGCCGAATCGCTCACGGGCCCGCTCCGCGAACATGAGCGCCGCCTCGTGCTCGCCCGCGCCCTGCTCGGCGAATGGCTCGGCGGCAGCGGCGGCGGATGGCAGGACAGCGGCGGCGTCTGGCCTGGCATCAAGCTCATCGAGGGCGTCGCCGCGGAGGAGGGCGACCCGGAGTCCGGCATTTCACGGGGCCGGCTGATGCCGCGGCACCGCGTATTCTCACGCGAGGAGATTCCTGATTCCGCGCGGGTGGCGCTGCAGGATTCACTCGTCGTCGTGCATGGCGGGATGGCGCAAAATGTCGGCCCGATTCTCGAGATGGTGACGGAGAAGTATCTGCTCCGCTGCGCCGCTGAATGGCGCGGACGCAAGGAGGCGCTGGGTTTTCTCGATGAGATCATCGCTGCGCTGAAAGCGGGTGACATCCGGCGCGTGGGCCGGCTCACCACGGAGAATTTCCGCGGCCCGATCCAGGCGATCATCCCGTGGGCGACAAATTTTTACACCGAGCGGCTGATCGGGCAGGTGACGGCGGAGTTTGGCGCGGACTTCTGGGGCTTCTGGATGCTCGGGGGCATGAGCGGCGGCGGGATGGGTTTCATCTTCGCGCCCGCGCGAAAAGCGCAGGCGCAGGCGCGACTCCAGGCGATCATGTCCGCCACGAAACGCGACCTTGCCGCCTCCCTGCCGTTCGCGATGGAGCCGGTCGTGTACGATTTCCGCATCAACGAGCACGGAACCTCCGCCAGCCTCCTCGCCGGCTCATCCGCGCTGATGCCGAAGGGCTACTACGTCCTGCTCGCGCCACAGCTTCTGCGGCGCGACCCGAAGGAACTCGGCACCGCCCGGCGCGCGGAGCTGGACCGCTTCGCCGGGGCCTGCCGAACCCGGCCGGAGTTGCGCGGAGTGGTGCAGGAACTCTTCGACGTGCTCATTCCGCACGGGCGTTCGGAAAATGCGGGCGCGCAGGTGCTCGAGGAACTGCTCGCGGAAAACGGCTTCGACCGCGAGACCCACGAGCAACTCCGCGCCGACCTCCGCGCCGGCCGCATCGGCCTCGCGCAAAACCGTCTCCCGGCAAACACCGTGATCGAGGACGCGCCGCACCGCGAGGACCCCGGCCCGCATGACCCGGCGCGCGGGCTCGCGGCACTCCGCGCGGGCGAGGTCGCGGTCGTCACCCTCGCCGCAGGCGCGGCATCGCGGTGGACGCAGGGTGCGGGCGTCGTGAAATCGCTGCACCCATTCTGCAAGCTGGGAGGCCGCCACCGCACATTCCTCGAGGTTCACCTCGCGAAATCCCGGAAGACCGCGCGGCTCGCAGGCATGGCCGTGCCGCATGTCTTCACCACCAGCTACCTCACGCACGGCCCGATCTCCGCATTTCTCGCGGCGGAAAAAAACTACGGCTTCGCCGGGCCGGTGATGCTCAGCAAAGGCGCGAGCGTCGGGCTGCGTTTCGTCCCGACGGCGCGCGACCTCCGTTTCGCATGGGAGGAAATGCCGCAGCAGATGCTCGACGAGCAGCATCAAAAAGTCCGCGAGTCCGTGCGCGCCGCATTGCTCCGATGGGCGGAGACAGCGGGCGAGGCGTCCGACTACCGCGACAACGTGCCGCTCCAGTGCATGCACCCCGTCGGGCATTTTTACGAAGTCCCCAACATGCTCCGCAACGGCACGCTCGCCGCGCTCCTCCGCGAGCGCCCGCAACTCCGCACGCTCCTCCTGCACAACATAGACACCGCCGGCGCAAACCTCGATCCCGCCCTGCTTGGCCGGCATCTGGAAAGCGGGGCCGCGCTCACTTTCGAGGTCATCACCCGCCGGATTGATGACCGTGGCGGCGGCCTCGCCCGCGTGGACGGCCGCGAGCGCCTCATCGAAGGCCTCGCAATGCCGCGTGAGGAACTGGAATTCAACCTCAGCCACTACAACACGATGACCACATGGATTGACGTGGACGGCTTCCTCCGCGCGCTCGGGCTGACGCGCGACGAGGTGCTCGCCAATGACGCCACGCGAATCAACGCGGCCATCCGCGGGCTGGCCGCCAAAGTGCCGGCCTACATCACGCTCAAGGATGTGAAAAAACGCTGGGGCCACGGCCAGGAGGACACCTTCCCCGTGGCGCAATTCGAGAAGCTCTGGAGTGACCTCACCGCCCTGCCCGACATCGAAAGCCGGTTCGTCGTCGTCCCGAGACAGCGCGGGCAGCAGCTCAAGGAACAAGCACAGCTCGACGGCTGGCTCCGCGACGGCTCCGCCCGCTTCATCGAGGATCTATGCGAATTTGGATGATAGGCGGCACCATGGCCGACTCCTTTTCATCCTCACCACCGGCCGCGTGCTGGAGCACTACAACTGCGGCACCATGACCCGCCACATTGGCAAGCAATGGCCTGTCAAGGCAGGGACATTGAGGCCGGCCGGGAAAAATTTCCGCTGGCGTCGGTCGCGGAAAATGCTTGTATCCGCACCCGCCGCCAGCCGGCGGGAGGACAGGAAAGCGCGTTTAGCTCAGTGGTAGAGCACTCGCCTCACACGCGAGGAGTCGCAGGTTCAAACCCTGCAACGCGCACCACCCCCCTTCACGACGTCGGCATTCCGCCCCGCCACCCGGTGGTCGGGCAAATTCGCATGCACCGACCATTCTGTTGCGCCCCCTTGCGCTCTTTCCCGGCCATCCCCCGCCTTTTTGGGTTCAGTCCCCATAAAAGCACACGGAGGACATGATCATCGTGGGCTTTGAAACCGGGTTGCCGCATTGACGCAATTCAGCAACCTCGAATGTGCTGAGCCGAGACGATGCAGTTCGGAACAGCGAGGCCGGAGTGCCCGTAGATGCGCACGCGCCCGCCGCCTCCAACTGCATCGTTCCGGCTGAGAGCAAACCACTGTCCCTGCTTCCCTCCGGGCTTCGCTTTGCTGCGTCCTCTGGGACGGCGCTTTCGGGTGCGCGACCAATTCTCGACAACGGATCGCCGCCAACTAGTTTTGATTCCTCAATCCCATGAAAAATACCATTTTGGAATGCTCCTTCTAAATGAACAACAACATCCTATTCCGCACGGTTCTCATTATGATTCATTCGACTGTTTCCGCGATTGAGCCAGCTGAACAAGACCCTGCGCCGCTAACTGGTTTGGAGATTTTTGAGACGACAAAACGTCATGGATCGCAAAACTTTACGTTTGTTGAGTGCCTATCAAACAATAGGGTTCGTGGTTCAAGAGTCAATACACCCGCACTCACCGTTCGAGACATCTCCAGAATGGCTCTCGTAAACCAAGAATTTGGCACCATGCCGATAACAGGTGTAGCAATATTGTTCCGTACCGATTCAGCAAAAAAGCTCGCAAGCGATAGGCTGCTACAATCTCATCCTAAACTTGTAATAGTGGTCGCTGGCGAAGCTCGGGCTGTGGTGAATTCTGTTGAACTGCGAAAGTTTATCGACACGAAAACTCCCTTGTTTGTGGCTCTTCCAATCAAAACGTCGAAAGAGTATTATCAAGTGAAGTCAACACTCGCCAAAATTGCACAGGGAAGATGGAGGCAAACATCCTCCAAGAATTAGCGCAAACAAAGTGACAGACAAGAATGGCACTAAGCCAAGCCTCCTTGCTCGTCGGAAAAGGGTCAACCGATACCCCGAATTCTGCTACTCGCCGAGAATTTCCGATTTCTTGGGGCGGCGTGACCGTCACCGAGGGGGCGGTGGCGCCCTCCATCCAGCGCACTCTCACCCGCAAGACGGACACTCTGCTGCGCGATACGGGCGCAAGGCTGGATGGCGCCGCGACTGAGCTGGAAACCACGCTCGCCTACCACGCCACTCACGGCCGGCTCGCGCAGGTCACGGCCAGGCTCGGCGGCATTGACCGCTACTTCTACTACATGAGCTACCAGTATGGCAGCTACGATCGCATTGCGAACTTCTCGGCCCCGGCCCACAGCGTCACCAACCAGTGGATGAACCCGCTGGGTGCGCTTTCCAAAAAGGAAAACAAGGTTGGCGGCGCGAATGTTTCCACGTATCAATACGGCGTGAACGGAATCGGCCAGCGAACTTCGGTGGACACGTCGGGCGGCGCGTTTGCGTCCGCGGACGCCGCGGACTGGCAGTGGAAATACAACCTGCGCGGCGAACTGGCGTCCGCCCGGAACAACCCCGTGCAGCCCACCTCGACGGCCTCGCGGTTTTACGAGTTCGACGGCATCGGCAACCGGCTCCGGCAGCGCGAGGGGGTGTTCGCCGACACCGGCGGCACGCTCACCAGCTACACGGCCAATGCGCTCAACCAGTACACGGCGGTGAACATTGCGACGCCCTACCATGATTACGACGGCAACATGACCAGCGGCCCCATCCCCGTCTCCGCCACCGGCGCGTCGCTCGGGTGGAATGGGGAAAACCGTCTCGCCTCCAGCTACCCGTGGGCTCCCGGCAGCGCGTGGAGCGCCTGTCTTTACGACGCGCTCGGCCGCCGCGCGATGAAAACGGTCACGCCCTCCGGCGGCGCCGCCACGCGCACCTACTTCATTCACGACGGCTGGAACCTCGTCGCGGAATACAGCGGGGCCGTCCACACGAGCGGGCCGCCGCCCGCGCTCACGCTGGAGCGCACCCACGCCTGGGGCACGGACCTCAGCGGGAGCGGGCAGGGGGCGGGTGGTGTGGGCGGGTTGCTGGCGACCCATCTGCACAATGCCGGGGCCAATTCAGGGTTCTTCCGGGAATATCATGGGTGAAGGGCGAGCTTGCCGCAGAAAAAGAGGATGCGGGCGCGGTAGTTTTTGAAGGTGCGGAAGCCGCGGGCGTTGGATTTGATCATCTGGATTTTGCTGTTGAGACCCTCGGTGACGGCGTTGGT
>CAMAUI010000087.1 GCA_945861385.1 Prosthecobacter debontii
AAAAGGGGCGCGCAACGTGGATTCCAGCCGCCCACGTGTCCAGCGGCGAGTGCGGTTGCAAAACCGACGCCGCCCCACTTTCATCCGCGCCATGCCCAAGCTCACCGAAATCGTCCGCCACCTCGACCGCCTTCTCAACCACGCCCGGATCACCGACTACCCCGGCGCGCAGAACGGGCTCCAGATCGAAAACAGCGGAACCGTCTCCCGCGTCTGCGCCGCCGTGGATGCGTGCGAGGCAGTCCTCGAACGCGCCGCCGCCACTCCGCACACGCTCCTGCTCGTTCACCACGGAATGCTGTGGGCCGGCGCGCAGCCATTCACCGGCGCGCTCCGCCGCAAACTGCGCGGCGCATTCGCCGCCGACCTTGCCCTCTACTCATCCCACCTGCCCCTCGATCTCCACCCGGCCCTCGGCAATAACGCCCTCCTCGCAAAACTCCTCCGCCTCACGAAGACCTCCCCCGCGTTCATCGCCAAAGGCCAGCCGATCGGCATCACCGGGCGCATCACCACCACGCGCACCGCGCTCGCCCGCAAACTCGAAGCCGCCCTCGACACCCGCATCCACATCGCACCCGGCGGACCGGAAAAAATCCGCCGCATCGGGATTTGCAGCGGCGGCAGCGGCGCCGAAGTCGCCCAGGCCGCCGCGCTCGGCTGCGACACATTCCTGTGCGGCGAAGGCCCGCACCACACCTACACGCTCGCCGAGGAACTCCGCATCAACCTCATCTACGCCGGCCACTACGCCACCGAGACGCCCGGCGTCCGCGCGCTCGCCGAGCACGTCGCAAAAAAATTCCGGCTCCCCGCCGAATTCATTCACCACCCCACCGGCCTGTGAGCACCCCGCTACCGCGCGAATTCTTCATGCGCGACCCGGTCGCCTGCGCGCGCGAGCTCATCGGCTGCACGCTGGTGTGGGGGAAATGCGCGGGCGTCATCGTCGAGACGGAAGCCTACAGCGCCATCGCCGACGAAGCCTGCCACACATGGACACGCCCGAGCGCGCGCGCATTCGTCGCAGCCCGGCCGCCCGGCGCCGCCTACGTCTATTTCAATTACGGCATGTATTGGATGCTCAACGTCCTCATCAAAAACGGCACCGCGGACGGCTTCGTCCTCTTCCGCGCCATCGAACCCACCGAAGGCCTCGCCGCCATGCGCCGCCGCCGCACCGCCGCCCGGCGGAAAAGCACCGCGCCCCTCCCGCCCACCTCCCTGTGCAGCGGCCCCGGCAAACTCGCCCAGGCGCTCGGCGTCACCGGTCGCGACCACGGCCGCGATTTTTGCGCGGAAAACGGCGCATCATTTTTTTCCCCGTGCGAAATCAAGCCCGTAATCGCCGACACGCGCATCGGCATCTCCAGCGCGAAACACCTCCCGTGGCGCTTCCTCCTCGCTGGCAGCGCGCATGTCTCCGTGCCCCCGCAGATAAAAAGGCCAGACCGTTGAAGGTCTGGCCTCTTATGAAAATCCCCTGGTTGGGACGTGGGTGGCTTACTTGCTGTAGCCGTGCTTGGCCGGCGCGGGCTGTGAAGCGGGCTGGCTCTTGGCGCAAGCGCCGAGGCCGATCGCGACAGCCGCGAGAGCGATGATTGCGAGAATACGCATTTTCTAAAACTTCACCTCCTTCGGTGCGGGTTGCATTGGCCACGGGTGTTACGCGGGATGCCCCCGCAGCCGCAACGCAATTCTTTCCAAAATGTCGTGGCGCCACGGCTGCCCCGGTTGCACTCGGACGCGTGACGTAGCCCTATGGGTTCACCAGCGAGGTCGCGTCGCTGATGGTGGTTCCAGCGTCGCCATTGAAGCTTACGCTCGCCATGCCTGCGCCTCGGTTCGGGCCGCCGAGGGTGATTTCGGCGGTGACACGCACGGCGCGGTCGAAGACGACCGTCCCCGAGTCTTCGGTGCCCGTTCCGACGAATGTCGCGATGCCGTTTTTGATCGTCACTTTCCCGGTTCCGCTTCCTCTGAAGACGTTGCTTCCGGTTGCGGTGAATTCGCCAGTGGTGAGGTTCAATTTCAATGAGCCAAATCCAGCTGTATCCTCGATGCAGACATTTGGCAGCTCGCGGGTGTGGATGGGGACTTGGAGCGGCGAGTTCACGGCTCCGATTACGACGATGTTGGCGACGGAAATGTTGTCGGGCGAATTCGGGTTCGTCGGGCGCAGGGTATCAATGAGGATGTTGGGCGTTTTGAGCTGGCCTGAGGTGCCGCCGTATAGCGCGACGCCGTTCAAGGGCTGGAGTTTGGTGAACCATTTTTGGCCGAGGTCGGGGCCGTTGCATACCACGTCAAAAAAGCTCAGGCAGCCGGGCCGGTCGGTGCTGTGGCTGATGCCCGGCGGGTCGGCGGCGATGACCTTCCCGTCGAGGTCGCCGGTGCGCGTGAGCGTGCGGCAGGTGGTCGTGTCCACGAGGAAAAGCGGGCTTCCTTTGAGTTGCTTCATCGTTCCCGTGAAGCTGGCGGCACCGGTGATGGCGACCATGTCGTCGGCTCCGACTCCGGTGACGTTGATGTTCAGCGTGCCGTTGCCGTTTGCGGGCAGGTTGATGAATGGCATCGCGAATCGGCCATTGATCGGGATTTCATTAATGCCGTTGAGCACGACGTTGTTCGTCACTTGGTTGAACTGCGGCGCGGTGAAGCCCTCGATGCTGTAGCTGAAGGTGGTCGGTTCGTGTTCCGTGCGGAGGGTGTCGGTCACTTTGCTGGGGAAGATGTTTGGGAATGTGTGGAACGCGTTGTTGAGCGGTGTGCTTGTGAGCTGCGTCCTCGCGGGCTGCCCCGGTGGCTGGTTGCCCATGCCGAAGGTCATCGCGTGGTCAATCGGCCCGCCCGTGTCCCCAAAGGTGCCGGGAGAAAAGAAGGCGTCTTCTTTCGGTCCGACTTTGATTTCGTCCGCGAATTCGGCGAGCGGCGATTTCGGTTTCGCGGAGTTCCCGACCACGAGCGCGGTGCTGGCGCAGCCTAGCGCGAGGTCGTTGTCCACCTGCGGGCCGAAGAACCCGGTCGCTTCGAGAGAGCGTTCGCTGCAAGAGCCGTCCGCGCACATTCCGTGGCTGCGAATGGCGATGGCGACGATGGTGGATTCGAGCGGCTGGAGGACGATGTTGCGGGCGATGGTAAACGGGTCCACGAGCGTCGGGTCGGGCTCGGGGATGAGTTGCCCCGTTGCCAAGGTGTCCGCAAAGACCGCGGGGAAAACATCCGTGCCCGGAACGGGGCTCGAGATGGCGTGGACGAACGCATTAAAAGCCGCGCTCGGGTTCCCGGAGCTGAAGCCATCCGGCAGCCGTGCCGCTTGGGTGCCGCTGCTGGAGAGGTTCAGCGTCGCCACTTCATTGGCGTCATTATTACTCACGAGAAAAAAGAGGGTGCCCTGGTCGCCGCGGCGGCAGGTGACGGTGCGGGCGAGCCCTTTTGGATCGAGCGGCAGATAGCGCACGTCGAGCCGCGGGAGCTTCGGGTAAGCATCCGAAGGCGGCACCAGACACACCGTCACATCGCCCGTGCCGCTCAGCGGGCCGCTGCCGGGGCCCGCGCCGCCAAACGTCACAGTATATGTCCCGCGCACCAAGCAGCGGAACGGCCCGGGGCCGGTCAGCGTGTTGGCCGGGATGGTGAAATTGAGCGGCGGCATGGGTTGCTGGCCGGGCTTGGTGGGCTTTGCCACGGGGAATGTCTGCGGCCCTACGACCACGGCTGCGCCGCCGCCGACTGGCGTGCAGGTGAAGGTGAGCACAATCTGCGCGCTCACGGGCTGGGCGCAGCGTTTGTCGGCACTGTCCCACGAGACAAACGGGAGCACGCCGACGGGCACTTGGGTCGCGCGCGTCGGCGTCGGGAAGACGACGTTGCCTTGCGAGAATTTCGCGAGATAGATCGCGCGCGAGCACTTCGGTGGTTGCGAAGTGCCCATACACGCCCAGGCGATGGGCGCGACGATGAGCGCGATGGTGAGGACGATGAGTATGGGGAGATGTTGGCTGGTGGAGTTTTTGAGCGTTTTCATAAACGGAACGAAAGTCACTGCCTCCGCCAAAGGCGTGTCAAACCATTCATTCTTTGATTTTGGCGCGCGCCGACCAATGAACCGCTCGGGGAACCGGGTCAGGAACCGGGGTGGCGAGGGCGGGGCTGGTGCTCATTTTGAAGACGGGCAATTGGAGTAAGCAAAATAAACGGAGACCACCTGCGTGGAAAAGGGGGGTGTTGTTGAGATGTAACAGGAATGGGGAATTCGCGACTTTCAGTCTGGACTCTGTTCTCCCGTTGCTTCCGGGCGTTTCATTTCATAGACAGCGAATCACCATGAAAGTCCTGAGCATTCTTGCCTTCCTCGCCAGTGCCGCGATTGCACAGGCGCCGCAGCGAACACGCCAGCAGGTGGTGGCAATCGAAGATTTCAGCCATGCCGGCATGCATACCGGCATGACGCTTGCCGCATTCAAGAAGCAATATGCCGGGGCAAAGAACGTCACCACCATCGCCGATAGGAGCAGGTTCGGCGGCGCGGATTTTGAGTCGTGGCGCGTGGATACGGCAGAAGTGAAAGCCCGCTGTTACTTCTACAAGGGCCGGCTCGGCATGCTGCTTTGCGAAGTTCCCACAGAGAAAGGGCCGGAGTTCATTCAGAAGCTGGAGGCCAAATTCGGGGAATCCGATTCGCGACCCCCTTCGTTTTCCGCGCTGGAGCAGAGGCGGCTCTCATGGATGTCCCCGCATTCGAAGAAGACCGTCACCGTGAGAGTATTGAAGGAGGCCGACACTTCCAAGTTGCTCTACTCCGTGAGTTCCACAGATCCGGGACGCCTGCCGGAAATGGGGAGATAAGCCGACTCGACTCTGTGGGGAATAATATCATCTCTCGCTAAAAATCTGACCGTTGCCCGAGCAACGATCGAATGCCAGCCCCCCTCACTCCCCGACGCGGATCCCGGTTCGGACCGTTTCCGGTGCGGTGGGCGCGAAAGCAAATCCTTGGAAACCATCTTTTCCGGGGACGCACATCTCCCCGACACGAGCGCCGGGGGACCGAGCGCCGGGGGGGACGCGAGCGCCGGAGCGCCGGGGGGGACGGACTGATTATCCGCGCGAAGGGGGGAGCGCCGGGGGGGACGGACTGATTATCCGCGCGAAGGGGAGAGGGGGAGGGCCGGACAAACGATCATGCCGCCATTCCACGACAACCGCCGCCGCGCGCGGCAGTCGTTCATTTTTCCACCGCAGAAAGGGCGCACCCGTCGCCACGGATGGTCGGAAGTGCCGCTTGAGCGGGGCGTGCTGGGGGTGCTACTTTTCGCGGCATGAGCACTGTTGCTGAGATCGAAAAGGCCCTGCCGCACTTGACGAACGAGGAATTGCTGCGCGTCGAGGCGATGCTCCATGCGACGCAACGGCAGCGCGGCGTGGGCATCATTTTCGACGACGCTTATGGCGTCTGGACGGAGGATGACCAAGTCTCCGTGGCTGCGGAGGCCTGGGCAGCTCTGGACAAAGGCACCGGAAAACCGTGAGCGATCCGGTGCGCGGGGAGGTCTGGTGGGTGGACTTGGGGATCGCCGGAAAGGTGAGGCCTGTGGCGGTGGTGAGCGCACCGATTGGCGACCAGGATTACGCGCTGGTGGCGACCGTGCCGCACACGACGTCGGAACATCCCACGCAATACTCCCTCGCGCTGAAGGAGGGCAGCTTCAATCTTCAGGGACTGGCACCGGGGCCGGTCGCGAAATTCCTGCGGAAGATCACCACCCTCGATGCCGTGCAGATGGCGCAGTTCGACGCTGCGATCAAACGCTGGCTCGCGCTGAGTTGAGAATCCGAGTGGCACTTGCCCAGGAACAAGGGGCGCGCAGGAGCGAGGGACGGACAAATTATTCGCGTTTAGCACACCGTCGCCCCCACATCTCCCCCAGGGGAAGATGGCGAATTGACGCCCCGCGCCGTGCGCGGCATCGTGGGCTGTATGCCGACGATACTTGAACCATCCGAACTGCGCCCGGCGCTGCACGAGAAAGTCGAGCGGCTCGATGGCGAAGCGCTCGCCATTCTCCATCGCGTGGCGCTCCAGCTTGAGCTGGATCAGGCCGTGGGAGAGGCGGACGCGGAGTTTGACAAACTGCGCGGGCAGGGCGGGCTGGATCGGCTGCCGGAGATCATCCGCGAGGCGCGCGCAGCCATCCGCGCGCGCTCGGCTGCATGATCGTCGTGCTCGATACCAACGCGGTGGTGCAGATGTTCGGTGTGCGCCCGCCATTCGCGCCGCTCAAGGATGCGCTGGTGGCGGGGAAGTTGGAGGTCGCGGTTGCGACTGGCATCTGGCTCGAATACGAGGAGGTGATCCTGCGCTACGCGGGACGCGCGGCATGGGAACGGGTGGGGCGCGAGGGACGGGGCGCGAGGGACAGACAAATTATTCGCGTTTAGCACACCGTCGCCCCCACATCTCCCCAGGTGAAGATGGCGAATTGACGCCCCGCGCCATGCGCGGCATCGTGCGCGCATGAGCCTGCTCACTGTCGAGGTCGAGATAGACCACGGGAAACTCACCGCTGCTTCGCCGGAATTGCTGCCGGAGCATGGGCGCGGCGTGCTGACGGTCGTGCCGGGTGGCGTGCCGGGCGGGCGCGCAGTTTGCATCGGGACGGGGCGGGACGGGCTGCCGCTCATTCAGGGCGCGGGCGGTGTGATTACGTCCGCGCTCGTGCGCGAGATCGAGGATCTGACGCTGTGAGGCGCCTGCTCGATGTGAATGTGCTGATGGCGTTGCTGTGGGAAAACCACGAACAACACGAGCAGGCGCGCCGCTGGCTGGCGAAGGTGACGGAGTTCGCGACATGCCCGATTTCACAGCTCGGTTTTGCGCGCGTCTCGTCGCATCCGATGCTCGGCTACGTGATGTCGCCGGAGCAGGCGTTCAGCGTGCTGCGGCGGCTGATCGCGGATGCGCGGCATGAATTTCTCCCGGACGCCGTAAGCGTGGCAGATCGCGTGTTTGTGACGGAACGAATCGCCGGGGCAAACAACGTGACCGACCACTACCTCGCCGCACTCGCGCGTCATCACGGCGTGGCGCTGGCGACGCTCGATGAGCCTTTGCGCCGGGCATTTTCCGACGAGCCGGGTCTCGTCGAGTTGGTGATGTGATGCTGTTGGATAACCGATGCAGTCCAGCGTTTCCTGCGCGCTGTAGCCGTTCATTTCCCCGTACGAATACCTGCTTCTCACCCCCGATGGCCGAGACGGCGATGCAATTCCCGTAGTGCGCGATGCCGTTGACCCCGCCGGCAAAGCGCGGGCGCCAGGGGGCGGGCTGGTTTTCTGCTTCAAAATGCAATCGTCATGAACACCGAACGCCGCCAGCCCAGCCCCGGCCTGATTGCCGCCGCCGTCGCCGTCGCCTGCATCGGCAATCTCGTCTTTCTCACCGCCTTCGGAATCTTCGAAACGCTTCCGAAATGGTGCGGCGTTCTCATCGTCGTCGCGGAACTTCTCGCGCCATTCATCATTTACCGCGTCCTCAAGCGCCGCCAACAGGGCTGAGTCGCGCATCTCAAAAAGCGCGCGGCCAATTCTTCCGCTTGGCGCAAACGGCTGTCTGCCCTTTCCTCCGCACCCATGTTCACGCTGCTCGGCACCGATCCGACTTCCAAGGCCCGTCGCGGACGCCTCGTCACCCGGCACGGCGTCATCGAGACGCCCGTCTTTATGCCCGTCGGCACGCAGGCGACGGTGAAGGCCGTGTCCCCGGCGGAACTGCGCGAGCTGAAGGCGCAGGTCATCCTCGGCAACACCTATCACCTTCTCGTGCGCCCCGGCCTGGAGGTCTTCCGCAAGTTCGGCGGGCTGCACCGCTTCATGGGCTGGGACGGGCCGATCCTCACCGACAGCGGCGGCTTCCAGGTCTTCTCGCTCGCGAAGCTGCGCAAGATCACGCCGGATGGCGTTCATTTTCAAAGCCACCTCGATGGCGCGGCGATGTTCCTCGGGCCGCGCGAGGCCATGGAAATTCAGGCGACGCTCGGCAGCGACATCTGCATGCTCTTCGACGAATGCCCGCCGCATCCGTGCGAGCGCGACTACGCCGCGAAGAGTCTCGCGCTCACGCTGAAGTGGGCCGCGATGTGCAAGGAGGTGGAGACGCCGGGGATGAAATTCGGCATCGTGCAGGGCAGCAGCTACGCCGACCTGCGCCGCGAAAGCGCCGAGGCGCTCGTGCAGATCGGCTTCGACGGCTACGCCATCGGCGGCGTGAGCGTGGGCGAGCCGGAGCCGGAAATGATGGCGGCGGTCGAGGCTGCCGAGCCCTTTCTCCCCGCGGACAAGGCGCGCTATGCGATGGGCCTCGGAACGCCGCCGCAGATGCTCGAGATGATCGCGCGCGGCGTGGACATGTTTGACTGCGTGCTGCCCACGCGCATCGCGCGCAACGGCACGGCATTCACGGAAAATGGGACGCGCAATTTGAAGAACGCGGAATTCGCGATGGACGAGCGGCCCATCGAGGACGGCTGCGAGTGCCAAGCCTGCCGCACTTTTTCGCGCGCCTACCTGCGGCATCTCATCAAGGCGAACGAGATCCTCGGCCTGCGCCTTGTCACGCTGCACAACCTGCACTTCTACCTGCACCTCATGGCCCGCACGCGCGCGCACCTCGAGGCTGGCACGTTCGCGGAGTTCCGGCGGAAGTTCGTGGCGGAGTACGTGCCGTGGAAGCCAGACCCCGAGTAGCCGCGCGCAAGCACGCCCCGCAGTTTTTCCACTCCCCCGCTTGCCACATCCGGCGCGCCCGCTACTTTCCCAGCCTATGTCCGACGCACTACCCAATGAACCCGAGCCGCTCACGCGCCCAGTGCGCTTCGCCGTGGTGGCGAGCCGATACAATAGTGAATACGTGGAGGGGCTGGCCGAAGGGGCGCTGACGGAGCTTTCCGCGCTCGCGCCGGGCGCCCACATTGACGTGCTGCGGGTGCCGGGTGCGTTCGAGATCCCGCTCGCGGTGCAGCGTGTCGCGGCAACCGGGCGGGTGGATGCGGTGTTTGCCTTTGGCGTGATCTGGGATGGTGAGACGCGCCACGCGGACCTGATCGCGACGGCGGTGACCAATGCGCTTTTGGAAATTTCCCTCCGCTTCGACCTCCCGGTGCTGCACGAGGTGATCGTGGTGAAAGACGAGGAGCAAGCCAGGGCGCGCTGCCTTCCCGGCGGCGAACTCAACCGCGGAGTCGAGGCCGCGCGGGCCGCGGTGCGAATGCTGACGATGCTGGACGAATTGGGAGAGGATCCGGATTTCCAATGAGCAAACGGAGGGATGGCCGGGAGGCGGCAGTGCAGTATTTGTATCAGCTCGACATCCACGGCGACGGGCAGGCGGATTTGCGCGCGGATTTCTGGGCCATCCGCGAGACGCCGGGGAAGGCCAGGGCATTCGCGGAGGAATTGATCGCCGGCGTCACAGCCCATCGCGCCGAGCTGGATGAGCGCATCACGCGCTTCGCCAAAAATTTCACGCTGGCCCGCATCAATGTCGTGGACAGGAACATTCTCCGCCTCGCCATCTACGAGATGTTTTACAACCTCGATGTGCCGCCGGTGGTGGCGATCAACGAGGCGATCGAGGTCGCGAAAAAATTCGGCGGCGAGGACAGCGGGAAATTCGTCAATGGCCTGCTCGACAAGGTGAAGACCGAGGTAACCCGCCCGCTCCGTGATGCGCGGCCGCACTCGAAATCCGACGCGGGCGGCCCGGCCCCGGCGGCGATCTGACTCCCGCGAGATGGCGTTCGGTTTTCTCAAGAATTTGTGGACCAGGCTGGCCGGGAAGCCGGTGGATTGGGACGAGGTCGAGGAGGCGCTGATCCGCGCCGACCTCGGTATGCCGATGACGACGCGCATCATCGGGCAGTTGAAAAATCGCAAGGAGGCGTTGAGTGCGGACACTGTCGTGCAGGTCTGCCGCGAGGAGATCGCGAAGATCCTCCCGCGCGAGGCGTGGACGCTGCGACCGCTGGCATCGAAGCCCAAGGTGATCCTCGTCGTGGGTGTGAATGGGACTGGCAAGACCACGAGCACGGCGAAGCTCGGCGCGCTCTTGAAGCGGCGCGGCCACAGCGTGCTGCTCGTCGCAGCCGACACATTTCGCGCGGCGGCCATCGAGCAGCTCGGCATCTGGGCGGGGCGCATCGGCTGCGAGATCGTGAAGGGCCAGTACAACGCCGACCCTGCGGCGCTGTGCTTCGACGCGTATCAAAAGGCGGTGAAACAAAGCATCGAGTTCGTCCTGTGCGACACCGCCGGGCGCCTGCACACGAAGCACAATCTCATGGCCGAACTCGGAAAGGTGCGGCGCGTCCTGCAAAAGGCGGACCCCTCCGCGCCGCATGAGACGCTCCTCGTCGTGGACGCAACCACCGGGGCAAACGCGCTCCAGCAGGCGCGCGAGTTCAACAGCGCGACACAACTGAGCGGCATGATCTGCACAAAGCTGGACGGCTCCGGCAAGGGCGGCGTGATCGTGGCCATCCAGAATGAACTGGCCATCCCCACCCGCTTCATCGGCACCGGTGAAACGGAGGAGGACTTCGCGTTCTTCGACGGGCGCGAATTCGCGGAGCAGCTCGTGTGATCGCCGGGCACCTCCAGTCTTGCCGGTTGTCAGCCGGGAGGCCCGGCGATATTCCATTCCTCGCACGATGACCATTTCGATCCCGAAGGAAACCACCGCCGGCGAGACAAGGGTGGCGCTTGTTCCCGAGCATGCGGCGAGGCTGGGAAAACTTGGTGCCCGGGTGCTGGTGGAATGCGGCGCTGGCCTGGCGAGCGGACACGGCGACGATGCGTACACGGCGGCGGGCGCGACGGTGGACTCGCGCAGCGCGGTGCTGGCGGCGGGCGATTTCATCCTCACCGTGCGCGGGCTGGGGGCGCAGGATGAAGTGCGGCGCGGCACGCTGCTGGCGGGGTTTCTCGATCCGTTCGCGGCCGTGGAAAATATCCGCAGGCTCGCAGCCGTGGGCGTCACCGCGCTGAGCCTGGAGATGCTCCCGCGCTCGACGCGGGCGCAGAAGATGGACGCGCTCTCCTCGCAGGCGAGTCTCGCGGGCTACGTCGCGGTGATCCTGGCCGCGGAGCATTCGCGGCGGATTTTCCCGATGATGATGACCCCGGCGGGAACGCTGCTGCCGTCGCATGTTTTCATCATCGGCGCCGGTGTCGCGGGACTTCAGGCGATCGCCACGGCGAAGCGGCTCGGCGCAAAGGTCGAGGCGTACGACACGCGCGCTGTCGTCGAGGAGCAGGTGCGGTCGCTCGGCGCGCGATTCGTGACGATAGATCTCGGCGGGGATGGCGGCCAGACGAAGGAAGGCTACGCCAAGGCGCTCACACCCGAACAGACCGGGCGCCAGCGCGAGGGGATGAAAAAAGCCTGCGCGGCGGCGGATGTCGTCATCACGACCGCGCAGGTCTTTGGCCGCCGCGCGCCGGTGCTCGTCACCGCGGAGATGCTTGCCGCGATGAAGCCCGGCAGCGTCGTCGTGGATCTTGCGGCATCGGGCGGCGGCAACGTCGAGGGCGTCGAGCCGGGCGCGATCATCCAGCGCGGCGGCGTGACGATCATCGGCCTGACGAACCTGCCCGGCCGCGTTCCATTCCACGCGAGCCAGATGTTCTCCTCGAACCTCTGCGCGCTGCTGGAGGAGTTTTGGGACAAGGAATCCCGGCGCTTCGTGCTCAAGCCCGACGACGACATCCTGAAGAGCTGCCTCGTCACGCACGATGGGCGCATCGTGAACGAGAAAATCGCCGCCACCTGACCTTCCGCCATGACCGCTGAAATCCTCACCTTCTTCATCTTCGTCCTCGCGATCTTCCTCGGCATCGAGCTGATCTTCAAGGTGCCCTCGATGCTGCACACTCCGCTGATGTCCGGCACGAACGCGATCCACGGCATCATCCTCCTCGGCGGCATGCTGGTGCTGGCGGACGCGGAGGGAGTGGTCGCGCGCATCACGGGCTTTGTCGCCGTCGTGTTTGGTGCGGCGAATGTCTTCGGCGGGTTCATGGTCACCGATCGCATGCTGAAAATGTTCAAGCGCAAGAAATGATGAGCACGCCCGTCGCCCTCGCCTATCTCGCCGCCTCGGTGCTCTTCATCGTCGGCATCCGGCTCATCAGCTCTCCGAAATCCGCGCGCCGCGGAAACCTCATCGCCGCCGCGGGGATGCTCGCCGCATTCATCGCCACGCTGCCGCTGCTCCACGGCCCGGGCGGCGGAGCGGTGCCGGGCATGAACTGGCTGCTCATCGCCGCCGGCATCGGTGTGGGGCTCGGCCTCGGCGCGTATGGAGCGTACTCGGTGAAAATGACCGCGATGCCGCAGATGGTCGCGCTTTTCAACGGCCTCGGCGGAGGTGCGGCGGCGCTCGTGGCTGCGATGGAGTTTCGCCACGCCGAAGGGCGCGTGCTCTTTGCCACGGCGATGGTTTTTGCCGGCATCATCGGTGCGGTTTCCTTTTCCGGCAGCGTGATCGCATTCCTGAAACTCGAGGGAAAACTGGAGAAGCCCGTGACTTATCCGGCCCAGCAGATCGTGAACGCCGCGCTCCTGCTGTGCATCGGCGCGCTCGGCGCATTCCTTGCACTTTCGAGCCACGGCATCGGGCTGTTTGTGGTGCTCGGCGCTCTCGCCCTCGTCCTGGGTGTGCTGATGGTGCTGCCCATCGGCGGTGCGGACATGCCCGTGGTGATCTCGCTGCTCAATTCCTTCACCGGCCTCGCCGTTGCCGCGGACGGCTTCGCCATTTCCAACGTCGCCATGATCATCGCCGGCACGCTCGTCGGCTCGTCCGGCACGTTGCTCACGCTTTTCATGTGCAAGGCGATGAACCGCCCCGTGACGAATGTGCTCTTCGGCGCATTCGGAAAAACCGTCGCCAACGGCGAAGCCACGCAATGCGTCCTGGGAACGGTGAAGCCCATCCAGGCCGACGAAGCCGGCCTCGTGCTGAGCGTCGCGCAGCAGGTCGTCATCGTGCCCGGCTACGGCCTCGCCGTCGCGCAGGCCCAGCACGTCATTCGCGAGCTTGCCGATGAACTCGTGCGACGCGGCGTGGAAGTCAGCTACGCGATCCATCCCGTCGCAGGCCGGATGCCCGGCCACATGAACGTGCTGCTCGCGGAAGCAAACGTGCCGTACGAACAGCTCGTCGAAATGGAAGCGATCAACCCGCAGATGGAGCGTGCGGACGTCTGCCTTGTCATTGGCGCCAACGACGTGGTGAACCCCGCCGCACACGAAGATCCATCGAGTCCCATCCACGGCATGCCGATCATCGAAGCTGAAAAAGCCCGCACCGTGATCGTGCTGAAACGCTCGATGGGCAAGGGCTTCGCCGGCATTGAGAATTACCTCTTCTATCGCGACAACTGCCGCATGCTTTTCGGCGACGCGAAAGCCTCGCTTCAGGCGCTGGTCGCCGCGGTGAAGGCCGCGTAGATGCGGGAGGAATGGCGATGAGCCGCACGCCGGGGGGCTTCCTGACGGGTGTCGGCGGTTGCGCCTACGCTCGCCCGCACTTTTCGCTGTGAGAAACATCGTTGCAATCGTTGCTGTGCTGCAACGGTGACGGCGCGCGGCTCGCCCGGCGGGAAACCGTCGGTTGATTTGGCGGTTATCAACTGCTACTCGCGGCCATGTTCAATCTCCATTCCTTCCGCTGCTGGTTCGCCGCCTGCCTCGTGCTTCTCACGCACGCGGCCCTCGCTTCGGTTCCCATTTTCACCGTCACGACGACCGCCGACTCCGGCGCGGGCTCTCTGCGCGATGCGATCACGCAGGGGAATACGCAAGGCGGGGCGATCATCACTTTTGATGCGGCGACCTTTCCTCCGAACACCTCGACGACCATCCAACTCCAATCGGCGCTGCCGGATCTCAATGTCAGCTTCACCATCACCGGGCCGGGGGCGAAGGTGGCGACGATCCGGGGCTTCGACAGCGGGAGTAGTCTGAATCCGGGGCGCATCTTCCGGGTGCCGGTGACAGGGTCGGCAAACATCTCCGGGCTCACGCTCGCCGGCGGGCGCGTGGTGGGGGCGCGGGGGACGTTTGGCGTGGCGCCGACGGCGGGCGGCGACGGCGTGGGCGGGGCGATCTTCAATTCCGGCGCGGTCGTGGTGAGCGATTGCTTTTTCTCGGACTGCCGCGTGGATGCCGGCTCGGGCGGGAGCGCGTTTGGCGGCGGGGTGCCCAATGGCGCTCCGGGTGGGAACGCTCTGGGCGGGGCGATCTGCAGCAATGGCTCGGCGCTGACGGTGTCGCGCTGCACCTTCCTGGAATGTTTCGCGCAGGGCGGCTTCGGCGGCGGCGGGGAGAATGGCGTCGCGGGCTCGAATGGCACCGGCGGAGCGGCGGGGGCGGCGCTCGGCGGAGCAATCGCTGTCTTCTCGGGTTCGTGCCTGATCGAAAATTGCACCTTCTCCACCAACGTGGCGTTCGGCGGCTTCGGCGGCAATGGGGGCCTGGTCAATGGGACGGGTTCGACGCGCGCGGCGGGCGGCATCGGTGGCGCGGCCGAAGGCGGGGCGATCTATGCGGCGACGGCGGCGACGGTGACTTCCTGCACCATCGTGGGCGGGGCGCCCAGTGGCGGAAACAAGAACTGCACCGCCGGGATCGGCGGGCTGAAAAATGGAAACGCCCGCGAACCGGCGGGCACGACGCTCGGCGGCGGCGTGAGGGCGGTGGGCACGGTGACGCTGGTCAATACGATCGTGGCGGGGAATACGGCGGGGGTGCATCAGCAGGGCACGGCGGTCTCGGATGTGTCCGGCACGTTCAGTTCGAGCGGCTACAATTTCATCGGCGCGGTGGATGGCAGCACGGGCCTCACCGCCGACACCAACCAGCGCGGGACGGCCGCGGCGCCGATCAATCCGAAGCTCGGGCCGCTGGCGGACACGGGCGGGCCGACGCTCACGATCCGCCCGCTGCGCGGCAGCCCGGTGGTGGACAAGGGCAACAGCTTCGGGCTCGCGACCGACCAGCGCGGGCTCACGCGCCCGGTGGATTTGGACGATAGCATTTACGCGAATGCCGGCGGCGGCGACGGCGCGGACATCGGCGCGTGGGAAGGGCAGACGCTGCCGAATGACGTGCCGGTCGCGAATGGCGGCCTCGTCCAGGGCACGGTGGGCGTGGTCTTCAGCGGCCAGGCGATCGGCGGTTACGATCTCGATGGCGACGCGCTCACCTTTCGGCTGGTGACGGGCGAGACGCTGCCCGCGGGCCTCACGCTCAACTCCGACGGCAGCGTCACCGGCACCGTCAACACGATCGGGGTGACGACGGTTCACTACATCGCGAACGATGGCCTCGCGGACAGCGCGCCGGGGCAGCTCGATGTGTTCGTGTATGAAGCTCCGTCGTTCGTGGTGACGACGACCATTGATAACTCAACGAACCTCGACGGGCTGATCTCGCTGCGCGAGGCGGTCACTTACGCCAATACCAGCGGCGTGGCGCAGGCGATCACCTTCGACGCGACGGTCTTTGCCACGGCGAAGACGATCACGCTCGCGAATGTGAACGGCGGCCCGCTCAACGTCGGCAGCGATCTCGACATCACGGCCCCGGCGGCGGGCGTGACGTTGAGCGGCGGCGATGAGACCGGCATCTTCCAGATCAGCACCGCCGGTGCGGTGAACCTGCGGAACCTCACGATCACCCACGCTGCGAATAACAGCGCGGTCGCTGCCTTCGCCGGCACCATCACGCTGAGCGGCTGCACGCTGCGCGACAATGCCGCGACCGACTTCGTGAAGGGCGGCGCGATCGCCAACTACGCGACGCTCACGCTCGTGAACTGCACGCTCGCCGGGAACACCGCGAACGGCGCGAACGGCGGCGGCGGCGGGGCGATCTATCAGCAAGCAGGCACGCTCTCGGTGCTGAACTGCACGATCACGCAGAACGACGCGGGCACGAACGCGGGCGGTGCGTTGCTCATCGAGGGCGGCACCGCGGAGATCGGCAACAGCATCATCACCGGCAACACCGCGACGAGCGGCTCGGACCTGAACGACGCGAGCGCGGCGGGCACCATCACCAGCCTCGGCTTCAACATCATCGGCAGCACGACCGGCGCGACCTTCACCCCCGCGGCGACGGACAAGATCGGCGTGAATCCCTTCCTCGACTCCGACGGCCTCTTCGGCAATGGCGGCCCGACGCAGACCATCGCGCTCCTGCCCGGCAGCGCCGCGATTGATGCGGGCAAGACGTTTGGCAACGCGACGAGCGATCAGCGCGGACTCACGCGGCCCTTCGACCGCACCGGCACCGCAAACGCGAGCGGCGGCGACGGCAGCGACATCGGCGCTTTTGAGACGCAGGCGCTCGCGCCGGAGATCGGCGTGCGCGATCCGATGAACGCGCCGGTCACCAGCGGCGTGAGCAGCGTCGGGTTCGCATCGCAGAACGTGGGCACGGCGGGGCCGCAGACTTTCATGGTGCAAAACAAGGGCGACACCGACCTCACGCTCACCGGCTCGCCGATCGTCGCGATCAGCGGCGCGAGCGCGGCGGACTTCACCGTGCAACGGCAGCCGCCCACGCCGGTCTCGGGCAACACCGGCGTCGGGTTCATCATCGCCTTCACCCCGCACAGCATCGGCATGAAGACCGCGACCATCTCGATCGCGAGCAACGACGCAAACGAGAACCCGTTCACCTTCACCGTCACCGGCACCGGCGTGGACACGATCACCGTCGCGCCGACGATCGTGAAGCCGCTCACCGGCGGGAAAGTTTCGCCGCAGGCGCGGATCACCTACACGCTGCCCGAGGCCGGGCTCGCAGGCTCGGTGACGCTCACTTTCGACAACGGCACGCAGTATCCATTCACGCTGCCAAGCGGCAGCGAAACCGTGGGCACGCACACCGTCACGCTCGATACCGTCGCCGCGGGGATGCCGCTCGGCATCTATGACCTCACGCTCTCGTATCAAGACGCCGCCGGCTTTCCCGCCGCGACCGCCACGAGCAACGACGTGCGCCTGCGCTCGGCGAATCCCGTGACGACGAGCCAGCTCGCGAGCGGCGCCGCCGCGCCCGGCGCGGGCACGAACGGCCTGCCCGCGGATGCGGTGATCGCGAGCTTCGGCACGCCCGCGACCGACGACGATGGCGACATCGCCTTCCTCGCGAAGTGGACCTCGGTGACCGGCCCGGTGAAAAAAGGCAGCGGCCTTTTCCTCAATTCGACGTGCCTCGCGATCGTCGGCGGCGATGCGTCCGCGGTCGGCGGCGCGGGGGCGACGTGGAAGAGCTTCACTGATCCCGTGCTCGACAATGCAGGCCGCGTCGTGAGCATCGCGACCCTCGCCGGCGTGGCGAAGACCGCCGCGTCCATCGTCGTGGCAACCGACACCGGTGGGCCGCTCGCGAAGATCGTGCAGAGCGGCGACGCCGCGACCGGCGATGGCGCGCAGTTCAAGAGCTTCAAGGCCGTGGCCTACGTCGGCGGCAATCTCGCCATCCTGACCCAGCTCGCCGCCGGCACCGGCACGACGCCGAAGACGAGCGCGGCGAATGATCTCGGCGTCTGGTTCCAGCATCCGGGCGGCGGCTTCCTCCCCATCCGCGAAGGCGCGACCGTCGGCGGGAAGACGATCAAGACGCTCGTGAGTTTCATGCCCGGCAACGGCTCGCCCGGCTGCGGACGCGGCTGGTTCATCCAGCCGACCGACGGCGACCCGCAGATCGGCGCGCTGGCGATGTTCACCGACAAAACGCAGGGCCTCATCTTCCAGGACGTGGACGAGAGCGACTTCACCCTCATCTCGCTCTCCGGCCACGCCGCGACCGGCCTCGACAGCGGCGCGACCTTTGCCAGCTACGGCCCGCCCGCGCGCAACGCCGCCGAGACGACGACCTTCCTCGGCAAGCTCACGCCCGGCGCTGGCGTGACGAAGGCCGACGCGAGCGGCATCTTCACCGGGCCGGACACGAGCGGGAAATTCGAGGCCGTCATCCGCACCGGCGGAGACGCCGCGCAAGCCGGCGCTGGCGCGACCTTCGGCCTGCTGAAAGATCCCGTGCTCTCGAGCGACGGCGCGATCGCCTTCCTCGCGACGGTGAAAGGCGTGAAAGTCCCCGCCTCGCAGACGCTGTGGTGGCAGCCCGCGGGCGGAAACCTCACGCTGCTCGCGCAAGGCGGCGACGAAGCCGGCGACCTGCCCGGCTCGCAGTGGAAGGCGTTCCCCTCGCTCGCCATCGCCGGCGGCGACCGCGGCCCGATTTTCGCCGCGACGCTCGTGCCCGGCAAAGGCGGCGTGCTCAAGACCAGCGCCGCGGGCGTCTGGGCGACCGACTTCGACAACAACCCGCGCCTGCTCTTCCGCACCGGCGACACGATAGACATCGGCGGCGGCGTGATGAAGACCGTGAAGAGCTTCACCCTGCTGAAAGTGAGCGTCGGCAACACGGGAGTGACGCGCAGCTTCAACGACGACGCGCAGGTGGTGTGGCTCGCGACCTTCACGGACAAGACGACCGCGATCATGACGACCGAGGTGCCGTAGTCCACGACCTCGACACGCTCGCGTTTCGGGTGTCCACTTCCCGCTACTCCTGCCATGAAACTGATGCATCTTTTTCTCGCCGTGCTCTTCGGGATTGTCTGCCGAGGAATCTCGGGTGCTCCGGTCGAGACGCCGAGCCTCGTGGTGACGATTGCGGCGGACACGGTGAACAACACGGACAACCAGACGAGCCTGCGCGAGGCGATCGCCTATGCGGGGACGTTGCCGGGGGCGGATGTGGTGACGTTCAATCCGGCGCTCAGTGGCGCGACGATCACGCTCACGGGCGGGGTGTCGCTCACGGGCGATGCGGATGGCGTGACGATCGATGCGATCGCTTTGGGGAGTGGGCTCACGATCGCATCGACGGGTGCGAATCGGCCCGTGCTGAATACCGGCAAGCTGACGCTGCGTGGATTGAAGCTCACGGGCGCGGCGCTCACCGGCGGGTCGGGCGGGGGCGGTGTGTATTCCAATAACATGCTGGAACTGGATCGCTGCACCGTGTCGGGCAACTCGGCGCCGTTTGGCGGCGGGGCGCTGTTCAATGACGGGACGGCGACGGTGACGCGCTGCACTTTCTCCGGCAACAGCGGTGGCACCGGCGGCGCGATCTACAACAACGCCGGCACGCTCACGGTCGTGCAGTCCACGATCGCGGGGAACTCGGCGACGACGAGCAACTCGATCTATAACAACGCCGCGCTCACGCTCCGGCACTGCACGGTCGCGGGAAATTCCAGCACGATCTCGAATGCGGCGGGGCGCACGCTGACGATCGAGAACAGCATCTTCGACGGCGGGAACGCGTTCACTTCCGACATCGAAAACGCGGGCGTGCTCACGCGCGTCGGCGCGAACCTGACGCAGAGCGGCGCGATGAATGTCGGCGGCGGATCGGACTCGGGGCCGGCGTTCATCTTCGGGCCGGCGATGTTGTCGGCGCTCGGCGATTTCGGCGGGCCGACGCGGACGCGGCCGCCGTTGCCGGGCAGCGCGGCGATCGATGCGGCGGTCGGCTCTGTGGAAGCGAGCGATCAACGCGGCGTCGCGCGGCCGATCGATGGCGATGGCAACAGCTCCGCAATCGCGGACCTCGGC
>CAMAUI010000088.1 GCA_945861385.1 Prosthecobacter debontii
CGCGAGCCTTCCAGCGGCTCACCGTGCGCTCGGTGAAGTTCATCCGCTGGCTGAGGGTGCAACTCTTTGCCCGACCTCGCCACGAGCCGGACATCGCCGCCCTCCGCCTTTTATATGCCTCTTTATAGCTACAAACTTGGACACCGTTGTTAGCGTAAAGTAGGGACAGACGAGTTATTTGCTTCGCCTCGTGAAAACGGGTGGATTGACCCGCCGCCTTTTGGGCGATACTCTCCGACCATGCACGCCATCGAATTTACCACCGAGTTGAGCGACTCTCGGATGCTGCCCATTCCGCAGGAGGTTGCCGACCAACTTCCCAAGACAGGCAGAGTGCGTATCATCGTTCTGACCGACGAACTCACCGGAGATGCCGACTGGCGCATGGGCGCTTACCAACAGTTCCTCCGTGATGATTCGCCGGAGGACGCCATCTACGACTCCTGCCGCTGATGTTTGGGGAGGTTTTCCTTTGTCAGTTCCCGTTCACCTCGGGAACTGGAAGCAAGATTCGTCCGGCTCTTGTGCTTTTCGAGCTTCAGCAGGATGCCGTCATCTGTCGCGTTACCTCAGTGAGTCGAACCGGGACGCTCGATGTTACTCTCAACGACTGGCAAGCAACCGGACTGCTCAAGCCTTCGGTCGCGCGTCTCGACCGACTTGTGACGGCAGAGAAGACCATATTTCTACGACGCCTTGGTGTGTTGAGCGCCTCAGATTTGGGAGCCGTTCGCGACACATGGAACAAGCATATGACGCTATGACCGCAACGCCTATGCGCTGCAGCGCAGTCGCTGAGCTTGGGGTCATAGGCGCTTCTGCGCGGTTCTTATGAAACGAACGGTTCTAGCTCTTCTCTTTTGCCTCATGGCCGGTTGAGCAATAGCAAGAGCAAGAGGTGAGAACTTCCGCCCGCAGCGGTCCTCAAAAACTGAGATGTGCCCCTGTGCTGTGTTCTGCTCTCGCGTGCGATGCGCGCCTTGGTCTTCCAGAAGGAATTTCGCCGCAAGAATCAGCCTGCCAAATGCAGGGCGGGACAAAGTGCGATTTGACGCATCGGCATGCGCGGTGGACTCTCGCCGGCTCCAATGATCATCGAACCACTTGAAACACGCATCGCGCCCGCAAGCCTCATTTTCGCCAACGGCATCGGCGCGGCGGGCACGCAATCCGTCTCCGACATCGGAACCGATCCCGCCGGGAACATCTACGTCACCGGCACTTTCAAGGGCGCGGTGGATTTCGATCCGGGGCCGGGCGCGGAGTTCCGCACGGCGGCGGCGGGGCACACGGATGCGTTCATCGCGAAGTACACGGGCATCGGCGCGCTGGCGTGGGTGAATGTGCTTCGCAGTTCCGATGGCGAGGCGGTGCCGCCGGAGCTGGCGGTGTCGCCGGGTGGCGAGGTTTTTTTGACGGCGCGCTATGGGGACACGCCCAGCTCGGATCTGAGGTTTTTCGAGGGCGATGGCATTTCGCCGACGCATACGCTCTTCCAGCCGGGGAACACGACGAACGTGTACGTGGCGAAGGCGGACACGACCGGGCGCTTCGTTTGGGCGAGCGCATTTGGCGGCACCGGCGCTTCGGTGGACGCCTCGGACATCGCCACGGGGCCGGGCGGTGTGGTGTATATCGGCGGCACTTTCGGCAACGGCGCAAGCAGCGGCACGCTGAACCTCGGCGGCTTCGGACTGACGAGCGATGGCGAGGAGGTGGACATGTTTGTGATGCAACTCCAGGACTCGGCGGTACAGACCGTGAACTGGGCCTTCGACACAAATTCCACGGGCTCCGCAAACATCATGGGCCCGGAGCTGGCGGTGGACGGGGGGGGGCTCCTGGTCGCGGCGGGGATTTTTAGCGGGCAGTTCGACATCACCGGCCTGGCTGTCACGGCTACCGCGCTGGACGCGGGGGATTTTTTCATCGCACGCTTCGACCCCGCAGGGGCGGGGGCGAGTTTGCTGGTCACGATCAGCGGCGGCGGCACCGGCACGGAGAATCCGGGCAGAGACCAGCTCGGCGTGCTCGCGGACGGGCAGGGCGACATCACGCTCGCGGGGCAGTTCTCCGGCACGACGGATTTCGATCCTGGCGCGGGCCTCACCACCCTCAGCTCCGCTGGAAAGAACGATCTGTTCTTTGTGCAACTCGACGCCGACGGGACGTTCCTCAGCGTGGAAAAATACGGCGGCAAGGACGACGAGGCGTTCCTCGCGCTGGCGCGCACCGGCCCGCGTTACATGCTCGCGGGCACTTTTGAAGGCCCCATTGATCTGCCGGGGATAGATTCCGGCATCCCGATCGCCAGCACCGGGCCGGATGATGCGATGCTGCTCACATTGAACGGCGGCGGCAACGTCCTCGGAGTGCACCGCCTCGATATGGAAAATGGCCCGGCTGGCGCGGGGCTGCTCACGGATTTCCTTTCCGGCGGCGGCTTCGCGCTCGATGGGCGCCCGGATGGCAGCCTGAGCTACGCGAGCACTTTCCGCGGCACGCTCGACGTGGGCCTCGGCCCCGGCGTGAAAAATGCCGTGAGCAAGGGCGGCGCGGATTTTTTCGTCGCGCGGCTGTTCCCCGACGGGCTTTCCGAGCAGCCACTTTTCCAGCCGGTGTTCGATCTCGGCTTCGCGCTCGGCGCGACGGGCGACCAGGGCGGGCAGCAGGTGGTGGTGGACGCCGCGGGGAATATCTACCTCGCGGGAATTTTCCAGGGCACGGTGGATTTCAACCTCAGCCCGGAGGTGGAAAATCTCACCAGCTCCGATCGGGACGGGAATTACTTTGTCGCGAAATACGACCCGAGCGGATCACTGATCTGGGTGGAGCGCGTAGCCACGATCCTGCCGGAGGACGATGCCAACCTCGCACTCGCGCTCGACGCCGCGAGCAACGTCTATCTCGCGGGTGAATACGAAACGAGCGCGACCGTCGGCGGCTTCACGCTCACGAACGCCGACGCCGAGCTCAAGCGCGATGTGTTCGTCGCGAGCTTTGACACAAACGGAGTCCCGCGCTGGGCCGTCACCATCGGCGGCGCGGGCGGCGATGAATTCGTGGACGCCTTCGCCGTGAAGCCCGACACCGGCGCGGTCGTGCTCGCCGGGACATTCGCGAGCGCCACGGACTTCGATCCCGGCACGGGCAACATCGTGCGCACGCCCATCGGCAGCCCCGGCACCACGAACAGCTACGTCCTCGCCTTCGATACCGACGGCAACTTCCAGTGGGTGCGCCACATCGCGGGCATTGCAGGCTCCGCAAATCCCGGGGCCATCGGTTTTCTCTCCGCTGGAGATGTCGTCCTCGCCGGTAATTTCAACGGCACCGTGAATCTCGATACCGGCGGCATCACCTCGGAAATCACCGCTGGCCCCGGCTTTGGCGACGACATCTTCGTCGCAAAATTCGAGGGCGTCTCCGGCATGGTCGGCCTCACTCGCGTGCTCGGCAGCACGGACAGCGATGAGGTCGGTGCGCTCCTCGTCACGGCCGGTGACCAGATCATCCTCGGCGGCGAATTCACTGGCACGCTCGTGATAGACTCCGCGCCACCGCTCATCGAAACCGGCGGTGGCCGCGAGGGCGACGCCTTCATCATCGCACTCGACGCCTCGCTCGGCCATGCCGCCAGCATCGGCTTCGGCGGCGCGGAGGGCGATCATGTCGCTTTCCTTGGCCTCGATGGAAACGGCGCGCTCGTGGCGGGCGGAAAATTCGCGGCGAGCGTGGATTTCGACCCCGGCCCGGGCGTCGCACGACTCACGAGCACCACGGACAACAACATCTTCGTCGCTCGCTACGACCTGCGCGACCTCGCTTTCCTCTCCGCGTTCCGCATCGAGGCGTTCGACAGCGAGGAGGAAAATCTCAGCGGTCTCGATACCGGCGCCGGCGGGGGACTTGCCATGGACGCGGCGGGCAACGTCTTCCTCACCGGCGCGTTCAAGGGCGCGTTCGACGCGGACGTGAGCGGCGGCACGCGCACCTTCAAGAGCAAGGGCGGCTACGATTTGATCTTCGCGAAGTTCAGCCCCGCGAACCTCGCCGACGCCACGCACATCCGCACCTTCCGCGATGCGAATGGCGACGAGGTCACGCTCAAGCTCACCGGCCCTGGCTCGCTCGTCTATACGCTCGCCGGTGGCGTGAGCGACTTCGCGGACGCCGAATTGATCGAGCTGACCGACACCACACTCGCGACGACATTCACCATCACCGTCAAGCAATCCGGAGACGGCACCGGCGAGACGGTCATCGGCACCATCCGCACCACCGGCGCGCTCCAGCACATCGGCTCCATTTTCCTGCCGGATACCGCTGTGCTCGGCGCCGGCACCGCCGACCTCATCCCCGACCTCCTCATTACCGGCGCATCGCGCACGCTTCGCCTCGGCGACCTCGTCACGAATACATTCATCAAGCTCGGCCAGGATTTGCCCTACAACGTCCCGAACGAAACGAAGACACCGGATACCTACAACCACCGCCCCGATCTCAGCATCAACAACGTGACCGGCGACGGCGTCGTCATCGAAGTCACCGGCGACGGCAACGTCGGCGGCATCGGCGGCGGCGGGCTTGGAAAAGTGGTCATCGGCTCGTGGATGCAGACCGGCTTCATCCGCACCACGCAGAGCATCGGCAGCCTCACCGTGCTCAACGGCAATTTCCTCGCGACCGTCGAGGTGGATGCCACGAACGTCGGCATGGGCACCACCGCGAGCATGGGCAGTGTCACCATCCAGAACGGCGCGTGGGGCAGCAGCGGCAGCGAGATCGAGGGCGGCATCGGCGCGTTCGACGCGGATGCATTCCTCGCGGGCGCCAGCATCACCGCGGGCAGCATCGGCACGGTGAAAATCACCAATGGCTCCTTCGCAGGCACGCTCATCCTCACCGACCCCGTCTCTAAAGGAACGAAAGCGTTCACCGTCGCGACGGATTTCACCGGCAACGTCGTCGCCAGCGCGCCGCTCAAAAGCATCAAGGTGAAAGGCGACTTCATGGGCTCGCTTCGGTCGCCCACCATCGGTGCCATCTCAGCGCATTCTTTTCTCGGCACGACGAGCGGCAACATGGAGGGAGACCCGCTGCGCCATAACATCACCACGACCGCAGGCCCGCTCGGCATTTTGACATCCACCGTCGGTACCATCACCGACTACGAACTCACGAGCACGGGCGGCTTCGGTGGCATCGCGGTGAAACTCGGCAAGCTCACCGCCAGCACATCCGGCCTCGACCGCGTGGGCATCCAGGCCGCGTCCATCGGCAAAATCACGGTCAGCCTCACCGCCGCGAAGATCGCCCCCGGCATCGAGCTGATCGGCATTCGCGACAGCCAGTTCGTCACCACCGGCACCGCGCCCACCGGCGCGCTGCGCGGCAGCATCGGCGCCATCGCCGTCTCGCTCACCGGCACTGCGGGCGGCGGGGATGCCGCTGGCATCCGCAACACAATCTTCGATGCGCGCGTGGACGACGCGGAGTTCGGCCCCGACGCCTCGACTGTGAACACGCTCGCCAGCGTGAAAGTGACCGTCAAAAACCAGGACGGCTCGAGCATCGGCATCGAGGGCGGCAGCTTTCTCGGCAACTCCATCGGCGCAACCACCGTCGCCGTCACACGCGGCAAAGCGCCCGCCGCCACAGCCACAGCGGTGAATGGCGCAAGCCTCACCGCCAGCGGCGGCATCGGCGCGATGCTGTTCGACGGCGACGCCACCGCCGCCCAAGTCACCGGCCTCAGCGTCTTCGCGGGCGCGGGCGTCGGTGCCGTCACCGTGAAAGCGAAGACCCTCGCGCTCGGCACGCTCGACAACAGCGTGATCCTCGCCGGACAGTCGCTCGACCTTTCCGGCACGACAGTCGCCGCCATCAAATCCGCCCTCGCAAAAGCGAACCTCGGCTCCGTGAAAACCTCCGGCTCGTTCTCCAAAGTCCTGCTCGCCGCCGGCGGCTCCATCGGCGCCGTCACCATCGGTGGCGACATCACCGACTCACTCATCCTCGCAGGCGCGAAACTCGGCGGCGACTACGCGATTGACGGCGACGAGACCTACCAGCGTGCCGCCGCCATCGCAGCGGTGACGGTCGGGGGCGCCGTCTCGGCAATCTCGATCATCGCAGGCGTGGATCCCATGAACGGCATCTTCGGCGACGCCGGCGACATCACCGCCCCCGCCGCCGGCCCGCTCACGCAGGCGAGCCTCATCGGCCCCGTCACCTTCAGCGCACTCGGCAGCGCGCCCGCGCCCGCCCTTCTCGACCACACCAGCGCCATCCAGGCCGCGGTAATCAAGAGCGTGAAAACCGCCGCCGGAGTCTTCAGCGATTTCACCATCGCGCAATTCCTCGACAACGGCCCCATCGGCGAAGATGCGGGGGACATCCTCGTGCGCGTGCGCTGAGCCGGAACAATGCAGTTGGAGAAGGCGGCTCCTCCGTGGCTGCGACGCCCTCGTCGCAAGTGTATCCGTGGCGCCCCCGCCGCGAGTTTCAGAGCGTACCATCTTGTCGCCCTTCAGCGAACCTCGCGGCGGAGCACCGCGGATATCCCGATGTATCAGGACGACGAGGGCGTCGCAGCTACGACGCGGCGGCGCGGCTCCATCAAACCACGGCTGGCGCGAATTCGGGAAGCCCTGCTCTTTGCTCCTGCGGGATCGAGAGCGTGAAAACGATCGTGTCCGGCGCGGGGAGCGAGGCGCTCAGGTCGCAACCGAGACTCTTTGCACAAGCGGCGGCGAGCGCGAGGCCGAGGCCGCATCGCTCGGATGATGGGCGGGCTTCGTCCTTGCGCCAGAACCGCTCGAACAATCGCGGAATATCCGCTTCGGACAGCCCGGCGCAGGTGTTCGAAATCGTGACGTGGAGGATCGAACCCCCGGTGGCGGCAATGCGGATCATTCCAGAGCGCGGCGTGTGTTGTCCGGCGTTGGCGAGCAGGTTCGAGAGGATGACGCGGAGCAGTGCGGGGTCGGTGGTGACGGTCAGCGATTCGGGAATCCCGACGGTGACGGTGATGAGCCGTTCGACCATTTGCCGCAAGAGCGGCTCCAGAATTTCGTGAACCAGCCCGGCGAGCGCCACGGCGGCCCGCTCGCTCTGCGCGGCGCCGCGCTCGGAGCGCGCGATGGCGAGCAGCGTGGTGACGAGGCGTTCCATCCGCAGCGTGATCTCCGCCGCCTCGCGGATCGTCGCTTCGGATTCCTCCGCGCCTCCCGGCCAGCGGAGCGCGGTTTCGCAGAGTGTTCGCAACTCGGCGAGCGGCGTCCGCAGTTCGTGGGCGATGTCGGAGGAAAATCGCGACTCCCTTTCAAAGGCTGCACCGAGCCGGCTCATGAGTTCGTTCAGCCGGTGGCAGACGGGGACAATCTCGCGCGGCATTCCGGCGACGGGAAACTCGACGCCGAGCGACCGCTCGGTGAGTGATGCGGCGTGCCCGGCGACGCGCTGCACGGGCGCGAGCGCCCGGCGCACGGCGAGAAAAATTCCAAGCGCGCTTGCCGCGAGCGCGGCGATTCCCGCGAGTGCGAAGCCGGTGCCGGAACTCGCAAGCACCTTGTCCAGCCGCGCCCGGTCCGTCGCGACGACCAGCCGCAGGGTGACTCGCGCCGGCGGCGGGTCGGTGTTGTTTTTTCCGAGGTCCAGTCGCGGCTGGAAAACGATCCCCGCAGCGCGGCCCCGCCGCCCGTCGGGCAGCGGCAGGTCGAAAAAATAGAACTGCCCGAGTGGGCCGGTTTCGCCGGGGAGGTCGCGTGTTACATCCAGCGAAGGCGAGCGCGCGATGAATGGCCCGCCGATCTGGCGAATCTCGTAGTAATCGCACTCCGCGCCGGGCTGGAATTCGGGGATGAATTTGTCCTTCAGATCCACGTCCACTTTTTTCCGCGTCTGTTCGACGACGAGCAGCAGGCCGTTCGCGCGGGCCGCGAGTGCGGAATCAAACTCCGTCACCACTGCCCGGCGGATGTGTGCAAACAACGCCGTGCCCGCGATGGCGAGGACGAGGGCGAGGCTGCCGAGAATCCCGGCGAGAAGCTGGCGGCGGAGCGATGTCATTCGGAGAGGATGTAGCCCATTCCGCGCCGGGTGTGCAGAAGGCGGGCGCTGCCGGGTGGCTCGATCTTTTTCCGGATCGTGCAAATCGCCGAGTCCACTGCGTTGCTCATCGGCTCGGTGAGTTCATCATAGACGTGGTTCCAGATGTCCGTGCGGGAAACGACCTCGCCTGCGCGCATCGCGAGATATTCGAGGATGCGGAATTCGCGCGGAAGCAGGTCCACGCTTGTTCCGGCGCGCGCGGCGCTGCGCCGGGCGGTATCCACGACGAGATCGCCGATGGTGATGAGCGGGTTCTTTTTTGCATACGCGCGGCGGCAGAGCACGCCGACGCGCGCGAGCAGTTCGTCGAGGGCGAAAGGCTTCACGAGATAGTCGTCCGCCCCGGCTTGAAGCCCGCGGACGCGCTCCGGCACGGCGTCGCGCGCGGTGAGCAGCAGCACTTGCAAATCGCGCCCGGCGGCGCGCAGGCGGCGCAGAATTTCCATGCCGTCCATCACCGGGAGCATGATGTCGAGAATCGCGACATCGTAGCCCGCCGACCCGGCGCGGTGCAGCCCCTCGGCCCCGTCGCCGCAGACGTCCACGGAATAGCCCGCGCGCTTGAGCGCAGTGGCGACGGATTTCTGGAGGTGCCGGGAATCTTCAACGTAAAGAATCCTCATGGGTGCAGTGTTGGCGGAGGCCGGCGGGAATGTCCACACCGGCCTCCGCGATCCACCTTGGAAAAAACCTTACGGCTGCCGGAAGGACGACGCCGCGAGCTGGGAATGCTCGTTTATTCCCTGCGTGCGGATGACGCCGACGCCGCGCGCCCACCACTTGAGCTCTTTGCCGGTGGAGATCTGCGAACTCTCCTCGATCTGCATGCAGTCCCGATACTTCGTGCCGCGTGCGACGACGACCTTGCCGGTTTTTTTCACCTGGTCGCGCTCGTGGACGAACGGAAGCGTGTCCTCCGGGAAGAACACATCCCCGACCTCGGGGTTTGCGGGCATGTAAATGGTCGGCGCGCCAGCGGTGGCAGTGCTCGCCGGGTCCGTCGGAAGTGTCGGGCCGTTGACCAGCCAGCTTCCGTGGTTGTCCGCGATGTTCCCGTCTTCGTCGTAATTATACACCGTCTCACCGAAGTAATAGACGGTGCCGTCGTCCGCCTGTGCGAAGAAGTTATCGGTGAATTCGATCAGCTTGCCGCGCTCGTAATTGATCTCGCGAAGCACGCGTGTGACGACGTTCTGGCCGTTGAAGACGAACGTCCGGGTCTCGTCCGTGCAGACATAGACCGCCGCCGTCGGCACGCCCTCCGAGGCCCCGATGTAAAGGCGGTAGGCCCCCGGTGTGAACGGGTAGAACTGGTTGTTGATGTTGGTTGGATTGGTGAACACCGGCGTCCCAGTCGGCACCGCTGCGAAGGCGGTTCCGGCGGTGATGGCGAGTGCTGCGATGATGGCTTTGATGTGTGTTTTCATAACGCGCCAACCATCGCACCCCGTGCATTACGCG
Source organism: Prosthecobacter debontii (assembly GCA_945861385.1). GTDB lineage: Bacteria > Verrucomicrobiota > Verrucomicrobiia > Chthoniobacterales > Chthoniobacteraceae > SXWH01. The sequence goes on from CAMAUI010000088.1 coordinate 9,577, forward strand.
AGGATTACCGGCGGGAGAAATTTTTGGGCGGGCGGAAAAAATACCATCTCTCAAAAATATTGAGATGCAGCGCGGGCGAGGGGCGGGTTTCGGGTATGGTGGGCATCCTGCCCGCCGAGCGACGCATCTTGCGGCGCGGCCTTTCGGCGCTGCCTTGGACGCCACGGAAATTCGTTCGGGCGGGACGCCCACCCTGCCCGGGATATTCCCCTTGCCTCCGAGAGACTCTTTATTTCTGAAAGATGGTATCACTTCCCTTCGTCGAGGGCGGCGAGAAGTTCCCCGGCAAATTCGCGTACGCTTTTGTCCGCGTCGCCCGTGGCGATCTCGCGGATGATGGCAAGCGCGCGAGGGTCGTCGAAGTCGGCCAGGCTGCCGAGCGCGGCGAGGCGCACTTCGCGGTGCTGCGGCGCGGCGGCCGCGGCGAGCATGGCGAGGCGTGCGTCCGGCGCGGACTCCGCACCCACGTCACCAAGCGCGTTGAGCAGCGTGAGTTTTTCCTCCGGGTGGCGCGCGGCGCGGAACAGGCGCCCGAGGGCGAGGACGGCATCGGCGTTGTTCGCGCCGGCGATCTCGCGGGCGATGTCCGCGCGATCCTCCGCGGTCGCCGCGCGGTATCGGTGCTCCAGTTCCGGGATCGCCGGGGCCGGGTGCGCACGCGGCGCGGGTGTCGGCGTGGGGTGCTCGAAAGCAGGCAGCGGCGCGGCGGGGCGATCCCGGCCGGCCGCGCGCGCCATCACACGGGGTGTGTGCGGTGCGGTCTTCGGCGAAGGCGCGGCAGGCCCGGGCGGCGGTCCGTTTTCAGCGAGAAGATACCATGCGACGCCGCCTGCTGCCGCAAATGCCGCGCAGGTGAGCGCGATGAAAGAAAACTGGAATACCTTTTGACGTGGTGGTGATTCTTCTCTCATGCTGCGTGCGTCGGGCTGATTGGAATCAAGCAGCATCCCCGGCGCAACACCACAACCCAATAACCAAACCAACATGAAAAAACACCGCATCCTCAGATCACTCATCGGCGCCGCCACGCTCTCGCTGGCCGCCGCCACATCCTTCGCATCCGACCACGCCGACGGCCCGACCGTCGCCGGCGACCAGGCCGCCGACCTCGCGGATCTCTACATGTTCGTGGATCCGAACGACAATACGAAGATGATCCTCATCAACACCGTGCGCGGCTTTATCGTGCCGGGCGAGGCGGGTAACTTTGCCATCTTCGACTCGACCATCCGCTACCGCTTCCAGATCGAAAACACCGGCCCAGTGGACGCGAATGGCAAGCCAATCCCCGCGCCCACAATGGCCGACGTGGACTTCGACCCGGTGCCAGATGCGTTCATTGATGTGAGCTTCAGCGAAAAGACCACCACCGCCGGACAGACCGCTACGGTCGTGTTCAGCGGCTCCGCGTTCGCTGGCATCCCGAAGGGCAAATTCATCGGCAACGCCACCGCCGCCGGTCTCGGCGCGACGCCTCCGGGAGGCGCGGATTATTTTCCACCCACGCCGCAGAAGCTCAAGACCGCCGGCAAAAAGCCCACCGACCCGCTCGGCCCGGAGATTGATGTCGAGTTCTTCGCCGGTGAGGCGGATGATCCGTTCTTCTTCGACATCCCCGGCTTCGTGGGCTTCCGCAACCGATTCATCGCGAACCTTGCGGTGGTTCCCGGCACGTTCGCGGATCGCACCGCTGCGATCACCGACGCCGCCGCCGAACTGGCCCGCGGACGCGACACCTTCGCGGGTTACAACGTGCTCGTCATGGCGCTCCGCATCCCGATTGTGGAACTGAAAAGCAAGAACGTGAAAGTCACCAACACCACGAAGTTTGGCGGAAACGTGCTCGCGCAACGCCGCTTCGAGAAAACGGTGAAAGGCAAAAAGGTTCCCTTCGGCGCTTACGGCGTCGTGGATCGCGAAGGGCTTCCCGCCATCAACGCGCTCCTCGTCCCGCTCGCGGAAAAGAACGCCTACAACGGCGGCACGACCATTGATGACAGCAAGCTGAAGTTTGCCCCCGGCATCCTCGGCACTCTCAACGCCCTGCAAGTCTCCGGCGGCAGCACCCCTCCGCTCAGCGCGCCGCTCGCCGGCACGCAGCTCGCCCTCGCGAAACTCGCCGTGCTCGACGGCGATTTCCTGCGCTTCGATACCACGGTGCCCGCCGCCTTCCCAAATGGCCGCACGCCCGCGAACGACGTGGTGGGTACGCTCCTCACCATCCTCGCCGAGCTTGGTGCCCCGGTGGACGACAACGTCCCAGCGAACGACGTGACGTTCTCCGCGAACTTCCCGTACCTCGGCCTCCCGCACCAGCCGCGCACCGGCGAAGGCAACGTCGAGGACAACACGCGCAACTAAGCAGGGAATGAATTCAGCGCCGTGCCGGTCGTGGATATCCGCGACCGGCACGGCTTTTTTTGAAATGAAACGCGTGCTCGCAAACTGGGCGCTGTGCGCCGGGCTGTGCTTCCCGCTCGCCGCCGCGCCGCCGGATCGCGCGCTCGATTTCCTCGAGGCGAAAGTGAAAGCAGACCCCGATGACTTCATCGCATGGAATCAGCTCGGCGAACGCTGCCTCGCGCGCCGTCGCGAAACCGGCGACGAAGCATGGCTCGCCCGCGCCGCGCACGCCGCCGCCGCATCGCTCAAAGCCATCCCCGCCGAATCGAATCCTGCCGGCCTCGCACTCCGCGCCCGTGTGGATCTCGCATCGCACCGCTTCGCCGACGCCCGCGACCGTGCGCGCAAGCTCAGCGATCTCCAGCCCGGCAAGCCCGCCCCGCTCATCATCCTTGCCGACGCCCTGCTCGAACTCGGCGACTACGACGAAGCCGCGCGCACCCTCGGCGCACTCGAACCACTCTCACCACTCGACACCGCCACACGCCGCGCCCGCCTCGCACTCGCGCGCGGGCAGCGCGACGAGGCGCGCGTTCTTTTCACCACCGCCCGCGACACCGCCAAAACGCTCACACCTACCCAGCCGCAACTCCTCGCATGGTGCGAAGTGCAGCTCGGCGAACTCGTCCACCGCTCCGGCGACTGGGACGCCGCCGGGCCACGCTACCTCGCCGCCCTCGAAGCCGTGCCCGAGTGGTGGAGCGCGCTCGACCACCTCGCCGAACTGCGTGCCGCGCAAGGCCGCACCGATGAGGCGTTCGCGATCTACGAAAAGCTCATCGCCCGCATCCCTCGTCCCGAGCTGCTCCAAGCCATCGGCGACCTCCATCTTTTCCTCGGCAAAGCGGACGCCGCAAAGCCGTGGCACGACCGCGCCCTCGCCGCGTACCTCGACGCCACCGCGAAGGGCAGCGTCGCCTATTACCATCACCTCGCCGGCTTCTACAGCGACTCGCGCCCCGACCCCGCCGCCGCGCTCGACGCCGCGCGCAAAGACGCAGCGCTCCGCAAGACCGCCGCCGCGCACGACGCCCTCGCCTGGGCGCTCTACAAAAGCGGCGACACCAAGGCCGCCATCGCCGAGATCGCCCTCGCCGCCGGCCCGCGCGACGCGCACATCCTGCAACACACCGCCATGATCCGCATCAGCGCCGGGGACGTCGCCGGAGGCCAGGCCGCGCTCCGTGAAGCCGCCGCCGTCAACCCGCGCTTCAACGCCTTCCACGTCCACCGATGATCCGCCTCCTCCTTTTCCCCGCCCTCGCAATCACCGCCGCCGCGCATCCCGTCGCGCAAGGCTCGCTCACGCTCGATGTGCGCGCCGACCACATCGCCGCCCGCGCCCGCGTCTCAAACGAGCAGGTCTTCGTCGCCGGCACACTCGGCAAAAACCCCGCGCCCGCCGCAAGCCTCGACGCACTTTTCGCCGCGCACGGCGCCTACCTTCTCGAACACCTGCGCCTCGCCGCCGACGGCCAGCCCCTCGCAGGCCGCGTGGAAAAAGTCACGCCGCCCGAGGACAAAACCACCGCCGGCTTCACGCTCTACGACCTGCGCTTCGACCTCGCCGCCACGCCGCGCGAGATTTCCGCGCGGCAGGACTTGATGAACGAGATCAATTTCGCGCCCGGCAATCCATGGGAGGCTACATTCGTCGTCCGCCACGCCCGCGACGGCATGACTGTGCGCGACGGCATCCTTTTCACCCACCGCGAGCCGCTCGTACTCGCCACCGCCGCCGCCGCCGCGCCCGCGCACGAAGGCGCGTTCACGAGTTACCTGAGCCACGGCGTGCATCACATCCTCGTGGGCTGGGATCATCTGCTTTTCATGGCCGCGCTCGTCCTCGCCGCCACGGGCCTGTGGGACCTCGTGAAAGTCGTCACCGCCTTCACGCTCGCGCACACCATCACGCTCACGCTTAGCGTGCTCGATGTCGTGCGCCTCCAGTCGTCCATCGTCGAGCCGATCATAGCGCTCAGCATCGTCGTCGTCGCCGCGCAGAATGTCTTCTGGCCATCATCCGCGCGCGGGCGCGGGCGCTTGCTCGCCGCGTTTGCATTCGGCCTTTTCCACGGTCTCGGCTTCGCGGGAGGCCTGCTCGAAGCGATGCAGGAACTCCCCGCACTCGCCACCGGCCTCGCGCTCGCGGGCTTCAGCATCGGCGTCGAACTGGGCCACCAGGCCGTCGTGCTCCCCGTCTTCGCCGGGATGAAAATCCTCCGCACCGCACCACGCCGCGCCTTCACCCTGCGCTACGGCTCCGCCCTCATCGCAATCGCCGGCGCGTGGTACCTCGTCGCCGCGCTTCAGGGCTGATGCAGCGGCGGAGCAAACCTCCTGAGTATCCCATTTCCGAAGTGTTGATGGAGACCATGTTTTCGTCTGCAGATTTCAGAGATTTGGCAGATTCGTCTGCAGCGGAAATCTGCGGATAGGAACCTGAGTGCTACTCCCGCTTCCAATCTGCCGTCGTGGTTCTTCGCTAGCCCAACTTTCGCACTTCCAGCATCCGTGGGGGCTTCCGTCATCGGAGCCGTGTGATTTTTGTGGAGAAGGTCGGCCAAGCAAAATTGCCACGGGCTCGGCTTTCAGTGTGCAGGCGGAGGAGCGGCGCAGGATGCGCAGCGGGGCTTGCGCGGGCAGCGCCCAGCCGAGCTACAGGAGCAGGGCGGCTTGTTTTTTCGGGGGTTCGGTGATGCGCGGCAGTGTGAGGTGGCGGCCGTCGCGGGCTTTATGTCCTGCTTGGCATCCTGCTCATGGCTGGCGCCGCGCTGTGGACGCACGCGCTGCAAACGGCATGATCCTGAAACCGGAACGCCAAGGGATGCGCCGGATCATTCGCGATGCCATGAACGGGCGGGTTCTGTGAGACGCCGGGAGATTGATCATCCCGGAATCGTAATGGAACCTGGCGCAAAGGCGCAGAGCCGCCCAAGTCGGATGACGCCATTGCGGAGCCACCGAGGCATCACAGCCTGACCTGGGCGGGCGGATTCGGGCCGGGTACCTGCCGCGGTTTGCGCTATTGCTGGCGCTCCGATTGTGGCGCAGTATTCGCGCATGAAAATGATCACTCTCACCATTGCCGCCGCGATTGCATCCGTGCTCCCGGCAGCGGCCAAGGACAAGGAGATCACGCTCGCCGAGGCGCCCGCCGGCGTGCAGGCGACGATCAAGAAAACCGTGGATGCCGGGGCAATCCTTGAGAAGGTTGAGATCGAGAGCACGGGAACCCTCTACGAGGCGAAGATCACGGACAAGAATGGCATCCGCTGGGGAATCTTCATGACGGCCGATGGAAAAGTGGCGCGGACCGAGCAGAAGAAACCGAAGAAGAAATAGCGCGCATTTCCCGCCCTTCAGCGGGCGCGGATGTCGCCCGCGGGCACCCTTCCGCGATCACCCCGCGCGGGCGGGGCGCAAAATCCGCATTCCAATTTTCCGGCGGCTCCGTTATTCCCGGCAGCGTGACGACCCCGAACAAAATCACCATCGGACGGATCTGCCTGATCCCAGTGTTTGTGATGATAGCGCTCTACTACGGGCGCAGCGTCGCGCACGGAGCCCCGATCGAGTGGCTGCGCTGGACGGCAGTCGCGGTTTTTGTCCTCGCGGCGGCGAGCGACGGCGTGGACGGCTACATCGCGCGGCGCTACAACCAGATGAGCAAGCTCGGCGTGATCCTCGATCCCATCGCGGACAAGGGCCTGCTTCTCGCGGGGATCATCACGCTCAGCGTGAGCGACTGGCAGTATGAGTTTCCGATCTGGTTTCCCGTCCTGGTCATCACGCGGGACATCGTGATCGTGGGCGGTGTTCTCGCGCTGCATTTCCTGCAGTGCGACGCAAGGGTGCGGCCAAGCTGGATGGGGAAGGTGGCGACTGTCTCCCAGATGGTCGCCATCGGATTCGTCATGCTCCTCACGGGAAACTCGTGGCGGACCAAGGTCGCCGGGGTGGAGGTGATGTTCCTCGATCTGCCGGTTGTGATCGCGGGATTTTGCACGCTCGTTTCCGGCATCGGATACGTGCGTTATGGAATCAGCGCACTCCACTCGAAAGGCCATGGGGAGGCAAAATCGGCGCGGGAGATGGATTAGCCGGCGCCGTCGCGGCAGCCGCACGAGCCGCCATCGCAGCAGCGGCTTCACCGGCGATGGCTTTGCCGTTCCCGTGCCGACAATGGCCGGGAGTGGAGGAGGATTTCAATTTTCCCGCCGCTGCATCGCCGCGCTTGCCCTCCCCCGGCAAGGCGCGTTCTAACGGGCGCGTGACCATCACCTTCTCCGCCAAGCCCGACGCGAAAAGCACGTCCGTCCGCTTCTTCACCACCGGCCAGCGCAACAGCCTGCCTGCGGGCATCACGCGCGCCGAACTCTCGCTCAAGCCCAACAGCCGCATCTTTCACCACGCCGAGAACACCCTCTGCATCGGCCTTGGCGATGCCGCCGACATCAAGGCCGACACCATCCGTCGCGCGGCTGGTACCGCGGGGAAAGCACTCCGGCAGGCGGGCCGCCACCGCATCTCTCTCCACCTCGGCGAGCACGCCGCGCACATCGGCGCGGCGGTCGAGGGACTTCTCCTCGGCGATTTTCTTTTCGAGGATTTCAAGGACGAAAAAACCGCCGGGCTCGCGCGGGTGACGGTCGTCGTGCCCGGGGCACAGCTCGCCACCGCACGCCGCGCAGGCGCGCGCGCCAAGACCGTGGCGGAGATGGCGAACCTTGCCCGCCGCATCGCCAACCAGCCCGGCAACATCGTGCATCCCGCCGCGCTCGCAGAGCTTGCCCAGTGGCACGCGCGTCACTCGGGCCTCCGCTGCACCGTCCTCGATGAAAAGAAGCTCCGCGCCGGAAAATTCGGCGGCATCCTCGCCGTCGGAACCGGCAGCGACCGGCCGCCGCGTCTCATCATCATCGAGCATCGTGGCGGGAAAAAAGGAGAGGCTCCCATCGCCCTCGTCGGCAAAGCGGTGACGTTCGACACGGGCGGCATCTCCATCAAGCCGGCCGCCGACATGGAGAAGATGATCTGGGACAAGTGCGGCGGCACCGCCGTCCTCGGCGCCATCCTCGCGATCGCGAAGCTCGGCATCCGCCGCAACGTCGTCGCGCTCATCCCGGCGGCGGAAAACATGCCCGGCTCGCGCGCCTACCGACCCGGTGACATTGTCACCTGCCACGACGGCAAGAAAGTCGAGGTCGTGAACACCGACGCCGAGGGGCGCATGATCCTCGCCGACGCCATCGCCTATGCCCGGAAGACGCTCAAGGCGCGCACGATCATCGATGTGGCCACGCTCACCGGCGCGTGCGGCGTCGCGCTCGGGGAATTCACCGCCGGTTTGTGGAGTAGCAGGTCCGGGGTTGCGACGAAGGTGCTGGAGGCCGCGGAAGCCGCGGGCGAGCAGGTCTGGCTGATGCCGCACTATCCGGAATACGACACGCAGATCCGGAGCGACTTTGCCCTCGTTAAAAACAGCGGCGGCCGCCTCGGCGGCGCATGCACCGCGGCGGCGTTCCTCCGCACTTTCGCCGGGGACACGCCGTGGGCGCACCTCGACATCGCGTACCCCGCGAGGATGGACCGCGACCTGCCCTGGGTCACACGAGGGGCGACCGGCTTCGCCGTGCGCACGCTGGTCAACTTCGTCGAGGCTGCGAAGGCGGGCGGAACATGGGGATGACGCCTCCGCATTTTACCCCGGCGCTTTTCTTTTCCGCCGCGGTTTTTCGTCGAAGCCGGGGCGCTTGAATTTCCGCGCCTTCGGGAAGCGCTGCTCGATGGCGCGGCGCAAGCGGGTGAGGTGGACGAGGATTTCGAGGACGCTGTCGGTCTTCTCCGTGAACATCTCGCTGACCTGCGTCCACGCAGCGATGCTCTCTTCAATGGAGACGAGCGCGACTTTCGCGGAGCCGTCGGAATCACGGTTGCGTGACCCCTCGCGGGCGGTGTCCTCCTCGACGCGGGAGATCAAGGCGCGGCAGAGCTTCACGTAGGGCAGATGCTGGTGCCAGCGGATGATTTCGACGGATTCATTCAGCCGCACGAGATCGCCCTTGGCATCGCTGACGCGGATGAGGCCCTTGTGGACGCGCTCCTCCAGCGAGCGCACATGCTCCAGCGGCAGCTTGAGTTCGTTGTTGAACCATTCGTCCACGATGCGCGCGTAGGTGAGCGCGGCCTTCGTCTCGCGCGCGCCCGCGGACAGGGCGCGGCGGTGGAGGCGCTTCTCCACGGCGACATGCGCGGCGACGCTGCGCTCATCTCCGCTGCGAACTCCGCTGCGCGCGGCCTCGTCCAGCTCATGCCGGGTTTCCTGGAACATCCGGTCGAGCGCGTCAAAGACCGTCCGCGCCCCGGCCATTTTACGCGCGCCACCCGACCCGTGGATCCGCTCCGCGAGAGCGAAGCGGAGGCACCGGTGGGAAAATTCACACCGCTCGCACCAGCGGTCACAGTAATAGTGAATCCCGGGGATCCAGTGCGGGTTGGCGGGATCAAACTTCCGCCGCCCGCGCGGGGCCGGCTTGGTGCGCTTGGTGGGTGTCGGTTTGCGGCGCTTCGCGGGCATGCGGCCAAGCTACGCGACACATTCCGCGGGGGGCAACATGTACCGCACCCGGCAAATGCCCGGCCCGCGAACCACCGGGGCGGTTGCCACGCGCACGGGCGGGTGACATGTTGCACGGGCATGAGCACGGTTGACTGGATGAAAGTGCGCGACGAATTCCCGATCCTGCGGGAGCAGGTGAACGGGAAGCCGCTCATCTATTTCGACAATGCCGCAAGCTCGCAGAAACCCCGCGCCGTCATCTCCGCGCTCACCCGCTACTACGAGCATGACAATGCAAACGTCCACCGCGGCCTGCACGAACTCAGCTCCCGCGCCACCGATGCCTACGAGGGCGCACGCGCGAAGGTCGCCGCGTATCTCGGCGCTGCGTGCGCGGACGAGCTCATCTTCACCCGCGGCACCACCGAGGCCGTCAATCTCGTCGCCAGCACATGGGCGCGGCAAAATGTCCGCGCTGGCGACATCATCCTCCTCACCGAGATCGAGCACCACAGCAACCTCGTCCCGTGGCAGCTTCTCGCGGGCCAGACGGGCGCGACGCTCCGCTTTGTCCCGGTGAAGGACGACGGCACCCTCGCGTTCGAGCCATCCCTTCTCGCCGGCGCGAAGCTTTTCGCATTCACCCACGTCTCAAATTCCCTCGGCACCATCAATCCCGTCGCCGAATGGTGCGCCACGGCACGCGCCGCGGGCGTCGCCACGCTGGTGGACGGCGCGCAATCCGCCGGCCATCTCCCCGTCAACGTCCGCGAACTCGGGTGCGACTTCTACGCGTTCTCCGGGCACAAAATGATCGCACCAACCGGCATCGGCGGGCTTTGGGGAAAACTCGATTTGCTCAACGCCATGCCGCCGTGGCACGGCGGCGGGGAGATGATCGTCAGCGTCACCTACGAACGCGCGACTTACAAACAATCGCCCCACCGTTTCGAGGCGGGAACGCCGAACATCGCAGGCGCCGTGGGCCTCGGGGCTGCCGTTGATTTCCTCGAACAAATCGGACGCCCCGCGATCTTCGCGCACGACTCGGAACTCACGGCCCGCGCCATCGCGCTGCTCTCGGAAATCCCCGGCATCCGCATCCTCGGCCCGTCC
>CAMAUI010000089.1 GCA_945861385.1 Prosthecobacter debontii
ATCCTCCACGGCGACAATCTCGAAGCCCTCAAGGCCCTCCTCCCGCGCTACGCCGGGCGGGTGGACTGCATCTACATCGACCCGCCCTACAACACCGGCACCGAGGGCTGGTGCTACAACGACGCCGTCAACGCCCCGCTCATGCGCGACTGGCTGAAAAAGGCCGCCAACCCCGTCGAGCGCGACGACCTCCAGCGCCACGACAAATGGCTCTGCATGATGTGGCCCCGCCTCCAGCTCCTCAAAGAACTCCTCGCCGAGGATGGCGCGATCTTCGTGTCCATTGATGACAACGAAGTAGGAGACCTCCTGCAAATGATGGATGAAGTATTCGGAGAGGAGCGGCGAATTGCTGTGTTCACTTGGATTCGTAAGAAAAAGGGAAGCAACCTGAGCGATGAGTTCCGCAAGGTCACGGAATACGTCCTTGCCTACAAAAAGGGCGACGCTCCCATTGAATTGCACGGTGCTGCGGCTTACGCGGAAAAGGCTGTGCCGCTGCTCAATCGCTCGAACAACATCAGCACTTTAACTTTCCCTGCGAAGACAATTCGTGTCGGTCGCCGCTTTGGTGAAGGCAAAGTCAGTTCGGGTAAGAAAGGCCCGTCTGGTGAACTAGAGGTCGAACTTCTTGACGACATCTACGTAAAGGATGGCGTGATTCAAAAACCGTTCCGACTCCGAGGGCGTTTCCGCTGGTCGCAGCCATTCCTCGATGCCGAAATCACAGGCGGAAGCGAGTTCGTTTTGAGTGTGGACTTTCGGGTGAACGTTTTCCGCCACGACCAAGAAAATCGCTCCAAAGCACCTGCATCCCTGCTTGGCCTGGACGATGGAATCGGCACAAATGAGGATGCCAGTGAAGAACTGACGCGAATCTTTTCAGACTTAGAAAAGATGCCGTTTGACTATCCGAAGCCGGTTTCACTTGTGCAGTTCCTCTTACGTGCAAAGACGCACAAACAGACCGACGCGCTCATTCTCGATTCTTTTGCTGGAAGCGGAACAACAGGGCACGCTGCCATTGCCTTGAATGAAGCCGATACCGGGACGCGCCGGTTTATTCTCGTTCAATGCGATGAATACGACAAAGAGAAGCGGGAGGCAGTTGATGTTTGTGACACGCTCACCGCCGAGCGCGTGCGGCGCGTCATCCGCGGCTACGACTACACCGGCACGCAGGAGACCGAGCTGCATCCGCCGGAGAAGGTGACGTGGACCACCTTTGCCAAGGATAAGAACCGGAACGAAATCCTCGAACGCATCGAAGGCATCGAGAACCTCGAACGCGGGAACTACGACAAGATTGACAAGAAAATAACCGACGGCGTGCTGACCATCGTGGGCCAGAAGCAGGTGAAGGAAAAGATGCCCGGCCTCGGCGGCAGCTTCACCTACCTGGAACTCGGCGAGGCGATGGACCTGGAGCGCCTGCTGGCGGAGACGCCCGGCACGCTGCCCAGCTTCCCCGCGCTGGCGCGCTACCTTTTCTTCACCGCCACCGGGCACACCCTGCCCGCCAGCGAACCCGCGAAACCCGCCGCGAAGGCGAAGGGCAAAGCCAAGGCCCAGCCCGCACCGGAACCCGCACCGACCGACGCCCCGGTCTTGATTGGCGAGACGGCGGTGTGGCGCATCTACCTGCACTACCGGCCCGATGAAGCGTGGCTGCGCAGTCCCGCCGCCGCCTTCACCCGCACGCAGGCCGAGGCCATCGCCGCCGAGAGCAAGGGCACGGGCAAGCAGGCGCTCGTCTTCGCCGCCGCGAAGTTCATCAACCACCGCTCGCTGCGCGAGCTGAAGGTGGACTTCGCCCAACTGCCCTACGCCCTCCACCGCGTACAAGCCGAATGAAGCGCCTCGAATATCAGGAAGAGACGGTCGAGCGGTTCACTGGGTATCTCGAAACACTGGTGGCGAAGCGCGACAACGCCGAGAAGGCCGCGACTGTGCTGCGCGACGCGGGCATCGACGCGCCAGCGGTGGACTGGTGCGGCCAGACGTGGGAGGCGCTCAAGGCCACCGGCGTGCTGCCCAAGGCCAAGGATGCCAGCGGCGCACTGTTCGTTCCGCCGTGGCTGCACCGCGCGGATGGCATCGGGCGGCCCGTGCCGAATGTCTGCCTCAAGCTCCCCACCGGCGCGGGCAAGACGTATCTCGCCACGCGCGGCATCGAACAACTGCAACGGCTCTACTACCGCCGCGCCCATGGTCTGGTGCTCTGGATTGTGCCGAGTGATGCAATCTACAAACAGACATGGAAGAGCCTCGCAAATCGCGAGCATCCCTACCGGATGACGCTGGAACGAGCTAGCGGGGGGCGGGTGAAACTGCTCCGGCGCGGCGACGCCTTCACCAAGACGGATGTGGAGAATTACCTCTGCGTCTTCGTGATGATGATGGCGGCGGCGGCGCGGCAGGAAACGGAGGTCTTGAAGATGTTTCAGGACACCGGGCGCTATCCCGGCTTTTTCCCGCCGGAGGATGACTTCGAGGCGCAAAAGGAATTGCTCAAGCTGGTGCCCAATCTTGGCACGCTCGACCTCGCGGAAGGCGCATGGGGCGGCGGGCCGACGGTGAAGCAAAGCCTCGGCAACGTGCTCTGCCTCGCGCGCCCGACGGTGATTCTCGACGAAGGACACACGGCCTTTTCTCCGATCCGCCGCGCAACGCTGGCGAAGTTCAACCCGAGCTTCATTCTCGAACTCTCGGCCACGCCCAACCGCGCGCGGGAGCAGCAAAGCAACGTGCTGCACAGCACAACGGGCATGGCGTTGAAGAAAGAGGAGATGGTGAAGCTACCGCTGAATCTGCACAACGCAGGGCAGGGTGATTGGAAGGACACGCTCATCGCGGCGCACGGCAAGCTGGCGGAACTCCAGGCGATGGCCGACCGCGAGCGGGATGAAACCCATCGCTACGTCCGGCCCATTCTGCTCGTCCGCGTGGAGCGCACCGGCAAGGATCAGACGGAAGCGGGCAAAGTTCACGCGAACGATGTGCGGAAGTTTCTGCATGAACGCCTCGGGGCGAAAGAGGGCGAAGTGGCGGAGAAGAGCAGCGCGGAAGATGAATTGTCCGTGCATGACCTGATGGCGGACACCTGCCCGGTGCGGTTCATCCTCACAAAGGCAGCGTTACAGGAAGGTTGGGACTGTCCCTTTGCCTACGTGCTGGCGGTGCTCGACGAGACGACCGCAGGCACGGCGCTCACGCAGATGATCGGGCGCATCCTCCGGCAACCGCACGCGGAGTATTTTCCCGAAAGCCGCGCGGCGCTGAATCAGAGCCATGTCTTCGTCCACCGACAGAACGTGGCGGATGCCGTCGCCAAAGTGCGCGAAGGACTCTCCAGCGAAGGCATGGGCGATCTCGGCGAACTGGTGCGCGCAGCGGGCACGACCTCGGCGGGCGGCAATGTGGTAACGGTGGAAGTGGAGCGGCGTGCGGCGTTTCGGCGGCGCATTTTCCTCCCGCGCATCCTCGCCCGCGAAGGCGACGACTGGCGGCTGTTCGACTACGAGAGCGACCTTTTCCCGCATGTGGATTGGGAAGCGCTGGAGTGGTCGAAGGCGGCGGAGTTCTCCCCGGATGATGCCGCGTCGCTGTCCCACACGCGCGTTGCCGTGGACGTGGACCAACTCGGCCCCGACCCGAAGAAGCCGCTCGGCGTGGCGGAATCCGGCGGCAAGCCAGACCTCGATTTCCCCGCGCTGGCGCGACTGCTGGCAGATGTGATTCCGAATCCGTGGCAGGCCGCGCGCATCCTGCGCGGTGCTTTGGCGGCGCTGCGGGAACGGGACTTTACCGAGGACCAGTTGCTCGCCAGCCGTTACCGGCTCATCGAGAAGATGCGTGCCGACCTACTGGCTGACATCCATGTGCAAACCGAGCGGATTTTCTGCGACCTGCTGGCGAAGGGTGGACTGTCGTTCCGGCTCGAAGGCAAGGGGCTGAGTTGGGAACTGGTGGAGAAGCTGGCCTTCGAGGTCACGCAGCCGCCGGATTTCCCCATCGCGCACAAAGCGAACGGGCAGCCGGTGGAGAAGTCGTTGTTCGAGCAAATCTGGAGCAAGCATTTCAACAGCCTCGAAAAGGACGTGGCGCTCTACATCGACGACGTGAAAGCCGTGCGCTGGTGGCATCGCATCGCCGTGCAGGCCGACTGGTATCTCGACGGGTGGAAGAAGAAGAAAGTCTTCCCGGATTTCCTCGTCGCACTGGAAGAAACAAACGGCAAACCGTCCAAGCTCGTCGTCGTGGAGACGAAGGGCGCACACCTCAAAAACGAGGACACCGACTACAAGCGGAAGCTCTTCGAGACGCTGGAAAAGCACAGCGACGGCGGCGTGCCCGTGGGCGAGTTTGTGTTGGGAGATGCGCCCGGCCCAATGCGCTTCCGGCTCGTGTTGGAAGGCAATTGGAAGTCGCAGGTGGATGCGGCACTAGGAGTGGCGAAAGTTTGAAATTGCTACGCCTCCGCGTTGCTCAACGAGTCGGTGATGGCGATCGGGATGCAGGCCACGCTGTCCGGCAGCTTGGTAACGCCCGTCGGGCTCGCGGCCTTCGTGCGGCTTCGGCGGAGCTGGTCCAGCGTGTGCCACAGGCCGCGCAGGCATGTGACTTGCGCACACCCCCAGTTCCTGACATTGGTGTGTGTATGAGCGTGCGCCTCAGCTTCAACGAACGAAAAGCCACGCAGGCTGCGGCCCATCTGCTGCGCCTGCGCGGTGGCCGCATGAGCTACATGAAGCTCGTGAAGCTGCTCTACCTCGCCGACCGCGAGGCGCTCCTGCGCTGGGGACGCCCGATCAGCACCGACCGCTACGTGTCGCTGGATCGAGGCCCGGTCTTGAGCCGCGTGCTCGATCTCGCCACGGATGGCGGAGATCCCGGGACGCCGTCCATCTGGGCATCGAGCATCACGGAGCCGAGCAACTACGAGGTGCAACTCAAGGCGGACGCCGGAGACGACGAACTTTCCGAGGCGGAGGTTGCGCTTCTCGACAAGGTTTTCGCCGAGCACGGCAGGAAGAGCCGTTGGGAATTGGTCAAGCTCACGCACACGCTGCCGGAGTGGATCGATCCGCACGGCAGCGCCATCGCGATCACCTACCGGGACATTTTGAAAGCTGGCGGGAAGTCGGATCTGGAGATCGCCGCGGTGGAAGACGAGTTGGACGAATTGGCTGAGACAGACTTGGTGCTCGCCGGACGCTGAGACGTATGGCGGGATTGGGCGACAGCTTCATGCTCCCAAAGCCGGGGCACGAGACGGAGCATCTGTGGGTGCTGATCACGAATCCCGACCCGGCGACGCACGAGGCCATCATGGTCAATGTGACGACGCAAAGGCCGCACTCGGATACGACGACGATCTTGAACGCGGGAGATCATCCTTTCGTGCAAAAGCCGTCGGTCATTTTTTACGCGGACGCTCGCATCGTGGACACTCGCCTGCTCGATGCTGCCGTGCAGCGCGGAGCATACGCCGGGCACGCTGCCTTTCAGCCGGCAGTAATCGCGCGGATTCAGGCCGGCGTCGCAGCGTCGCCATTCACGCCGAAGAAAATCAAAACGGCATACGCGGTTTTCGCTGCCGCTGGTCTCACGTAGCCGCGGCCTATGCCTCCGCGTTGCTCAGCGAGTCGGTGATGACAATGGGCACGCCGGCCACGCTGTCCGGCAGCGTCGGAACGCCCGTCGGCACCGCGACCGGGCGTTCACTCCACGGTCACGATGTCATTCCACCCGAGCGGCAGCTTGAATTTGGCGAGCGTGGTGAAACCGGCCGCGGTTTGTTTTCCGTTCGGTGGCCCGAGGGTGAACGGCAGGCTTCCTTTTTCCATCGAGGTTACTTTCTGCGGGGCTTTGCGCAGGGGAATGGCGACGGTCAGCTCCGGGATGGGGTCGTACTGGAAATTTGCGAGGCCGAGCGCTGTGCCGGCATCGGAGTCAAAGATGCCGGCCTCCACGACGGGATGCGACAGTTCCACGAGGCGCGGCACGCCGCTGGCGCGGGCATGCGAGTTGATGAATTCACGCTGCGCGGCGGGCCATTTTTCCTTGAGGGCGGCGGGGACAAATTTGGCGTCCTTCGCATACGACACCGCGGGGCAGGTCGCGACGTAGAGCGATTTTCCTTTTCCAAATTCGTGCCGCAAAACCGCGGGGCTGCCGTCCTTGAATGTTCCGGTCACCTTCGCCCCGGCGGGAGAAACGGCCGCCTTCAGGCCGATGGCGCCAATGGATAGGCCGTCGGTCAGGGCCACGGAATCCAGCCACGGAATATCGTTCAGCGCGCCGCGCAGATCGTAGCGGCCTTTTTGCACCGTGGCTTCCGCACCGGGCTTCAGTCCGAAGACATCGGCGAGGCCGTCGTGCGGTTCGCCGAATTCATTCCGGCTCGCCGCCGCCCCCGCGCCGTAGAGCCAGCCGCCGTTCCGCACCCATTCGGCGATCTCCTTGCAACTCTTCCCGGACACGCACGGGTCCACGCAATAGAGAACATCGTAGCCGGCGAGCCGGCCGGTCTCCACGTCGTGCTCGGTGATCATGTCCACGAGATACTGGTCGTGGATGAGGGAGAAATAGGTGAGCCGGCGCTCGGCCATGGAGAGATAACCGAAGGGCTGCCAAAGATCGCTGGAGAGACTGTAGAGCAGGGCGATGCGGGTCGGGCGCGGTTTGCCGGGGGCGATGATGTGCTCCGATCCCGCGAGCTGCCGGGTGATATGGACGATGCCGTCGTAGGCACCGCGCAGATCGCTCCAGTAGTTTTCGGTGCTCGTCGCGGTGGGGCCGTAGGTCCAGTAGAAGAAATGTTTTCCGCCCTGGCAAAGCGCGGAGGCGCTCTTGAGGCGCAGATTCTTTTCATCGCTGGGAGTGACCCAGGTGATGATCGGAATTTCGGCCCGGCTGCCGCTGCGCATCATGGCGGCCTGAAAGCCGATGAGCTGGAATCCCTCCCACGTCGAGCCCGGGCCATACATGAAGTTGAGACCCAGCCAGTCTTCGATGCCGATGACATCCACCACGCGGTCCCGGGCCATCCCAAACCAATCCAGCGAGAGCGGAAAACCTCCCCAGGTGGTGTTCTCCTTTTCCATGCCCATGCCAAGCCCCGAGCCGCCGAAATACGGATGATCCGCCACGAGCGTGGAGGTCAGGACGCCGGGCGGTGCATGGCGGTGGAAGGTTTGGTTGTGCCACTTGATGCGTTCGTTGGCGGACTCCTGCCGGAACCGCGTCGTCCACGCGAACACCCGGTTTGCAGCCGCCCGGTTCGTTTTTTGCCGCTCTGCCAGGACCGCCGGCGACTCGATCGGCTGCACTTCATCCAGCAACGCCACGCCAAGGTCCGCCGGGAGAATGTTCCTCTGCTTGAGCCACTGTCTGAAATTCGCCACCGCCTTCGCGTCCTTGCCGATGGGTGGGCGGCAGGCGATTTCATCCGAAAGGCCGAACAGCGTGGGCCGCGGGCCCGGCGCTGCTTTCTTCGCCGCGGCGGCGAGCTGGCTGTCGCAATCCTCACGGCTCAATGCGGGGCCGAACTCGAACCAGTGATGGCCGCCCGGCAGGAGAAAGGGAAATTTCGCCGTCATTTCCGCCGTGGTGTTGCCGACGAGATTGAACCCGAGCAGCCAGAGCACCTCTGCCTCCTGCACGTTGAGTTCCGGCCGCTGCGGGCTCCAGAACTGCGTCTGAATCCACAGTTTTTCCGGCGCGGTGCGCTTCCCTCCGCTCGCTTCCCGGGCCCACTTGAGCCGCCGGGCCGTCATCTGGCTGGCCGTCTCCAGTTCCGCCGCGTCTTTCCGGAGGCTGGATGAAACCAGAAAGCTCGTGAGGTTTCCGGTGAACTTTTCCTCGAACCGCTTCACCACCGCAGCCTCGCTCGCCTCCGTCGCCAGTTCGATCACGACCGCATGTTTCGCATCGGCTGGAGTGGAGAACCGTACGGTGATGTTGGGGAATTCCGCGACGCCGCCCGCGCGGTTATGTTTCCCGTGAATCTTCGCCCCGGCGTGTTTCACCAGGTCGAACCACGGACTGAACTGCCCCGGCGCCACGTTCTTGGCCGCATCCTTGTCCGCCCCCGCCGGCCACACGGCGCCAGCCATGGACCACGGATCCACGTGGATGTGCCCCCCGATGTTCACATGCCACGCACGATCCGCCGGCTCGTTCAGCTTGATCCGGAAAAACACCCCGTCCGCAGCGGACGCAAAATATGGAATAAGAACCGCCGCAACGAGGCCCGGCAGTCTCAGCGTTTGCATGATCAAAAGGCGCATGATGGATAAAACAAATCGGGTTCCGTCCATGTCCGCAGGCCGGACGCAGTTTGTCAGCATCGCAGTTGTCCCGGCTTTTCGTTGCGAGATGGGCCGACTGCCTGGCGAAAAAACCGCACGCGTGATCCGGGGCAAATACCTTTGACCGCCGATTCACCCGCATTTAGGGAAACCGCAGTCATTCTCATGTGGGCGTTTCATCCGCGACATCCCGTGTTCCTCGCCCTGCTGCTGTCCATTGCCGCGACGTCTGTCCCTGCGCAGGAGCCGGCTGATCCAATCCGGGAGCAGTTGGCGAGGGTCCTCCGCGAACACGATGCCGTCGCGGCAAGCACTGATGCGCTCCTGTCGGGCGAACTCGATGCCAAGGTCAAAGCCGTGGGAGCGACGGGCAATGTGGATGCATTGAAAAAGGTCGCCGCCGAAAAAGCGACCTACGTGACTGCGGGAGTGGTGCCCGCGTGGGCCACTGCAATTCCGGCGGTAAGGAACACCATGAAATCCATGGCGGAAGCCGACGCGAGACTTGATGCCGCCTACAGGGCTGCCGAACTGGCATACACAAGGGCCATGAAATTCGATCAGGCCGAGGCAATCCGCGCCGAACGACTGGACGCAAAGCACCCGCCTGTGCCGGCCACCCCGGTTGTCGCAACCCCGTCCAATGCGGGCAGTGTGCAGGAGAGTGCAAGAGTGCCGAATCCCGCAACAGGACCGGTGGACTTGATGCCGTTGATCCATGTCGAAAAAGATGCGCTGGGTGGCCGTTGGTCGCGGACAAAAAACGGACTCGTGTGTGACAACAGCGAGAATGCCTCGCTTCGCATCCGCCACGCACTGCCCGAGGAGTACGACTTCATCATGGAATTCACGCGCAACGACGGATCCCGCTCCGTAGGGCAGCTATGCTGGGGTTATGGCCACCGGTTTCGCTGGGCGCTCGGGAGCGCGGGCAACACGGTCTGCGGCATTGATCGGGTGAATGGGACCGAAGCAAGCCGGGGCACCGCGTCCGTGGCAATGGGCCTCGAGAATGGCAGACGCTACAGTTCCATCGTCCAAGTCAGGAAAGATCGGATTTTGTGTTATCTCGATGACCGCCTCCTCGCTTCACTCAAGACGGACTACAGCGACCTGGATTTCCCCTGCGCGATTGAACCGGGGACCTTGGGCATCATTACCGGAGCCAGCGGAGGGGGCAGTTTCACCATCCACAGACTGGCAATCACGGAAATCACCGGCGACGGCAGGAAGCCCAAGCTGGCTCCGTCAAGGCAGCCCTCAAGCCGGACGTTCACCGACACCCTTGCCCCAAAGAGAAAGCCCAAGGGACCGCGCGTAGAACCAAGCCAGGGGGGCCTGCGATAGCCCCCGCAGAAATGGCGGGCATTTCCACGGCTGCCTGATTTACTGCAAAAAATCAGGCCTTCCGTTGTGGCAAATGGCACTGCCGAAACTGGATGATTGCCAGCCTCGACGTGATCGAACACTCGCCCGGAAAGGATTCAAATGACTCACCGAACTCATTCGCGAAGTGTCCTGCAGCCCATTACTTTGAAAATCGGAAAGCCTCCACCCCGGCGAGGATTCGCTTTTGGCTCACGGAACTCCGCACCCCGGAACTTCTCATCGAGGTCGCCCGCAACGCTCGCGCTGTGGCACGACGGCTCACTTCCTCGCGCCCATTGCTCGCACATGCGATCTCGGGCAACACCAAGGCACTGCTTCGGGACCTGGGGGCTGAAGAAAGCGCGGAGGCGCGGGCAACATGGGGCGCGGGGGTTTACACTCAGGCGCAAGTTGCTATGTTCGTCGCATGAACGCAGCGAACCTGATCACCATTGACCCCGACATCCTCGGCGGCACGCCAGTCTTCAAAGGCACGCGCGTCCCGGTGAAGACTCTCTTCGACTATCTCGCCGACAATCTTCCGCTGGATTACTTCCTCGAATCCTTCCCGTCCGTCTCCCGCGAGATTGCGGTGTCGGTCTTGCGTTGCAGTCAGGAGGACATCGAGCATCAGGCCGCCGCGTGAAGATTCTGCTCGATGAGTGCGTCCCAGCGCAGGTGCGCAACGCCCTCACCGGGCATGAAGTCACCACCGTCCAGTTGCAGGGCTGGACGGGAATCAAGAACGGGGTGCTGCTCACAGCGGCCGAAGCCGCCGGATTCAACCTCTTCATTTTTGCCGACAAAAATCTTCGCCATCAGCAGAATCTCACCGGGCGCAGGCTGGCCATTCTGGAACTCTGAACGAACCACCGTCCGACTTTGGAAAGGCACTTCCCGCTGATTCGCGCTGCCGCCGAGTCCATCCAGCCGGGTGAATATCGTGTCTTGGAATCCCCGTAGCGCGCACTGGACGGCGGGGCTCGCGCTGCCTGGCCTGCGGGCAGGACATCCAGCCATGACCGACACCCCGCCCGAATTCGCCAAAGACGTCCGCAACTGCGCCGTGGATTTTTAATTTTTCCCGGATGACTTCGAGCGGGTGGAACTGGGGAGGGCTTGGGCCATCGAGAAGGGCGCGCTGAAGGGGATGCAGATGCGGTTCGATGCGCCGGCTGCGGATGGGAGGCTGGTGCTGAGGGGCATCAGGCGGGGATCGGCGCGGGCTTGCCGATGAAGGCCGGTTCCAGGCGGTAAAAACCGCTCGCCCTCGCGCGGCGCGCGCTGCTTCGATGGCGGGTCACGCCTTTGCCACAAAAGCATGTCCGCCGAAGTCATCCGCATCGTTGGCGCACGCCAGCACAATTTGAAAAACCTGACGGTGGAAATTCCACGGCAGCGGCTTGTCGTGGTCACGGGGCTGAGCGGCTCGGGGAAGTCTTCACTCGCCTTTGACACACTGTATGCGGAGGGGCAGCGGCGCTACGTGGAGAGCCTTTCGGCTTATGCACGGCAGTTCCTTGACCAGATGCAAAAGCCGGATGTTGACCACATCGAGGGGCTTTCGCCGGCCATCGCAATCGAGCAGCGAAGCAGCGGCGGAAACCCGCGCTCGACCATCGCGACGACGACGGAAATCTACGACTACATGCGCGTCCTCTACGCCGCGATCGGCCAGCCCCACGAGCCGGTGAGCGGGCGCCCCATTCGCCGGCTTACGCCGCAGCAGATCGTGGATGCGATCCTGGCGTTCCCTGCGGACACCAAATTCATGGTGCTCGCGCCGGTCATCAGCGGGGAGGTGGGCGAGTTCCGTGATGTGATCGAAAAACTCCGGCGCGAGGGTTTCGTCCGCGTGCGCGTGGATGGCGAGTTCCTGGAACTCGGCGGGGCTGCGCCGGTGAAGCTGGAGCGCGGCAAGGCGCATCGCATCGAGGCGGTGGTGGACCGGCTGGTGATCCGCGATGGGATCCGCCAGCGGCTCAGCGACAGCGTGGACACCGCGCTGCGCTGGGGCGGAGGCAGGCTGGTGGTGCTGCGCGCGGTCGCGCCGGACGAGTGGACCCCTCTCAACTACAGCACCCACTTCGCGGATCCGGACTCCGGCTTCACGCTGCCGCCGCTCACGCCGAAGCATTTTTCTTTCAACAGCCACCACGGCGCATGTCCCGCGTGCGAGGGACTGGGCACGGAGCAGTACCTTGATCCGGAGCTGCTCGCGCCCTCCGCGGAACTGCCGCTCGCCGGCGGCGCAATCGCCCCGTGGGCGAAGGCAGGCAAAGCTCTCCAGCCCTATTACACGGGGTTGCTCGCGTCGCTGTGCCGCGCGTTCAAGCAATCCATGGACACTCCGTGGGTCAAGCTCCCCGAGAGTTTTCGCGAAGCGATCCTGCGCGGGACGGGGACGCGGGAGATCGAACTTTCGTGGGGCGAGGGGAGTAAGCGCGAGAGCGTGAAAAAGCCGTTCGAAGGCGTGATCGCGGCGATGGAGCACCTCTACGCCACGACCGGGAGCGAACTCTCGCGCCAGCGCATCCGCGCGTACATGGGACGCCGCACATGCACGGTGTGCAATGGCGCGCGCCTGCGCCCGGAGATTCTCGCCGTCACGCTCAAGAGCGCGGAATGCGAGAAGGGGATCCACGGTTTTTCGCGGATGACGGTCACGGAGGCGAAGTGGTTCATCGAGCATCTCGTGCTCGGCGCGGAGCAAAAGATCATCGCAACCGAGTTGGTGCGCGAGGTCCGGGCGCGGCTGTCATTCATGGAGGAGGTGGGCCTCGGCTACCTCTCCCTCGACCGCGAGAGCGGCACGCTGAGCAGCGGGGAGGCCCAGCGCATCCGGCTCGCGACGCAAATCGGGAGCGGGCTCGCGGGCTGCCTCTATGTGCTCGACGAGCCGAGCATCGGCCTGCACCAGCGCGACAACGACCGCCTGATCGAAACACTCCGCCGGCTCCGCGATCTCGGCAACAGCGTCATCGTCGTCGAGCACGACGAGGACACGATCCGCGCAGCCGACCACGTCCTCGACCTCGGCCCAGGCGCGGGGATTCGCGGCGGCGAGATCATCGCCCAAGGCACGCCCGCCGAGGTCGCATGCGTGGCACATTCGCTCACCGGGCAGTATCTCGCCGGCACCGCACGCATTCCTGTTCCAAGGCGCCGCACGCAGCCGAAGACTCCCCTCCCCGCCGCGCCGGCCGCACACGCGTCATCCGCGCCGATCGGCTGGCTGAGCGTGATCGAGGCCGCGGAGAACAACCTCCAGCAAGCCACCGCGCATTTTCCCACCGGCTGCCTCACATGTGTCACGGGCGTGAGCGGCAGCGGGAAATCCACGCTCGTGGACGACATTCTGCGCCGCGCGTTGTTCCGCCATTTTTACCGCAGCAAGGAAAAGCCGGGGCGGCACCGCGCCATCCACGGAATTGACCAGGTGGACAAGGCCATCGTCATTGACCAGGCGCCGATCGGACGCACGCCGAGGAGCAACCCCGTCACCTACACCGGCGCCTTTGGCCCGATGCGGGACTTGTTCAGCGGCCTGCCCGCCGCGCGCGTGCGCGGGTACGACGCGGGGCGTTTTTCCTTCAATGTCAAAGGCGGACGCTGCGAGGCATGCGAAGGCGACGGCATGAAAAAAATCGAGATGCACTTCCTCGCCGACGTTTACGTCGAGTGTGAAGTGTGCCGCGGGCGCCGCTACAACCGGGAGACACTCGAGATCACCTACAAGGGAAAAAATATCGCCGACGTGCTCGACATGACCGTGGACGAGGCCGCGCGGTTCTTCCGCAACATCCCCGGCATCGCCGACAAGCTGCTCGCGCTCGAGGATGTCGGCCTCGGCTATCTGCACCTCGGCCAGAGCGGCACCACGCTCAGCGGCGGCGAAGCCCAGCGCGTGAAACTCGCCGCGGAACTCGCGAAGAAGGCAACCGGCCGCACGGTCTATATCCTCGATGAGCCGACGACCGGCCTCCATTTTGCCGACATCCACAAACTGCTCGAGGTTCTCGTGAAACTCCGCGACACCGGCAACACGCTCATCGTCATCGAGCACAACCTCGATGTCATCAAATGCGCCGACTGGGTCGTGGACATGGGCCCCGAGGGCGGCGGCGGCGGCGGAAAAATCGTCGCGCAGGGCACGCCGGAGGCCATCGCGGAGATTGAAGCGAGCCACACGGGCAGGTATCTTCGCCGCCTTCTGACACGATGATGCAACGCCAGCCTTCCATGCGAATGACCGCCGCGATCGCCATCGCCCACGCCATTGCCGCGGGCGCATCCGCGGAATCCCCGGCGCTCGCATCCGCGCGAAAGGCGCTCGCGGAGAACATCCCGCAGGTCGCCATCGTGAAGCTGAACGCAGCGCTCGCGGAGAAAGACATCCCCGCCAGCGAGCGGGCGGCGGCCCAGCGGTTGCTGGCCGAGTCGCAGCTTGCCGCCGGGCTTCCTGACGATGCGCGCAACACCCTCGCCGGTTTCACCGATGCCAGCGACATCCCCGCCACGCTGCTCCGCGGCCACGCTTACGCGGCCACAGGCCGCTGGGCGGATGCGCTGCCGGTTTACCAATCGCTGAACGGGCATCCCGCCGCGTCGCCGCAGGCCGCGCTTGGCGAAGCCGAGAGCCTCCAGTCCCTCGGGCGCACCGCCGAGGCTGTCACCGTGCTCGAACGCCTGCTCGCCAGCGGCTGCAGTTCGCCGAGGGCGCGCCTTCGCCTGGCCTCCCTCCTCGTCGAGCTTGGCCGCGGAGAAGACGCCCGCAGGATCATCCGGGAAACCGACACAGCCAGTCCCGCGGACGCCAACTGGCGGCGCTACGTCGAGGCGAGAACCCATCTGCTCGAAAAAAACACCGCCGCCGCGCTCGCGATCCTCGAGCCTATGCTGGCGACACCAGATGGCAGGCACCCGCCCGGGCTTTCGGAAAACCTGATCGCGGCGGCGACGCTGGCGCTGGCCGAGGCCCACGCAGCTCCAGGCAACCCGCGGCCGGCACAAAAAATCATTGAGGCCTTCATCCGCGCAAATCCCGAGAGCCCGCAGATCGAGCTGGCCTTCCGCCGTCTCGACCAGTTTTACGCGGCGGAGAAGAACCCGAGCGAAGGCGCGCTCCACTCTTTCTTCCGCGAGCTGCCGCCGCGGGCTGCCGCCCTGGCGAAGTTCTACGTGACGAGGATGCAGGTTCGCGAAAAGGACTACGCGAAAGCAGCGACCTCGGCGGGGCAGTTCCTTGCAAAATATCCCGATCACACGCTTGTCCCCGGCATCCACTCGATGAAGGCCGAGCTGGCAATTCTCACCAGCACGCCCGCAACCGCCAGGGAAGCGCTTGCCGCGGCGGAAAGCGCGCTCGACGCCGCTGCGCTTGCCGCGAAGTCCGGGGACGCAAAGGCGGAATTCGCGCTCCGCACCGCCCTCGTGAACCTGCAGCAGGGCGAATTTCTCCGTGCCGCCACGCATTTGAAAACCGCCAGGGAGCATCCGCGTCACCGGCAGTCCGCGATGTTCAACAGCGCGCTCGCGTGGCTGATGCAAAAGAACCACGCGCTCTTCGCCACGGAGCTTGCCGCGTTCGCATCGGAGTTCTCCGCGCCGCTCCTCGTCGGGCAGCTCCGGCTTGAGCAGGGGCTTGTCAAGGCAAGGTCCGGCAGCGAGGACGCACCGCAGGTGCTGCGCGAATTTTTGAAGGAATTTCCCTCGCACCCGCGGCGCTCCGAAGCCCAGCTCGCCTATGCCGAGCTTGGTTTCGCAGCCGGCAAGCCCGAGGAAGCCGAGGCATTCGTCCATGCCGCCGCCACCGACAAGGATGCCTCCGCGGAGACCGTGGATCGTGCGGACTACCTTGCGATTTTCCTCGAGGATTCCAAGCAGCCCCGCGATGTCGCGCAGGTCGTGAAGCTCGCGAGGGAATTCATCACGAGGCATCCGGCCTCGCCGCATCTCGCCGAGGTGCGGATGAAGCTCGGGCAGGTGTTTTTCAACACGGACGATTTCCTCAAGGCGCAGGAACAGTTCGAGACCCTCGCCGAGGCCCAGCCCGGCAGCCCGTTCACGGAGACCGCATTCTATCTCGCCGGGCAGTGCGCGATGAAACTCATCAACACAAACGCGCTTAACCACGCGCTCGGGCTGTTCGACAAGGTCGCCGAGCGCAAGGGTCCGCTCGAGGCGCACGCGCGGCTCCAGCAGGCCGTCATCAAAAACAAACTCGGCGAGGGGCTGGACGCCGTGAAAATTTACGACGCGATCCTGAGCGCCACCGCGCCCATCGCCCCGGAGGTGCGCTACGCCGCGCTTATCGGCAGAGGCGACAACCTCGTCTCGCTCGCCCAGGCAACCGATCCTCCTCCCGATCCCAAGATTCGCGAAAAGCATCTCACGGACGCCATCGCATCCTACGACACGCTTCTCGCCCTGCCGGAACCGCCGCCCGAGTGGCGAAACCAGGCCGCCTACAAACGCGCAAAGTCGCTGCTCCAGCTCAGTCGCCCGGATGATGCCCTGGCCGCGCTATACGACGTTCTCGAACGCAACACCTCGGGACCCCGCGAAACATTCTGGTATTCGAAAGCAGGCTTCGAGGCCGCAGGCATCCTCGAGGCACGCAAACAGTGGCGCAATGCGATCGGCGTTTGCGAGAAGATGGCAAAAGTTCCCGGCCCCCACGCAGCCCAGGCCCGCGAACGCGTGAAGACACTGAGGCTCGAACATTTCATCTGGGACTGAGCCCCGCGCGTCCCGCTGCGTAAAGCAAACACGCGGCGATGGAAAATTTCCGGTGGACAAGGCTGGGGGCCACTGCCAGTTTTCGCGGCCCCGGCACCGCCGGGTTCTCATAAAGTGGGGGTATAGCTCAGTTGGTAGAGCGTCTCGTTCGCAATGAGAAGGTCTGGGGTTCGAATCCCCATACCTCCACCACTTTCCTCATCGCCTCCCCCGGCGCACGTACAGCGCCCACGCCAGCCACAAGCCCGCCAGCGGGGCGAGGCTCCAGCGGCTCCGGGGGAAGAAAAACTCGCCCACATTCCACGCGGCCCAGTCGCACTGCGGCGAATGCGCGGCGTGCGTTGCGAAGTAAGTGCCGTCCCACATACCCATCACATTCACCGAGACCGGCCCGGGCATCGCGGCGATCGGGACCGGCGACTTCTCTCCCCGCTCCACACGCGCCCACGCATCAATCTGCGTCCCGTCGGCAGGCTGGCCGGATGTTCCCGCACGTTTTTCCCGCCATTCGGCAAACTCCGACTCGATCACCGGCCACGCACGTCCGCGGAAAAAAAGCGGCCACGCGTAGCGCCAGGCGAGGCTGTTGCCCGTGAGTTTTTCCACCCATTCCCGCGGGTGGTTGCGCCATGCGTGCTCGCCGATGCCGAGCGGATTCAGTGCATCCGTCACCGTCAGCAGCGCCTGCTGAAACGCGCTGAACGCCGCCAGGATCACGGCTCGCTTCCTCCAGCGCTCGAATGCCGGCACCAGCGCGAGGCTGAGAAAAGGAAGAGCCGGGATGAGATAGCGGGGCCCCGCCGAGAATCCGCCATGGAAGCCATTGAAGCAGACGTTCACCAAAAAATAGAACGCGCAGACCGCGACGATGATCCACCGCTCCACGCGCAAACGCCCCGGCCAGCGAACCAGCGCGCCCACAGCAAGAATCAGCACGGGACTCAGGATGAAAAGCCCCCTCCACGGCGACACGGTGAGCGTGAGTGCGGCAAACCACAAAGGCGCGGTGAACATCCCGAGGAATGCCGGGGCGGTCTCCCGGAACGCGGGGTTTTGGAAGGACGTGCCCAGCGTGAAAGGCGAGCCAAGCGCGGCAGCATTGTACGCGAGCAACGCGGCAAAACATGGCAGCACCCCGAGCACGAA
Source organism: Prosthecobacter debontii (assembly GCA_945861385.1). GTDB lineage: Bacteria > Verrucomicrobiota > Verrucomicrobiia > Chthoniobacterales > Chthoniobacteraceae > SXWH01. The sequence goes on from CAMAUI010000089.1 coordinate 17,571, forward strand.
GCAGCCGGCGAACTTCCACCGCACCCGCCCGCCGCCAAGCAGCGCCCAGACACCGAAGATCAGGCCTGGAAAACCCGCGAGATAGTTCGTCAGCGCCGCCAGACCGGAGAGCACTCCGCCGAGCAGCGGGCGCTCATTTCGCACCGACATGAAACTTCCGAGCAACAGCACGGCGGTCAGGTTGTGGTCGAACAACAGCGTGCCGAACGGGAGGAACGTCGTGCCAAAGCCAAATGCCAACGCCGCCGGCAGAGCGCCGCGCGAGCCGCAAAACATCGCGAGGCCCGCGCGCCACAAAAGCACCACGCCGATCGCCGATGCGGCTCCCACGGTGAACATTGAGCACAGCCACGCATTAACCGTGAGCACCCACCAGTCGTCCGGATTCAAGCCCAGCAATCGTTCGGCGTGCCACGCGATGAAATACACGGGAACCGCAAGCAGCGATGTTCCTGGCGGTTTGTTCGGATGAAAATGACCGTCCGCCCCGTAGCCGACATCACCGGTGCAAGTCCCCTCGCCCACGATCACGAGCGTCGCATCCTCCGCGACGGGCCGCCCCGCGACTGTCAGCGGACTGCCACCCCACGCGAGCTGATGCCGTTTCCCTCCGCGCATGAACTCCCCATCCGCAACCCGCGCGCGATCGAGGACATCGCCGCCGCCGGTCGGGAAATAGACGAGGTAATCATCAATCGCAAAGCGCCCCTGCTCGACAATGGCGCGCACCTCGGCAAACCGCGCATTTTGATTCCACCCGCCACCCTGATGAAACCACCCGAAGGTCAGAAAGCAGACGAGGAACAGGAGAAATTGGGCGCGGCGCGTAGGCACTCCACGGAGATTGCAGAAGCGGCAACTCCCCGGCAAGACGCCTGTAATCGTGCGCTCCAGACCGCACCAAGCGCCTGGTCGCTCGTCCATTGGCTGGTTGTAGCCATTGCGTCCGCACGCCTTTGGATGTCGCCCAGCTCAGCCTGTGATTTTTTTTGAAGCCACACGTGCCGTGGCAATCGCGACAGACCGCCTCGTGACGAATTGATGAGCCCCGGTCTTAGAATCAGGTCCAGCGACGGGAGCGGACGCGGCGTGTTTTGTGGCACAGTGCGTCCCGCCTGTGGGGC
>CAMAUI010000090.1 GCA_945861385.1 Prosthecobacter debontii
CACCGGCGTCAGAAAACCGGTCAAATGCTTTGCGCTGCGTTGAAAAAGCGACCCAGACCATTTCATGCCGGCAAGACCTACACTCCCGCGGCGGAATAGCAATCATTAACTTAACGGAGTAATACTAGCGCCCTGTCTGCGCGCGTTGACGCAGCGCATGGTCGCACAACACCAGCGCGGTCATCGCCTCAATCATGGGCACCGCACGCGGAAGCACGCACGGATCATGCCGCCCGCGCGCCTTGAGCGTCGTGTTTTCCCCGGTGGTGTTCACCGTGTCCTGTTCGCGGAAGATGGTCGCAGTCGGCTTGAACGCCACGCGGAAAAATACGGCCTCGCCATTGGTGATGCCGCCCTGCACGCCGCCGCTGCGATTGGATCGCGTCCGCACCTTTCCCCCGCGCATTTCAAACGGATCGTTGTGCTCGCTGCCGCGCATCCGGGTGCCGGCGAAACCGCTCCCGATCTCGAACCCCTTGGTCGCCGGCAGGGACAACATTCCTTTCGCGAGATCCGCCTCGATCTTGTCGAAAACCGGCTCACCCCAGCCCGGCGGGCAGCCGCGCACCACGCACTCGATCACTCCGCCTACGCTGTCGCCGTCCGCGCGCACCTGCTTGATGAATTCGATCATCCGCGCCGCCATCGCCGCATCCGGGCAGCGCACAATGTTCGCCTCCACGTCCGCCTGCGTGACTTTTTCCGAATCCACCTCCGCGACGAGTTCGTGGATGCTTTTCACCCACGCCACGATCTCGATGCCCGCGGAAAAGTGCGCGAGCACCTTTTTCGCAACCGCCGCGGCGGCCACGCGCCCGATGGTTTCCCGCGCGGACGCGCGTCCCCCGCCCTGCCAGTTGCGCACGCCGTACTTCGCCTCGTACGTGTAGTCCGCGTGGCTCGGGCGGAACGCCGTCTCCATTTCCGCGTAAGCCTCGGGCCTTGCGTCCTTGTTGAAAACGACCACTGCGATCGGCGTCCCCATCGTCCGGCCTTGAAACGTCCCGGACAAAATCCTGCACGCATCCTCCTCCGCGCGCGGCGTCACGATCTCGCTCTGGCCGGGCCGGCGGCGGTCGAGATCCGGCTGGATGTCGGCCTCGGTCAATTCGATCCCCGGCGGGCAGCCATCCACCACCACGCCGACAGCGCCCCCGTGCGATTCGCCAAAGGTGCTGATCCGGAATGCGTGCCCAAACTGACTCGACATGGTTGCTAGATACGCGCGCCCGCGGATGCGCCAAGCGAAAATCCCACCCGGCGCGGCAGGCTCACGCGATGCTCCGGGCGCCGGACTCCGCCGGGAGGGCGGCGAGGATCTTTTTCACGGCGTCCCCGGCGGTCAGTCCGTGCTGTTTCCGCAGGATGTCCACGCTCCCGTGCTCGACGAATTGATCCGGCCAGCCCACACGGACAACCGGCGTGGTGATCCGCTGGTCGGCGAGATGCTCGATCACCGCGCAGCCGAAGCCGTTGTGCAAAACGTGATCCTCGATCGTGCAGATCACATCCACGCTGCGCGCGAAAAATTCCACGATCTGCGTATCCAGCGGCTTGATCCAGCGGGGGTTGATGACCGCCGTGGAGATGCCCTTCTCCTCGAGCATGGCGGCCGCCGCGCCCGCCATCTCGCACATTCCGCCGAGGCCGAGAATCGCCACGCGCACGGGCTGGACGCTGCCGTGCTTGATCACCTCCGCTTTGCCGATCTCCAGCAGCTTCGGCTGCGCCTTGGGCTGCACGCCGGTGCCGATGCCGCGCGGGTAGCGGATCGCGATGGGGCCGCTGTTGTGGTGCGCCATCGTCCAGAGCATGTCCACAAACTCGTCCTCATCCTTCGGCTGCATGTGGATGAGGTTCGGCACGTGCCGCAGGTAGCCGATGTCGAAAAGGCCGTGGTGCGTCGGGCCGTCATCCCCGCTGAGCCCGCCACGATCCATGCATAGCCGAACGGGCAGGTTTTGCAGCGCGATGTCGTGGATGATCATGTCGTACGCCCGCTGCATGAAGGTGGAGTAGATCGCGAGGAAGGGCGCGAAGCCCTCGCACGCCAGCCCCGAGGCAAACAGCGCGGCGTGCTCCTCGGCGATTCCCACGTCGAAGTAGCGACCAGGGTGCGCCTTCGCAAAGTGGACAAGCCCCGTCCCGCTCGGCATCGCGCCGGTGATCGCCACGATCTTGTTGTTTGTCTCCGCGAACTTCGCGAGCGTCTGCCCGAACAGCTCGCTGTAGGTCGGCGTCTCGCTCGACTTTGTCGCGCCGGTCTTCGGCTCGAAGCGGCCGAGGCCGTGAAATTTCAACGGCTGCTCCAGCGCGGGCGCGTAGCCGCGTCCCTTGATCGTCTTGATGTGGAGCACCACGGGTTTGTCCTGCGTCTTGAGGAACTCAAGCGTGCGGACCAGCAGGTTGATGTCGTGCCCGTCAATCGGCCCGTAGTAGCGGAACCCCAGATCCTCAAACAGCACACTCGGCGCGATGAGGCTCTTCACGCTCGTCTCGACGCGGTGCGCGAAATCCTTCACGCGCTTGCCGAGCACCTTCTCCACGAGCTTCGCCGCGCGGTCGTGGATGCCGGAATACATCGGCGACGTGGCGATCTTGCTGAAGTAGCGGGCGATGGCGCCCACGTTGCGGTCAATGCTCCACTCGTTGTCGTTGAGGATGACGATGAATCGCTTCGTCTGCTCCGCCGCGTTGTTCAGCGCCTCGTAGCTCACGCCGCAGGTGAACGCCGCGTCGCCCGCGACACACACCACATGCTCGTCGGAGCCGCGCAGATCGCGCGCGACCGCCATGCCCAGCGCCGCGCTGAGCGCCGTGCCCGCGTGGCCCGCGCCATAGCAATCGTGCTCGCTCTCCGTGCGGAGCATGAAACCATTGAGCCCCCCGTGCTGGCGGATCGTCCCGAAGCGCCCGCGCCGGCCCGTGAAAAGTTTGTGGACGTAGGCCTGGTGCGAAACGTCGAAGACCAGCTTGTCCTTCGGCGTTTCAAAAACGCGGTGAAGCGCGATGGTCAGCTCGATCACCCCGAGATTCGGCCCGAGGTGGCCGCCGACGGATTTCGGGTTCTCGTCGGAAAGCACGCTGATGAGTTCCGCGCGCACCTCCTTGGCGAGCTGCGACAGCGCCGCATCGTCGAGCGCCTTGATGTCGGCGGGGGAATTGATCGCTGGCAGGATCGGTTCGCTCATTGTGTGTCAAAAAAGGCTGACATCCTTCTTCCCAGCCGGCTCCTTCGCCGCGGGATCGAATTGTTTCAGCTCCGGATCCGCGCCCGCGCGGCGCTGGATGATCTCGATCTTTTTCTCCGCGTCCGCAAGCCGCGCCTGGCAGACCTTCACGAGCTTCGCGCCCTCATCGTAGGCGACGATGAGCCGGTCGAGCGGCATCTTGTCGGACTCCATTTCGGACACGATCTGCTCGAGCGCAGCCATCGCGGATTCGAAAGTGTGCTCCTGCGGTGCTTCGTTGGTCTTGGGCATCAGTGCGGGCTTTTTACCGGGCAGCCGCGTCCGGCTCAACGACCAAATCCATCCGCGCGAAAATTTGGATGCGATGGATTTCAGCCCTGCAACCGGGCTGGCATTGCGCGGGCGTGCCGGCCCTACATTATCGAGTCCTGGAATGAGTTCAGTTTCGGCGAGGCATCGTCGGCGATGTTCACCCAGACGTGGACGTGCGGGCGTCCGCGGAAGTACCAGACGAATGACGGGCCTTCGATGCGCCAGTTGTCGTAGATGCCGTCGTTGCCGAGGTCGCCTTCCTTGTAAAATGCGAGATGGCAGTGATCGAGGCCGCCTTGGGCGTCGAGGCACTTCATGGCTTCGTCGCGGTCGGATTTGCGGAAGGGTTCGAGCAGGGTTTTGAGGATGCGCTGGAGTTCGCCTTTTTGATCCGCGGCGAACTGGGCCACGGGGCAGCCTTGGAATTTCCCATCGCGCCCCTTGAAGCCGACGAGTTCCTCGTCCGGCATTCCTTTTTCCACCAGCGCGAGGGCCTGGTGTCTGGCGTCGAGGACGTGGAAAAGTTTGTTCGCCTCGATCGCCTGGTGCCAGAAGACGTTGTTCGGGTGGCCGGGCTTTTCGCGGAGCGCCTCGCCTTCGTGCGCGTAGAGGATCGGGCCGCCGAAGGCCATGTGGCCGGTGCTGTCGCCGTCGCACCGCAGCGTCATGTGGCGGCTCGTGAGGACGAACTCGAACGCGCCGGTGCCCGGCTCGCCAAAGATGGCGATGGACTGCCGGTTGCCGAACCCGCCCACGTCGTCCTTCAACTGTTTGTCAAAGCGCGCGTGCCACTCGGGGCTGGTGATGCCCTCGAAAATGGCGCGGATCATCGCCTGCTGATCGGCGGTGTAAAACGGCGTGTTGATGCTGGGCTTCGTGATGCGCCAGTTGTTCTCGATGCGCGTGCGCAGGAGGCCGCGCACGGGATCCACGTAATCCCACGGGAAACACATCTGCTTTTTCTGCGCGGCGGTGAGCGTGTCGAAAAGCGACTTCACGATGGATTCCGAGGTGGCCTTCGGAGTCTCCGCAAACAGCGAGCCGGGGCGGACGGCGGTGAGTGCGGCGAGCGCGGCGGCGTTGCGCAGGAAACTGCGGCGGGTGAGCGGTGATGCATTCATAGGGTTGTGCGAAGTCTCGGCAGCCCGCGGTGGGATTGCGAACAATAGTTTCAAACACGGACGAAGCGGGGCGTGATTGATTTCCGATCCGCAAGCGGGCAGGCGACGGCAGGGAGCGGCGACATTCCTGTCGCCGTCCGCACATGCGCCGGAGGCGCGCACACCCTTGGCAACGCGGCGGAGCACCGTTCCGCGACAAAATTTTTCCCTCACTCTCCACCGCCCGCCACCTTGCCGGAGCATGCGCGCCTCCGGCGCAACCAGCGACGGCGACAGGAATGTCGCCGCTCCTTGTGCGCCGCCTCTCCACACCTTCGCCCCAAGCTTCCCCAGCCCTTTCTGCTCCTCCAGGTGGACTCACTTCCAATCACGCCCGACGAAGCGGGGCGTGTGTCAGCGCAGCGTGAGCCAGACCGCGCTCGCGCTGTGGCCGGGTGGGAAGTCCGGCAGCGATGGCTCCCGGTGAAGGCTGCCGCCGGTTCGCGCGACTTTCAGGCAGTATCGGGCCATGCGCTCAAGGGCCTGCGGATTGAGCTTCGCGCAGTTGGTGGAGAGGAGAATGCGCGCGCCCGGAGCGGCGATGTCCAGCGTGGCGGCGAGAAGTCCTTCAAAGTGCTGCTCCACCTGCCAGCGCCTCCCCTTGTTGCCCCGCGAGAACGTGGGCGGATCGAGAATGATCGCGTCGAATTTCTCTCCGCGCCTGGCGAGGCGCGGGATCACATCGAGCACATCGTCGGCAAGAAACCTGTGCCCCGCGCCGGGGTCGAGGCCGTTCAATGCGAAGTTTGCCCGGCCGCGCTCGATTGATCTTTTTGAAAGGTCCACGCTCACCGTCTCCGCACCGCCGAGGGCGGCCACGACGCTGAAGGAGCAGGTATATGCAAAAGTGTTGAGCAGCCTTTTCGGCGCGGCGCGGCGGATCAATGCCCGGTTCGCGCGTTGATCGAGAAAAAGCCCGTGCGAATAGCCGGCCTCGAAGTCCAGCGCGTAGCGCACACCCGCCTCGCGCACGACGGTCTCCAGCGGAATCGAGGCATCGCCGCTGAGCAGTACCGGGGCGATGCGATCCTCGTTGTGCCGCGGGAGAAATTTCCCGAAGACACGCCGGGGCCGCCACTCCAGCGCGGGGAGGCCCGCGAGCATCACATCCCGTTCAGTGTCGTTTTTGTAGCACGCGAGCACATCCTCCCCGAGCCGTTCCACCCATCCGCCTGCTCCCGAGCACAGCCGGTGGGCATCCGTCCCCTCCTCCCCAAACGCGGCGAACTGCGGCGGCTTGATCCACTGGTTTTCGGTCACAGGCAGCGCGGGGTGGAGTTTGGTTGAAGATCGCGTCTCATGCGGCAGGGACGGCGACGAGTAGTGGGCGGCATTTGCGAAATCCAGCCTCATTCTCCGCCCAGCCGCGCCTGCGAGGTTGCCACGCCGCGCGACTGCGCGTTACACGCAGCGCATGATTTCCGATGACCACGGCGCCGACATCAACGTGGCGAGCACTCCCGAACACAAACGACTCGCGGCGGAATCGCATCGGGAGGGAAACTGGAAGCGATGGGGGCCGTATCTCAGCGAACGTCAGTGGGGCACGGTCCGCGAGGATTATTCCGCGGATGGAAATGCGTGGTGGTCATTCCCATTCGATCACTCGCACCTCCGCGCATACCGCTGGGGTGAGGATGGGCTGCTCGGCATCTGCGACCGGCAGGCGCGGCTGTGCTTCGCGGTCGCGCTGTGGAATGGCCGCGATCCGATTTTGAAGGAGCGCCTCTTCGGCCTCGCAAACGGCGAGGGGCCGCACGGCGAGGATGTGAAGGAGGCTTATTGGTACCTCGACGCACTCCCGACCTCGTCTTATCTGCGCGCGCTCTATAAGTACCCGCAGTGCGAATTCCCCTACGCCCGGCTGCGCGAGGAAAACAAACGCCGCGGGCCGAAGGATCGCGAGTTCGAGCTGTGGGACACGGGGGCTTTCGACGAGGAGCGCTATTTCGACGTGACCGCCGAGTATGCGAAGGCCAGCGAGGAGGACATCCTCATCCGCATCACCGTCGCGAATCGCGGGCCGGAGGATGCGAGCATCCATGTGCTGCCGACGCTGTGGTTCCGCAATTCGTGGAGCTGGAAAGCGGATGCCGAGCGCCCGTTCCTGCGCGCGCTCGGGCCGGGGACGATCGAGGCCTCGCACACATCGCTCGGCGATTACCGGCTCGTGCTCGAGAAGGAGGCGCCGCTGCTTTTCACGGAGAACGAAACGAACGTCGCCGCGCTCTACGGCGCGAAAAATCCGCAGCCCTACGTGAAGGACGCATTCCACCGCGCCGTGGTGCGAGGGGAGAAGGACGCCGTGAATCCCGCATTCACCGGCACAAAGTGCGCGGTCCACTACACGCTCGATGTGCCCGCCGGGGAGGAAGTCGTCCTGCGCCTCCGCCTCGGGGGCACCCTGGATCTCGCGTCGCAGGAGTTCGATGACTTCGAGAAAATCTTCGCCGAGCGCCGCAAGGACGCCCGCCTTTACCTGAGCGCGAAATCCGCCGCGGGCCTCGATGCGGAGCAGCGCAACGTCATCCGCCAGGCCTATGCGTCGCTGCTGTGGAGCAAGCAATTCTACCACTACGACGTGAAGACGTGGCTCGCCGGCGACCCCGCGCAGCCGCCGCCCCCTCCCGGCCATGCCCGGTCGCGCAACGCCGACTGGGCGCACCTGTACAATGGCGACGTGATCTCCATGCCCGACAAGTGGGAGTATCCGTGGTACGCGGCCTGGGACCTTGCATTTCACATGATCCCAATGGCGCGGGTGGACCCCGACTTCGCCAAGCAGCAGCTCATGCTCCTGCTCCGCGAATGGTACCTGCGCCCCGACGGCGCGCTGCCCGCCTACGAGTGGAATTTCTCCGACGTGAACCCGCCCGTCCATGCATGGGCCTGCTGGCGCGTGTATAAAATCACCGCGAACCGCGGGCAGCGCGACGTGCTTTTCCTCGAGCGCTGCTTTCAGAAATTGCTCATCAATTTCACATGGTGGGTGAACCGCAAGGACGCGCGCGGGCAGCATCTCTTCGGCGGCGGCTTCCTCGGGATGGACAACATCGGCCTTTTCGACCGCAGCAAGCCGCTCCCCAGCGGCAAGACGCTCGAGCAGGCGGATGGCACGGCGTGGATGGCTTTCTATTGCGTCACGATGCTCAGCATGGCCGTCGAGCTGGCGCGCACGCGCCCCGCTTACGAGGATATCGCCAGCAAGTTCTTCGAGCATTTCGTCGCCATCGCCGATGCGATGAACACGCTCGGCGGCACCGGGCTTTGGGATGAGCAGGACGGCTTTTATTACGACCGCCTCCGCGGCGAAGGCGACGACAGCGTGCCGCTCCGCGCGCGCAGCATGGTCGGCCTCGTCCCGCTGCTCGCCGTCGAGGTGCTGGAGCAGGACGTGATCAAATCGCTCCCCGGCTTCCGCAAGCGCATGCGGTGGTTCCTCGACAACCGTCCCGAGCTTGCGGCGAACACCAGCTACATGGAGCGCGTCGCCACGGACGGCGGCGAGCTGCGGCTGCTCGCGATCCCATCCAAAGATCGCCTGGTCCGCGTGCTGCGCCGGATGCTCGACGAATCCGAATTCCTCTCCCCTCACGGCATCCGCTCGCTCAGCCGCTCGCTACGCGACGAGCCGTTCCATTTCCACCACGAGGGCGGTGGAGTGGAAATCGCCTACGTCGCCGGCGAGAGCACCGACGGCATGTGGGGTGGCAACTCGAACTGGCGCGGCCCTGTCTGGTTCCCGCTGAACTACCTCCTCATCGAGGCCCTCGAGCGTTACCACCGCTTCTACGGCGACACGTTGAAAATGGAATACCCCACCGGCAGCGGCATCATGCTCCCGCTCGACCAGATCGCCGCGCGCCTCGCACGCCGGCTCACGCGCATTTTCCTCCCGGATGAAAAAGGCGCGCGCCCGTGCCATCGCGACGACGCGCTCTCGGAGAAGCTCGCCACGCATCCAAATTGGAAGGAACTCGTGTGGTTCCACGAATACTTCGACGGCGACACGGGCCGCGGCCTCGGCGCCAGCCACCAGACCGGCTGGACCGCGCTCGTAGCACGCTGCCTGAACCTCGTTGGCCGCCGTGGGGATATCTGACGGGGGCGCTAAGCCGGAACGATGCAGTTGGTGCGGCGCGATCCGTCCGGAACACAGGCTTCCAGCCTGTGCGGTGGGCAGGCCTCATGCCTGCGGCGTCCGCACCCTTCGGTGCATGGGTCAGCGGGCTGGAAGCCCACTGTCCGCACAGGCTGGAAGCCTGTGTTCCGCTTCGCAGCGCTCCCACAACTGCATCGTTCCGGCTAAGTTTTCTTGCAGGCACCGATGATTCCGCCGTAGCAACGCCAGCCCGCGCCATCGGAAGGGAGCTGGCCTCCACTTAGTAAAACCAAACCAAAACTAAAATCGCATGACTCACGAACCCGGAATTATCACCCCATACACCCGCAGAAGCTTTCTCCGCCGAAGCGTCGGCGCACTCGGCGCGGCGGCCATTGCCGGCGCGCTCGATCCCGCCAAGTTCGCGCATGGCGCGGCGACAAGCGAAGAACTCAAGATCGCCCTCGTGGGCTGCGGTGGCCGGGGCTCGGGCGCTGTGCTCGACGCCATGAGCACGCTCAACCAGGGCCCGCTGAAACTCGTCGCCGTCGCCGATGTATTCGAGGATCGGCTGAAGGGCGCGGTGAACAACTTCAAGACGAAGCACCCGAAGAGCGTGGATGTGCCGCAAGACCGGCAGTTCCTGGGTTTCGACGCCTACAAACAGGCGATCTCCGCAGCCGACGTCGTCATCCTCACGACGCCTCCCGGCTTCCGCCCGATGATGTTCGAGGAAGCAGTGCGGCAGGGCAAACACGTCTTCATGGAAAAGCCCGTGGCAACCGACGCGGCAGGCATCCGGCAGGTGCTCGCAGCCGCAGCGGAGGCGAAAAAGAAAGGGCTCAAGGTCGGCGTCGGACTTCAGCGCCATCACAGCAAGGGATACCAGGAGACGATCAAGCGCCTGCAGGATGGCGCGATCGGCGACCTCGTCTCGATGCGCGCCTACTGGAACGGCGCAACCCCCTGGGTGAACCCGCGCGCAAAGCTGGAAACTAAAGCAGGGCGCAAGCTCACCGAGATGGAGTACCAGATGCGCAACTGGTACTACTTCACGTGGATTTGCGGCGACCACATTTGCGAGCAGCACATTCACAACCTTGACGTGATCAACTGGGCCAAGGGCTTCAAATACCCGGTCCGTGCGCAGGGCCTCGGCGGCGCGGAGGTCCGCGTCGGGATGGATTACGGCGAAATCTTCGACCACCACGCCGTTGAATTCGAGTACGAGGACGGCGCGCGCTGCTTCAGCTACTGCCGCCACATCGTCGGCTGCTGGAACAGTGTCAGCGAACACGCGCAGGGCACGAAAGGCACCTCGGAGATCGGGCGCAACGTCATCACCCCGAAGGATGGCGAGGCCTGGCGCTACAGGGGCGGCGAGCGCAACGCCTACGAGCAGGAGCATTCCGACCTCTACGACGCGATCCGCAACAATAAGGATTACAACGAGGCCGAGAACGGGGCCATGAGCACCATGACCGCCATCCTCGGACGCATGGCCACCTACAGCGGCCAGATGGTCGAGATGGAGAAGGCGCTCAAAAGCGAAATCTCCATCTTCCCGAAGAACCTCGCGTGGGACGCGGAAATGCCCGTCAAGCCCGGCGCCGACGGCAACTATCCCCGCGCCATCCCCGGCAAGACCAAGGTCTGACCGCCGCCGGAAATCACACACGCCCCGCGCTGGAACGTCCGGCGCGGGGCGTTTTTTATTCTCACGCTGCGCGATTGCACGGCATCCTCCGTTCCGATGCGCGACGATGTCCTTTTTCAATTCGTGGCCCGTAAGGAGCGCGGCGGAATTTCAACGAAGCCAGCCGCATGAAACTGCTCGCCGCCATTCTCGCTGTCGCAGGGGCGGTCGCGCTTTTTTTCGCGCTCCGCACATCGCGCCGCCCGGCCGCCGATGTCGCGCCGACCCCGGCTCCAGAAACCGCCAGTCCGATGAACAAGCAAACCCAGCCTTCCGAACCCGCACTGCCGGGCATTCCGCAACCACTCGCAGGACCACCGCCTCCATTCCAAACTCCCGAAAAGCCGGCACCAAACGCGATTGCCCGCCGAATATCCGCGAGCCCCATTCTCCCGCAGCACAGCGGCGATCGAGTCGCCGCAGCGCGTGAACGGTCCAGCAGCGCCGTCCGCGCGATGTTTGCCGAAGCGGGGGTCTCGTATCCCGCGCATGAAATTTTCCTCCGCGGTTTCAAGCGTGAACGCGAACTGGAACTGTGGGCATCCGGACGCGGCGAATCGCTGAGACGCGTCGCTGTTTACGAAGTCGCCGCGCTCAGCGGGAAGCCGGGGCCGAAGCGGCGCGAAGGCGACGGACAGGTGCCCGAGGGCTTCTACGAAGTGGATCGCTTCAATCCAAAGAGCGGTTTTCACCTTTCGCTCGGGCTTAATTATCCAAACGCCGCGGATCGCATCCTCAGCGACCCCCGCACACCGGGCTACGACATCTTCATCCACGGCGCGAACGTCTCCATCGGTTGCCTCGCGATGGGTGATGATCGCATCGAGGAAATCTACCTCGCAGCCCTCGACAGCCGGGCGCGGCCTCTCCGCGTCCATCTTTTTCCGGCGCGCATGGATGCGCCTGACTGGCCGGAATGGCGTATTCAGGAACTCACGAAAAATCCAGCGTTTAGCCCTCTGTGGGAACAGCTTGTCGAAGGCTTCGCTCTCTTTGAAAAGACGAAGCGCATTCCCGCCATCACCGTGCTGCCGGGCGGGAGCTACCGGTGCTCGCCAGGAAACTGAAGCGCCAGCTCCATCTCCCGGACCTCTCTCTCCCACTTGCCGAGAAAGACGAGGTGCGCGAGCAAATGCGCCAGGTTTGCGGGTTCATTCGCGCCCGCGCGAACTCCCGCGCACGCCGCTCCGGTGCGTTCCGCAACCTGGAAGGAAAGTGAGCGGACATTCTCCACAAGACGCAGCCGCTCCGGCTCGATCAGCGCGCGCCCGATCGGCGATGCCAATTGCGCGCGCCTCGCGGAGAATTGCCGCACCGCATGCTGCAGCCCGGCGATTTCCATGAAAAGATCACCCAACTCCGGCGGAGTCTGAGCCGTGATCGCGAGCGCATCGGGGTGCTCCAATTCGAGGAAATGACGCAGGCATCCAGCCGCCGTCCGCAGCGTCTGCCACGCCTCATTGACCGTCGCAAACGCAGCATCCGCGCCACCGCCATCCGGATGCGCCGCCGCGCCGAGGCGATGAAACCGCTCTTTCAAAACCTCCGCATCCACCTGCGGTGCGCGCGGGATGCCGAGCACGGAGAAGTGATCCGTCACGCCGCGAAACTCTCCCCGCACGAGCAGTGCGCCTCGGCATTCGGGTTGGTCACCTTGAAGCCGCCCTTTTGCAGGTCGTCCGAAAAATCCAGCACACTCCCGCTCACGAACAGCGCGCTTTTCGGGTCAATCACCACGCGCACGTCCTGCGACATCACCATGATGTCCCGGTTCGCCGGCCCGTCCACGAGATCCATCTTGTATTGAAGCCCCGAGCACCCCCCGCCGATCACCGCCACGCGCAGCGCACCCTGCGGACGCCCCTGCCGCGCGAGCAACGAAGCCAGCTTCGCCCCGGCCTTGTCCGTGAGCTTCACCAGCTTCTCGTTGCCGATCTTGTAGTTCACCGCGGGCGCGGCTGTGTTTGTCGTGTCGGTCATTGGCCCCACGATAAAGATCAGTGGAATGCGTGCAAGAGGTAGAGCGCGAGAACTACGAGCACGTAGATGACGCGGGTGAAGAGTAGCCAAACAAAAAAGCCGGCCAATCGGGCATGCACCGGAAGTTCCCCATTCTCCCCATGGTGGCACGACTCCGCCCATTTGACGGAAAGCCATGCGGGAACGCCCATGCAGAGTCCACCCAAGCCGAAGAACCAGATGCTCTGTCCGATTCCAGTCTGATCGGAGATTGAGATTGTGGAATTCAGGTTTATCTCACCCGAAATCAGCATGAACACGGTAAGTATTACATCGAAAGCAAAGCCCGAAATGGCGCCGATGACTGGGAGTACCACCAGTGCTTCGAGGAGCGAAAATTTTGAAGCAAGCCCAGCCACCTCGGCCGTCGAAATCGGCCCTGCTTCGACGATCTCAAAGTCTTCAGGCAATGGCTCGCGAGCGATGCGGAGCATTTCCGAAATCTCATCGAAGTCTCCCTCATGAATCGCAAGCCGGACTTGGAATGCGCTGGTCGGGTAGGCGATCTGGGCGTTCTCGTGGACGACATGGGCTTCAATGTCATGCGCTGCCAGCCAGCCACGAATTACGTGAGCTTCAATCAAATCTCTACATGGAAACAGGCTAGGCATCGTCGGAAGTGATGGTCTGCGGAGATGGATATTCTCCGGGAAGGCGCGATGCAATGTTGGCGTCCGTAATTTCATCGAGCTGCGCGAGCGATGCGACGTGGGCGAAGCTGGCGCGCAGGCGCTTTGCCTCCGGCATCCCCCGCGAATAGGCCATGAGTTGCGTGCGCATGCTTTGCATCGCGTGGAGTTCGCTGCCCTGGTGCGCGATCTCGCGCGCGCAGTGGCGGCGGATGTGCGCCCAGATTTCCTCCAGCGCCGGTGGTGCGAGGTGCGTGCCGGTGGCGAGGTAGTGTTTGATCTCGCGGAAAATCCACGGGTGCTGCATCGCGCGGCGGCCGATCATGATGCCGGAGACTCGCGTGGATTTTTTGCGAAGCTCCACGTCCTGCGCGGTGACGATGTCGCCGTTGCCGATGACCGGGATGCCCACGGCTCCCGCGACGGCATCAATCACATCCCAATCGGCGAGGCCCGTGTAGCCTTGCGCCTTGGTGCGTCCGTGGACGGCGATGGCCCGAATTCCGCAGCCCTCCAGCAGGCGCGCAGTGGTGACTGCGTTCACGGTGTCTGCGTCCCAGCCGATGCGGATCTTTGCCGTGACGGGGAGCGGTGCGACGGCTTTCACGATGGCTGAGGCGACGCGCTCCAGGAGCGGGCAGTCGCGGAGCAGCGCGGAGCCGCCGAGCTTGCTCACGACTTTGTTCACCGGGCAGCCGAAGTTGATGTCTATGAAATCGGGCTGCTTCCAATCCGCGACCATCCGGGCCGCCTCGCCGAGATGCTCGGGGTCGCCGCCGAAAAGCTGCACGCCCAGCGGTCGCTCGGCATCGGTGAATTCGAGGTACTCCAGCGTGCGTTCATTTTTGCGGAAGATCCCCTCGGCGCTGACGAACTCGGTCACCATCACATCCGCGCCAAGTTCCTTGCAGAGCTGGCGGAACGTCGTGTCCGTCACGCCGGCCATCGGCGCGAGGTAGAGCGGAAACTGATTGGTGAACCACGGAAGCATCGGCGGCACGATGCCAGCGAATGCAGCGCGGCTCAATGGGTTTGAATGAGCAGGCTACGGCCTGGTCGCGACGACGGAGGCGAGATCGGCGACAGCGCCCGCAAACTTCTGTGCGTCAAACGTCGCTGGGGAACGGATCGCGAGGTCAAGGGCGATCAACTGGGTCTTTGCCTTCGCGGCCGCGTCCTTGCCCAGCCCCAAAGTGAGCGCACGCAGCGCGGGGACAAGTGCCTCCGCCCTGGAAAATGCGGCCGCGTCCTTCACCTGCGAGGCGAGGGCCGCGGTGCGGTCGAACTGCGCCCTTGTCTTCGCCGTGTTCCACTTCACCGCGCTCGCGGCTTTCGCCAGCGTATCGGCGGATGTGCGGAGCGGACCAGGCTCGACGGTCGGCGGAAGGTGAGCCGCGCCATCCGCGCTCTCACGAAGGATCCAGTGCAACGCCTCGATCCGCCGGGCAGTCCCCGGATTTTTCGCGGCCTGCCAGCAAAGCTCGCGAAGCAGCACCGCCTGGCTCACGAGCCATGCCTGCGCGGATTGCTGCTGGTCGAAATCCTTCCAGTGCGGCGGCATCTCGACGAGCTGGCGTGCAAGTTCGAAACGCAGCGTGGGATGGCCGGCTGTCAGCAGTTCCGCGCCGATGTTGCCGTGGCAGCCGACACAGGAGTTTGCACGGGCGTGGCTCGAATCGAGATCGCGCAGTCCCGCTGCGACGCGCTGCGCAGCAGTGACATCCGGGCGGGTGTGGAAGCGGAGGTAGTTCTCCGCCGGCCCATGGCAGGCCTCGCAGGAGACGCCGTGATTTGGCGCTTTCAAATTCTTCGCGATACGCTCCGGCGCGGCGCTCTCCATCGGCGAATGACAGACGGTACACTGCGCGCTCTTCGCAGGCTCGGCGATCTTCAGGGCGTCAGCGATGCGTTTGCTGCGCTCGGAAATCAGCGTGCCGTAGGCCCTGGAATGGCGATCGAGTTTCTGCCATGTCAGCACCTGGTCATCACCGGAACCACCGCCGTGGCAGCCAGTGGTCGAGCAGCTTTGCCAGCCGAGAAATTTATCCGCGCCCGCGGCGGACACTGCCATGGCCAGAATGATGATGATCGTGCGCACGCAGGCCCGTGTATCAGGTGCCGCGCAGAGTGCAAAGTTCAAGTCGCGAAAACCTGCGCATCGGCGGTGGCGGGATTTCAAGCACCTGGTACTTGCGCGGCTTGCGAACTGCTCCCAACTTGGATCCATGCTTCACAGGATCACCGCCATGCTGATCGTCGGGTTCTGGCTCGCGATGACCGCTCTCCTGGTCATCCGGGAACTTTACCCGAATGCGACGGATCTGAATGCGATCCCGGTCGGCCACGTCGGGCGGCTTTTGTTCCAGCACGAACAGGCGTCCGGATTGGAGATCTACGACCAGGACACAAACGTCGGCTTTTTCCGCATGGAGCCGACGTGGACAAAGGACCGCCGCTTCCGCCTGTTGAAAATGCACGGCAATGTGACGCTCAAACTCCCCGGCCTTGCACAGCGGATTTCATGGATTGGCAGCATCCAGTTCGACGCGGCGTTTGCCGTGAAGCGCCTCGACATGAACCTCTCGACGGGAGATCCCGCACAGCAATTGGACATCGTCTTCGACTCCGCGACAAACCTGGCAAAGTACACCCTGCGTTCCGGCGGAACGGAATACCTGAAAAATGAATTCACGCTGGATCAAAAAGGGATCAGCGAGTTGCTCGGCCAGATCGGCTTCGGCCCGGAGTTCCTTGCCCAGTTCCACTCGAAGCAAGCGCGCACCCCGCCGCCGGATTTCACAGCCATGCAATCCTCCGTGGACCTAAACGGCGAGAACATCTCGACCTTCCTCATCTCGATGAAAGTCGGCGGACAGACGCTTTGGGAAGCGCATGTGAGCCAGCTCGGGCAATTGATGAAGGCACGCGCGCCTATCTTCGGTTACAAGCTGGTTCCAAGCGGCGTGAAACCGTAAGCGGGCGATTGCGGCTTGAGTTTTCCCGCAGCCACTGGCGAATCAACCCCTGCTATTATGGCAGCAAAATCAAAATCCATCGCCGCCGCATACAGGCTCGCACGCGAACGCTACGCCGCGTCCGGCGCGGAAACGGATGCCGCCTTGCAGCAAATGGAAAAGATCCCGATCTCGCTGCACTGCTGGCAGGGCGATGACATTGGCGGGTTTGAAAATCCCGGGGCCGGGCCCGGAGGCGGACTTGCAGTCACTGGAAACCATCCGGGCAAGGCGCGCACACCCGCCCAGTTGCGCTCCGATATTGGGAAGGCGCTCTCCCTCATTCCTGGCCGGCATCGGCTGAATCTGCACGCATTTTACGCCGAGTTCGCAGGCAGGCGTGTGGATCGGGATGCGATCGAGCCGCGGCATTTCGAAAACTGGATCGCCTGGGCGAAGGCAAACGGCCTCGGCCTCGATTTCAACCCGACCTGCTTCTCACATCCCAAGGCGGAGGACGGCTTCACACTTTCGCATCGCGATGCGGGCATCCGCGAATTCTGGATCGAGCATTGCCGCCGCTCGCGTGAAATCGGTGCCGCGATGGGAAAAGCCCTCGGATCGCCAACCGTGACCAATGTGTGGATACCGGACGGCTTCAAGGACACCCCGGCGGATCGCAAAGCGCCCCGCGAACGGCTGGCGCTGTCGCTCGACGCAATCTTCAAGAAACCACTGCCTCCAAAGCACCATCTCGACGCGGTGGAGCCAAAACTCTTCGGCATCGGCAGTGAAAGCTACGTTGTCGGCTCGCATGAGTTTTACCTCGGCTACGCGATCACCCGGAAAAAAGTTTTCTGTCTCGATGCGGGACACTTCCACCCCACGGAAACGATCGCGGACAAAATCAGCAGCGTTTTCCAATACGTCCCGCGCGTGTTGCTCCACGTCAGCCGCGGCGTGCGGTGGGACAGCGACCATGTCGTCACGCTGACCGACGAATTGCACGCGATCGCTCAGGAACTCGTGCGTGGCGGCTTCCTCCCGCGAACGCACCTCGGCCTCGATTACTTCGATGCGAGCATCAACCGCGTCGCGGCGTGGGTCATCGGCACGCGCAACCTCCAGAAAGCCCTGCTCGCCGCGCT
>CAMAUI010000091.1 GCA_945861385.1 Prosthecobacter debontii
GGTTCTTCGCGTTGCATCGAATTAAGCCACATACTCCACCGCTTGTGCGGGCCCCCGTCAATTTCTTTGAGTTTTAATCTTGCGACCGTACTTCCCAGGCGGCACGTTTAACGCGTTAGCTACGGCACAGGCGGGGTCGAATCCGCCTACACCAAACGTGCACCGTTTACTGCTAGGACTACCGGGGTATCTAATCCCGTTTGCTCCCCTAGCCTTCGTGCCTCAGCGTCGATAACTGTCCAGAGACTCGCCTTCGCCACTGGTCTTCCTTACGATATCTACGCATTTCACTGCTACACCGTAAATTCCAGTCTCCTCTCCAGTACCCTAGCCACGCAGTATCGAATGCAGTTCCGGGGTTGAGCCCCGGGATTTCACATCTGACTTACCGCGCCGCCTACGCTCCCTTTACGCCCAGTGATTCCGAACAACGGTTGAGACCTCTGTATTACCGCGGCTGCTGGCACAGAGTTAGCCGTCTCTTCCTCTTCTAGTACTATCAATTCTCCGCCAGTTAAGCGGAGCTTTTGTTCCCAAATGACAGAAGTTTACAATCCGAAGACCTTCATCCTTCACGCGGCGTCGCTCCTTCAGGGTTTCCCCCATTGAGAAAAATTCTCGACTGCTGCCACCCGTAGGTGTCTGGACCGTGTCTCAGTTCCAGTGAGGCTGGTCGTCCTCTCAGACCAGCTACCCGTCATAGCCTTGGTGAGCCGTTACCTCACCAACTAGCTGATAGGCCGCGGGCCCATCCGAGAGTGACAGATTGCTCCGTCTTTAGCGTCCCAGAGATGTCTCTGGTAGCCACATGCGGCATTAATCCGGCTTTCGCCGGGCTATTCCGCGCCCTCGGGCAGGTTGCCCACGTGTTACGCTCCCTTGCGCCACTGAACACACAATGTATTGCTACACTGGATGCTCCGTTCGACTTGCATGTCTTATCCACGCCGCCACCGTTCGTTCTGAGCCAGAATCAAACTCTCCGTATAGAGTGTTTGAGCCGCTGATTGCTAAAACCAGCGGAATCTGGCGCTCGTCTCCTGCCCGTCTTTCAACAGACTGGAGACTCGGCCAATTAAAGTTTTACTTCAAAGACCTGACGTGTAACGCACAATTCAATTCTTGCTTCATAAATGGACCGTTTTGAGTTGATCCTTCTTTCCATGCGGCGCTTTCGCTCCGCCCGGTCGAAGGGACTCCAAAACCAAGCTATCAAAGAACAACACTGCCGACATGCGAAGACGACAAAAGCCACGTGAGGCATTCTACCTCCCGGGCGGTCTAGTCTTGCGACACACTCGTCAGAACTACTCGTGTTTAACGAGTCCCCTAGAATCAGCGGGAGGGTGTTTTTAACAGCTTCGTTTTTCCGGTCAATGCTTTTTGCAAAGTTTTGCAAATTCTTTGGCCTTCACGTCGCTTAAAAATTCCTCCGCCAAAAAGCGGGCGCGGACAAATAGCGATCCGCAATTTTTGGTCAACAACATTTCGCAAAATTCTTCGATGTCCCTTGAAACTCCTTTATCCATGAGGTCTCCCGGCATCTCTGGATCTACGAAACAGGCCGGGGCGGTTCTCCGTATGGACTTCCATTTGTCGCCTTCAGGGTGCTGCTACAGACCGCTTACCCGGTCCTTTCCGCGGAATGCAACAATCGGAGCGTTCTGTGCGACCTGGGACAGTCGCTTGTCGAGGAATGTAGCGGCTTGAACAGCAGCTTTACCAAGTTCCGTTTCGACACCGACCTCCTCTGCAAGCTGGCGGAGCAGGCCAACGGCCTCCGGACGCTGGGTGTCGGCGATTGCCTGGATGGCACTCACGCGATAGACGGGATGAGTTTTTGGTTCCCTAGCCCATTTGGGGAGCATTTCCATCGCTACATCCGGATAAAATCGGGCAATCCCGAAGAGTGCATAGTGGCGCGTGCTGGGATCACCTTGAAGCAGTTCTCGTTTCCAAAATTCCCACTCAGTTCCCTCACTGATTCCATAATAGCGCTTGGCGGATTCGCGGCTGAGGGGCTCGATCATGGCTTCGATCCGGAGTTGCGGATCGAGTGTGAGTGCGATGTTGTCCATTCCAACGCCACTCTCGCGGAGGGCTCCGAGCGCGCCGATGATCTCGGATGTCTCGACGCGAAATGCGTCCGTGTCGAATTTGCCCTTCGCCCCATTTGCGGGAGCGAATTTTGAGAACGCGTTCACCGGCAGGTTTTCGGTCAGGGCAAGGATGGCGGTCTGCGCAGCGCCAGTGCTGATTTCAGGATGATCCGAGAGCCAGGTGATGAAGAGCTGAGCCCTGCTCGCCGCTTGGTAGGAAAGCTTGAAAGTCACACTGCCAACTTTGTTCGTGCTGCGAAGCGCGGCAGTCCGGAGTCGGATATCGGCTTTCTGCCCCGGCATCAATTCGACTGTCCCATTGTGGAGAACGACCACCGCACTGCGGCCGGATTCGAGAACCTGCCCCGCTGGAACCTGCACGTGATACGGAGTTGGAGAGTTGCTGCGCAAGGATGCGATTGCGAAGTCGCGAGCATTGCCCGAGATGGACGCCTCGATCACTCCCTGCTGCACCGCAGTGATAAGATCCGCATTTTCGAATTCAACCTCCGCCTTCGCAACACTCGTGGCTGGCACCGGTGTTGATTCCGCCACGGGCACTGGCAAAACTTGGGCGCTTTGTTCTTCGCGCGGGCTCGCCATTTGGGCGGTTGCCTTCGGCTTTGATGCGAATGCGAGCGGCTCTTTATTTGCGACGGCGGGTTTGAGCTTCCATGCGCCGACACCGCCGAGGGTAAAAGCGGACGATACAACAAGAGTGGTGAGAATTTTCATGCGCAGCCACTTCGCATTGGTCGTGCCACGTCACACTTGCGGCTGCAAAGAAGTCACAACACGGTCATGGGATTGTGGAAATTATATTCCGTATATTCAATAACGATTCCGCTCGTGTACCACGCCCTCATGGCACCTCTTCATCACGCGTTCGCAATCCTCTTTTCTCAATCCTGAGCTTCGCGCCTACTCCACAAACATCTCAGATACGCGCTCGATCTTCAGCGCCCTCCCCGACCGCTCATCAATCTCCACGATGGCACCGCACAGCCGCACCGGGCCGGCAGCGACGGGGTATTGCACAGGCCGCCCGGTGAGGAAGCGCGAAATGATCGGCTCGACTTCGCGACCAAGACAACTTGCCGCCGGGCCGCACATGCCGGCGTCGCACAGGAATGCGGTGCCACCCGGGAAAACCTGCTCATCCGCCGTCTGCGTGTGCGTGTGCGTGCCGATGACCGCACTCACGCGCCCGTCGAGGAACCGGCCCATCGCGATTTTTTCACTCGTCGTCTCCGCATGCATATCCACGAAAATAATCGGGGTCTCGCCACGCAACCGCTCGACCTCGGCCTGCATGGCGAGGAATGGATTTTCCAGCGGGGGTTGCATGAAGGTGCGGCCCTGCACATTCACCACCGCGACCCTGCCCTTTGGCGTGTCGAGGACGATGCTGCCCCGGCCCGGGGTGCCTGGCGGGTAATTGATCGGCCTCAACAAGCGCGGCTCCAGATCGAGATGCGGAACAATGTCCTTTTGATCCCAAATGTGGTCGCCGCTCGTCACCACTGCGACCTTTGCGCGGAGCAGATCCGTGCAGATGCGCGGAGTGATCCCACGCCCATTCGCGGCGTTCTCGCCGTTCACCACCACGAAGTCCAGACCTCGCTCGTCGCGCCACCGCGGGACAGTCTCGATCACCGCGCGCCGTCCGGGTTCACCGACGACATCGCCAAGGAAAAGCAACTTCAACATGTGAACGACGATACGGAAGCGCGCGCAGTGGGGAAGTTATTTGCGCAAGCCCGGGCGACCCGTTACACGACCGGGCCATGCACAAGCTCCGCCACACGATCTTCGCGTCCTCTATTGCCGCGATCATGCTCGCCGGCTGCCAGACTGGCGCCGGCGGCAAACCCGGCACATCCACCGCGCGCGCCGCCATGAACGAGGCCATCGCGAAAGAACCGCCGGGTGCGTATTTCGTGGGCCGTCGCTATTATAAAAAGGAATACAAATTTTGGGGGTTCATCCGCACCTCCAGCCAGCCGTGGAGCACGGCGCAACTCGTCATGCTCAACGAGAACACCAAGCTCGCCCCCGATCGCGAGAAGGCCAATCTGGGGAGCGACAACAATCACGAATACAAGATCACCGGCGAATTCACGGGCGACACCGTTTATGAGCCCGCCAGCAATCGCTTTTTCCCCGAATTCCGCCTTCGCAGCGCGGAATTGATCTCAGAAACCCCGGCCCCCATCTACCGCGAAGCAGGCGCGACCGACCCTTCGCGACGCATCATCCCCAAGCCTTACTGAGCCTTTCCCCGCATCGCCTGCGGCGGTAAAGCAATACCGCGCTACTCCCTTTTTTCCTCTTCCGAGGCGTCTGCACTGCCCGGGCCTGCCTCGGCTGTAGCGCCCTCCCCCGGCACATCATCGTTGCCGGGCAGGTCGTCACCGTTCTCATCTCCCACAGCTTCGGCGTTGGAATTTTCCTCCGCTGATTGCTCCTCGATCCGGTCAAGCTCCTCGTCGTCCTCCTCCTCGTCATCCACATCCGGCGGCGGTGGTGGTGGGGGCATCGGTTCCGGCGGCGGCGGCGGCAGGTCGCCCTCAAGCGCGATTCCCTCTGCCCGGAGAGTCGAAAAAACGTGGCGCGTCAGCGCCCGGTAATGTTGCTGCACGATCACGTCCGGTTCGCTGGATTCCAGTGAAAGGTAATCCGCGTAATCCTCCTGCAGCTTGAGCTTGAGAAGCGTGCGATACTGCCCGGTGATGTCCGCATCGGACGCGGTCGCGAGCGCGCGGGCCTCGCTGTCCGCAAGAAGTTCCTCCACGCGCGCCTGCAGGTCCGCGTTTCGACGCTCGAGCTGGAGGACGAGGCGCTTCAATTCCTCGGGAGAAAGATTCGACTCGCCGCCGGACGATGCCGCCACCGGGCGCCGGGGGGCGGTCTCCGCCTTCCGAAGCCTCGCCTGCATCGCCCCGAGTTCGTTGCGGAGCTGCTGGAAATGATTCTCGATGCCGCGCAGCGCAGCCGTGAGGTTGAACGGCCCGCCGCTCTTCGCCGCGGCCTCCTGCTCGCGTGAGACGTAGGCCGGGCGCTCCCTCTCCTGCTCCCTTTCCTTTCCCTTCTCGCGCCCACGGCGCCCACGGCGTCCGCGCGAAGACTGCCCTTCCTCCTCCGCCTGCGCAGCGGCGACGCCCGCGGAAATCCGATGTGCATCCCGCCACGCGTTCACCTCCTCGGTGACAGCTTCGATCGTATCGTGGTCGCCCGTTTCCATCGCGAGCTTCAGCTTCTCCTCCAGCTCGGGCGGGAGCGGCACCTCCGCCTCCTCATCCCCGGCTGGGGAGGGATCCGCATTCCTCCTCTCGGCGGGTTTCTGCGGGGCGGCCTCGCGACTTTGCTTGAGGACCACCGCGATTTGTTCCGGCAGTTCCCCCAGCTCGCTCTGCAGCGAGCCCTGCCACTTCGCATTCCACCGGCTCACACCCTTCGCGATCAGCCCCAGCAAATTCGCATGCAACCGCCCGAGCCGCGCCGCTCCGTAGCGCAGCACGCTGAGCTGGGTGATCGGCGGGTTGTTCACGTTGAACGCCGAAAATGTCACGCACGACACGATCGCATCCGCGTCCTCATCCCCGAGCCCATCGAGCGAAAGCTGCAGCACCCACGGCTTGCCGCGCCCGATGAATACATTGCCGATGAGCTTTGAATCCGCCGGCGTGAGCATGCCATCCCCGGCGATCCACATCGTCCTGCACACCGATGCCGCGAGCTGCACGCCGATGGGTGGATCGAGCTTCGTGAGCGACCGGGCCAGGCTCAGCCGCAGGCGGATGAAATCCCCCACGCGCTCCTCCGCAAGCCTCGCGAGAATCGCCGCACGGGCTTCTGCGGAAAGCGACGGCCACGCCTGCTCGATCGCACGCACCCCGAGGATCCACGGCAGCCTCCCCATCGCCGCAAATGCCGCGTGGATTCCCTCGCCACCCTGCTCGATGCAGCTTCGCATGTTCGCGGTCGCGCGCTCCTCCTCACCGGGGGAAAGGCGGCCCTTCGTCGCAGCCTGCGCGAGTGCAGCCAGGTCATCAGCCGGAGCGAGCTCGGTAGCCGGCGGCGCAAGATCAATTCCCCGCTTTTCCGCCTCGATCACTGCGAGATTCACGGGTTCCGGATGTTTGGATTTGATTTCGCCGGAGCCCTCGTTCTGGCCCGGCAGGTTGGATTCTTCTGCCATAAAAGTGCGCGCAATGAAGGGTGGCTGCACGATGGTGGCGAGGAAATTCAGCGCGCCAGCGCCTCGATCTCATCCCGCACGAAACAATCCGGGGTTGAATTCCGCCAAGAAACTTCCCATGCCAGCGATTGCATGTAGTCTTAATAGTCCAATGCCTTTTCGTTTTTCAACACTCATCCCAATTGTGATCCTTTCTCCGCTTGCGGCCCCGGCTGCGGATGATGCCATCACTTTCAACCGCGACGTGCGCCCCATCCTCGCGGAGAATTGCTACAGTTGTCACGGACCCGACCCCGGGGCGCGAAAGGAAGACATCCGCTTCGACCGCGAGGATGGATTCTTCGGCGACCGTGACGGCGCGGGGCCGACAGTTGTGAAGTCAAAGCCGGAGAAGAGCCTGCTCTTCGAGCGGATCACGACCAAGGACCCGGAGGAGATCATGCCTCCCCCGAAGTCGCGGAAGAAACTCAAGGCCTCAGAGATCGCGGTGCTGAAAAAGTGGATCGAGCAGGGCGCGAAATGGCAGCCGCACTGGGCTTTCATCGCGCCGGAAAAACCGCCCGTCCCCGCCGGCGCAGCCAACCCGGTGGACGCCTTCGTCCGCGAAAAACTTGCCGCCGCGGGATTGAAGCCCTCGCCCGAGGCCGACCGCCTCACGCTCGCGCGGCGCGTGTCGCTCGATCTCACCGGGCTGCCTCCGTCGCCGGAGCTGGTCGCGGAATTTGTCAAAGACACCACGCCGGATGCCTACAATAAGCTCGTGGACAAGTTGCTCGCCTCGCCTCGCTACGGCGAACACCGCGCGCGCTACTGGCTCGACCTCGCACGCTACGCCGACACGCACGGCCTCCACTTCGACAATTACCGCGAGATGTGGCCCTACCGCGACTGGGTCATCAACGCCTTCAACCGCAACCAGCGCTTCGACCAGTTCACCGTCGAGCAACTCGCCGGCGACCTGCTGCCGGACCCGACGATCGAGCAGCGAATCGGCACGGGCTTTCACCGGTGCAACATCACCACGAACGAGGGCGGCACAATTGACGACGAAAACCTCGCCAACTACGCCCAGGATCGCGTGGAAACGACCTCCTGGGTCTGGCTCGGCCTCACCTCGAATTGCTCCGCGTGCCACGACCACAAATTCGACCCCATCACACAGCGCGACTTTTACTCGATGGCCGCATTTTTCCGGAACACCACGCAAGGTCCCAAGGACGGAAACAGAGCCGACACCGGCCCGATCGTCCGGGTCCCGCAGGGCATGGACGCCGAACGCTACAATGCGATCCCGGCCGAAATCGCAAAGCTCAACGCCGAACTCGCCGAGCGGCAGAAGGCCGCCGAGGCGGCTTTTGACAAATGGCAGGCCGGCGCGAAGATCGGGACCATCGAATCTGCGTTGGAGGGGGCGAAAATCCTCGCACACATCCCACTCAACGAAGGCAAGGGCGATTCCATCAAGGGCACCGTCGCGGAGAAGGCGCAGACCTTCAAGCTGCCGGAATCCATCAAATGGAAAAACGACGGGAAAATCGGCCCCGCCCCGCTGGTGGCCGAGGGCAGTTCCATTGATCTCGGCGCCCTTGGCGACTTCGAGAAAGACAAGGCATTTAGCGCAAGCCTGTGGCTCTTCCGCCCCGGCGGCACCACTGCCGCCGGAGGAATCCTCGCACGCATGGACAAAGCGGCGGACAACCGTGGATGGGACATCTTTTTCACAGGAAAAGAGATCGCCTTCCACCTCATCGGCAAGTGGCCGGCCGACGCGATCAAAGTCACCACGACCGACGGCTCCGCAAAGCCGGACCAGTGGCAGCACATCACCGTGACCTACGACGGCTCCGGCAGGGGGGCTGGCGTGAACATCTACGTCAATGGATCGCCCGCGAAAACCAAGGTCGAAACCGACAAGCTCAGCGGCTCCATCCACACGGAATCCCCGCTCCTCCTCGGGCGCCGCGGCGGCGGAGGCGAAGTGTTCACCGGCGCAGTGCAGGAGGTCCGGCTTTACTCGGCCGTCCTCACAGCGAAACAGGCTTTCGCGCTCGCTGAACTTCCGGAGCTGCGCAGGATCCTCGCGAAGCCGGCGACGCAGCGCGATCCCGCGGAGCGCCAGCGCCTGCTTGCGTTCTATGTGTTCGGCGACGCAAAAGACACCGAGACCAAGACAAAAATTGCCGCCCTCGATAACGAGCGCAAGGCCATCGAAAAGCGAAGCCCTGCCACCCACGTCCAGATGGAAAAGGCGAATTCCCAAGCCATGGCCCGCCTGCTTTTCCGCGGGCAATATGACCAGCCGCGGGACGAACTGAAGCCCGCCACGATCGCCGCGCTTCACCCCATGCCCAAAGATGCGCCGCCCAACCGCCTCGGCCTCGCACAATGGGTCGTCGCCAAGGACAACCCGCTCACGGCCCGCGTCACCGTGAACCGCTTCTGGCAGGAAATCTTCGGCACCGGCCTCGTGCGATCCGCCGAGGATTTCGGCATCATGAGCGATCCTCCGTCCCACCCCGCCCTGCTCGACTGGCTTGCGGTGGATTTCCGCGACAACGGCTGGGACGTCAAACGCCTCATCCGACTCCTCGTCACGAGCGAGACGTACAAGCAGACATCCGCGGCGACGAAAGAACAATTCGAGCGCGATCCTGGGAACGCCCTCCTTTCCCGCGGCCCGCGCTTCCGCATGGATGCCGAGATGGTGCGCGACTACGCCCTCGCAGCCAGCGGCCTGCTCTCCCCGAAAATGGGCGGCGCCAGCGTGCGCCCGTATCAGCCCGACGGCGTGTGGTCGGCGGTCGCCATGCCCGAGAGCAACACCAAGAGTTACAAGAGCGACTCGGGTGAGTCGCTCTACCGGCGCAGCCTCTACACCTTCTGGAAACGCAGCGCCCCGCCCGCCTCGCTCGAGGTCTTCAATGCCCCCAGCCGGGAAGTCTGCACCACCCGCCGCGAACGCGCGAACACACCCTTGCAAGCACTCGTCACCCTGAACGACACGCAGTTCGTCGAAGCCGCGCGCAACCTCGCGCAATCCGCACTGAAAGCAGCACCCACCGACGCGAATGCCACGCTGGACTACATCACGCAGCGCGTCCTCTGCCGCCCGCTGCGACCCGCGGAAATCACCATCCTCAACGCCAGCCGCGCCGCACTCCTCACGCACTACACCCAATCACCCGCCGATGCCACCGCGCTGCTCGCCGTCGGCGAGAGCAAAGCCGACCCGGCCCTGCCGCCGCCCGAATTCGCAGCGTGGACGATGCTCTGCACCGAAATCCTGAACCTCGACGAAGTCCTCAACAAATAGAACGCCATGCATCCACTCACCGACTACGCCACACTCGAAACACGCCGCCAGTTTTTCTCCCACGGCAAGAACGCCCTCGGCGCCGCCGCCCTCGCCACGCTTTTCGGCAGCGACCGCGCCGCCTTCGCCGCCACCCCCGAGCCCGTGAAAATTGCGCTCTCCCACGCGCCCAAGGCCAAACGGGTCATCTACCTCCACATGGTCGGCGGCCCCTCGCAGATGGATCTCTTCGACTACAAACCGGAGATGGAAAAGTGGTACGACAAGGATCTGCCCGACTCCATCCGCAAGGGCCAGCGCCTCACCACCATGACCAGCGGCCAGAAGCGATTCCCCATCGCTCCGTCGAAATACACCTTCGCCCAGTATGGAAAAGCCGGCACATGGATGAATGCAGAGCTTCTCCCGTGGTTCTCCAAGTGCATTGACGAGGTCGCCCTCATCCGCTCCATGCACACCGAGGCGATCAACCACGAACCCGCCATCTGCATGCTCCAGACCGGCAACCAGATCACCGGTCGCCCCTGCCTCGGCTCATGGGTCAGCTACGGGCTCGGCTCGGCCAATAATGACCTTCCCACCTTCGTCGTCCTCGTCGCACAGCCCAGCAATCGCGAGCAACTCCAGGCCATCTCCGGCAGACTCTGGAGCGCCGGCTTCCTCCCCGGCCAGCACGCCGGCGTCTCCTTCCGCACCCAGGGCGACCCCATCCTCTATATTAATAACCCGCCCGGCGTCCCCACCGGCGTCCGCCGCAACACCCTCGACGCCATCAAGGCTCTCAACGAACAAAACGCGGCGCTCGTCGGCGACCCCGAAATCCACACCCGCATCGCCCAGTACGAAATGGCCTTCCGCATGCAGGCCAGCGTCCCCGACCTCACCGACCTCAGCAAGGAACCCGAGTCCACATTCGAACTCTACGGCCCCGACTCGAAAAAGCCCGGCACCTTCGCCAACACCGCCCTTCTCACCCGCCGCCTCGCCGAGCGCGGCGTCCGCTTTATCCAAGTCTATCACAACAACTGGGATCACCACTCCAACGTCGCCGGCCGCATGCCCTCCCAATGCCGCGACGTGGACCAGCCCTGCTACGGCCTCCTCACCGACCTCAAACAGCGCGGCCTCCTCGATGACACACTCGTCCTGTGGGGCGGCGAATTCGGCCGCACCATCTACACCCAGGGCGGACTCTCGAAGAAAAACTACGGACGCGACCATCACCCCCGCTGCTTCACCATCTGGGCCGCCGGCGGCGGCATCAAAGGCGGCGTCGTCCACGGCACCACCGACGACTTCAGCTACAACATCGTCGAAAACCCCGTCCACGTCCGCGACTTCCACGCCACCCTCCTGCACCTCCTCGGCTTCGAAGCCGAGAGATTCACATTCAAGTGGCAGGGCCTCGACGCCAAACTCACCGGCGTCGAGCCCGCGCGCGTAGTCAAAGCGCTCCTCGCCTGACATCCGTGGCGCAAGCTGCCAGCTTGCGAAACCGGCCTGCCCAGCAAATCCCGCATTCCTCCGCGAAACCCCTGCCACATCGCTCACGCAAGCCGGCAGCTTGCTCCACGGAAACATCCCAAAAGTGACACTTGCCAAAAAAATCCCGCGCGCTAATCCTCCGCGCCCCCGCCCAAACCGGGCGGGGAAATTGACCGCACTTGTCCTGTCGTTGACCGATCCGGTGGCGCCTTCTACTCGTGCAAACGAGGCGGCGAACGCGGAACGGGTGCGACCAACCGAACAACCATTCCGACCATGATCAGCGTCAAAACCCTGACAAAAAAATACGGCTCCTTCACCGCGGTGAACGACATCTCGTTTGAGGTCGAGAAGGGGGAGATCGTCGGCTTCCTCGGCCCGAACGGGGCCGGGAAGAGCACGACGATGAAAATTCTCACCAGCTTCCTGCCGCCGACCTCCGGCAGCGCGAACGTGGCCGGGTTCGACGTGTTCCGGCAGAGCATCGAAGCGCGGAAGCGGCTCGGCTACCTTCCGGAAAACACCCCGCTCTACACGGACATGAAAGTCGGCGAATACCTCCGTTTCCGCGCGAAGCTGAAGGGCGTGCCGGGCTCGAAAGTGCGGGAGCGTGTCGGCGATGTGCTGGAGCTTTGCCAGATCAAGGATCGCGAAAAGCAGCTCATCGGCGCCCTCTCGAAAGGCTACCGCCAGCGCGTGGGCCTCGCGGATGCGCTCGTGCATGACCCCGACCTGCTCATCCTCGACGAACCCACCATCGGCCTCGACCCGAACCAAATCCGCACCGTCCGCGAGCTGATCCGGAACCTCGCGCAAAAGCGGACGGTGCTGATCTCCACGCACATCCTGCCGGAGGTGGAGATCATGTGCTCGCGTGTCATCGTCATCCACCAGGGCAAAATCCGCGCGACAGACACGGCGGAGAATCTTTTGAAAAACCACCGCAGCATCGGCGAACTGCGATTCGAGGCAAAGGCGGGCGATGGTGCCGCCGGCGCGCTCTCGCGAGTCGCGGGCGTGAAGGATGTCTCGGCAGAGGCGGACGGGGAGTGGACGAATTTCACGCTGCGGCTCGATGCGAACGCGCAGCCCGGCGCGGAGATCATGAAGCTCGCCGCGGAGCGCAACTGGCCGGTGCGCGAGCTGCATCAAAAACGGGCGACACTCGAGGATGTGTTCGCCGAGCTGACCATGAACGAAGCCTGATTTTTACGACGATGAGAAACCTGTTTGTCCTTCTCGGCCGCGAAGTGCGCGGCCTCTTCCACACTCCGATCGCCTACGTGGTGCTGGTGTTTTATCTCGCCTTCATGGGCGTCAACTACCAGACGGCGGTGACCAGCCTGAACCAGATGCCGACCGAGGCGACGCTGGTGGAGGCGACGTTTTACAATCTGCTCTTCTGGATCGTATTCCCGCTGATCTTCCCACTGGTGACGATGCGCCTTTTTGCGGATGAGTACCGGATGGGGACGATCGAGACGCTCGTGACTGCGCCGGTGAGCGACTGGCAGATCGTGCTGGCGAAGTTTTTCGGCGTGGTGACTTTTTACGTCGTCGTGTTCGTGCCCTCGATGCTCTATTTCGCGCTGTTCACCTGGATCAGCGGCGGCGTGGCGCCGGTGCAGAGCGCAGGCACTTACTGGAGCGTCTATCTTTTCCTGCTGTTGCTCGGGATGTTCTTCCTGAGCATCGGCCTCTTTTCCTCGTCACTCGTGAAGGACCAGGTGAATGCGGCGGTCATCAGCCTGGTCATCATCGTCCTCTACATGTTCCTGCCGAGTTTGATGGGCTTTTTGCTCAGCTCGACGGACCCGCGTTTCGGGAGCATCCGCGAATTCCTGAGCCCGCTCGATCACATGCGGGACTTCGCCCGCGGCCTCGTGGATACGCGACCGGTGGTGTGGTACCTCTCGATGACATCGCTGTTCCTGATGCTCACGCACCAGGTCTTCCAGAGCCGCAAACTCAAGAGCTGATTTTTTCGACCCATGGAAAACACAGACACTCCATCCACCCCCCTCGACGCGCCGAAGGTCATCCGGATCGGCAGGCTTCAGTTCACGCTGAACGTCGTCCTCCAGGCGGCGATCTTCATCGCCATCGTCACGATGATCAATGTGATCAGCCGGGACCGGTTCGTCCGCGCGGACTGGTCGCGGAACCACAAATTCACTCTCAGTACGCAGACGAAGGCGCTGCTCGCGAGCCTGGAGAAGCCCGTCCAGGTGATCGTCTGCGCGGGCGTTGCCGGGCTGGGCCAGAATGGCGAGGTGGAGGCCGACGCGCAGGAACTCCTCCGCGAATACGGCAATGCCTCGAAGGGGAAGCTGACCGTCGAGATGGTGAACCTCGGCGCAAATTTCAACCGCGGCCGCGAATTGCAGACCAAGTATAAATTCGGCGCGAGCGAGAGCCTCATCATCCTCGATTACGATGGGCGACCCAAATTCGTCTATTCGCAGGACATGGCGGAGTACGAGCCGATGGATCAGATGATGATGATGCAGCGCCGCCCGCCCCGGATGCTCAATTTCAAGGGCGAGCAGGTCATCACGAGCGCGCTGCTCGAGCTCACCGAGGGCAGGCAGAACACCGTCTATCTTGCGACCGGGCACAAGGAGTACGACCTCACGCATCAGGAACTCCAGGGCTTTCGCGAGGAATTGCAGCGGCAGAACATCAAGCTCGCGTCGCTGACCCTCGCCAATTTGCAGGCAGTGCCGGAGGACGCAAAGGCCGTGGCGATCATCGGCCCGCGCTTCGACTATTCGGAGCGCGATCTCAAGCTGCTCACCGAATACTGGGACAAGAAGGGCCGCATTTTCGTCTGCATCGGCCCGTCCGGTGGCAAGACCCCGAACCTCGATGCATGGCTCACCGCGCGTGGTGTGCAGCCGCGGCAGGACTTGGTGATCAACGTCCAGGATCTCGGCGGGGTTTACGGGCAGACACCTTTGGTCGGCATCCTCGCGCAGGCGTCGCCGATCACCAAGGAGATCGAGGGGACGGGCTTGCAGACCTTTGGATCCATGCAGTCCTTCAAGCTCGACCGTACGAAGGAGCAGACCGAACAGCTCAAGCTCACGAGTGTGATGGCTTCCGACCCCACATTCTGGGGCGAAGTGGATTATCTGGCGGGCCGGGAGGGTGTGCCGACTTTTGACCCGAAGCGCGATCACCCCGGGCCGCTGGATCTCGGCGTCGTGGTGGAAAAAGGAGCGTCGCAGGATCCGAAGCTCAAGCTCGAGACCGCGCGGCTCGTGGTTTTTGGAGGCAACGATTTCCTGAATGATCGCGGCCTTCAAATGGCCCCGGTCGGAAGCGTGCTGGCGGTGAACGTGATGAATTTCCTCCTCAGCCGCGAGGCGCTCGTGGGCATCCCGCCGAAGACCAAGGAGCGCACGAGCTACAGCCTGACGGAGACACAGCTCGGCAGGATCGCGCAGTGGGTGTGCCTCTACATCCCTCTGTTCATCGGCATCTTCGGGCTCTACCATCTGCTGTGGCAGCGGGAGGGGAAGAGCTTTTTCACAATCACGCTCTGGCTCGCGTCCGCCGTTCTGGCCGTCCTGGTGATCTGGTACGGGATCATGCTCGGCCTCGGCGTGGAAAGCTTCCGCACCATCCCGCCCGGCGTTTACATCGCAGTCGGGGTCGCGATCGCGACCGGAGTGGCCGCGTTCTTCATGCACGCGGCGGAGCAGAAAAAGAAGGCCGCCGCCCAAGTTTAACCAACGACTTTTCCCACGATGAAATCACGCAACACGATCCTCATGCTCGTCGTCTGCCTCGGGCTGTTTGGCTATTTGAAATTCTTCCACAGCAAGCAGCTCACCACCGCGCAGCAGGAGGAACGCAGGGGGAAGCCGGTGAAGCTCAACCGCGACAAGGTCAAGGCCATCACCCTCCGGAACAACGAAGGGACGTTTGAGTTGGTGAACCGCGACGGCAACTGGTTCCTCAATGCGCCCGTGAAGGATCGCGCGGAAAACGCCACGGTCGCCGCCCTTTTCACCAGCGCAGAGGAAATCAACTGGAGCACCGTGCAGGGTGTCGCTGACGAGAAAGAGGCGCTGAAGGAGTTCGGCCTCTCGAAGGGTGACGTGAGCATCAAATTCACCGGCGACAAGGGCCTCGACGAGTACAATGAAAACGCGACCTCGGTCGAGGTGCTCGCTGGCAAGGACAGCGCGATCGAAGGGCGGGGGTACTTCCGCATCGAGGGCGCGAAGACCGCGTATCTCGGCGCGAAAGCACTCCGCGAAAATGCCGCGAAAGGGATCAAGGACTGGCGCAACCGTGCGCTCAGCGACGTGAACGCCTCGCAGGTCAGCAAACTGCAACTGAAGACCGCCAAGGGGGAGATCGAACTCGAAAAGCAGGGCGCGAACTGGACCTTCACGAAACCCTTCAAGGCCCGCGGCGACAACCAGCAGATCGCCGACATGCTCTCCAATGTGCTGACCGCCCGCATTGCGGACTTCATCACCGACACGAAGGAACCCGGCGCTTTCGGCCTCGCCGAGCCGCGCGCGACGCTCACGCTTTCCGCCGAGGGGGAGAAGACTCCCCTCGTGCTCCAGATCGGCGCACCACAGGTGGAGAAAAAAGAGGATCCCGCAAAGGACGGGGCTGCTGCCGACCCCAAGGATCCAAAGCCAGCCGCCGAGAAGAAAGAGGCACCGCCGGTCAACGTGCATGTGAAGCTCAGCACCCGCGAGGGCGTCGTGACGGTGCCCGTCGCGATCGAGGCCCTCATCGCGAAGCAGCCGAACGACCTCCGCGACCAGTCGCTCATGCGCGTGCAGGGCGACATGGTGGACCGCATTTCCATCGAGACGCCCGGCAGGGAGAAAATCGTTCTCGGTCGCAAGGGCGAGGAATGGGTGCGGAAAATCGAGGGCAAGAGCGACGAACCCGCCAATGGCGGCGCCGCGAACAAACTCCTCAACACCCTCGTGAACGCGAAGGTGTCACGCTTCGTCGCCGACCTTGCGAGCGACCTCAAGGGCTTCGGCCTCGACCAGCCGACGACGGTGACGCTCAGCAGCTACAGCACCGAGGGCACCCCCGAGACCAAGCCAGGCGAGAAGCCGATCGTCAGGCTGATGCTCGGCAGATTCGAGGGCGACGCCGGCTACGCGAAGCTGGACGACGAGCCGTTCATCGTCGCCGTGGACAAGCTCCTCATGCAGGACATCTGGACAGATCCCGTGCAATGGCAGGATCTGAAAGTGCTCGACTTGAAAAAAGAGGATCTCGCCGCCATCGAGATCACCCGTACCGGCCAGCCCCCGGTGGCCTACACGCGTGACAAGGAGAAAGGCTGGAAGCTTTCCAAGGGCGACGGAACCGTGAACCAAAACGCCGCCGGCTCATTGGTGAACGCACTCAGCGCATTGCGCGCGGTGCGCTGGACCGGCGCCACGGACAAAATCGCACACGGAATTGAGACGCCGAACGTCGTCATCAGTTACACCATGGCCGACAAGAAAGCCGGACGGCTCACCATCGGCACCAAATCGAAGGAGGAAATGTGGCACGCCGTCCTTGATGGCCGCCCCGGCACCTTCCTCATCAACATGCCCGACTTCGACGCCCTGAATGCAGCTCTAGTCGAGACACCAAAGCCCTCCGCATCCGACCCTGCAAAACCCCCAGCCGCCGCAAAAACCCCGCCCGCCACCCCGCCCCAGACGCCGACCCCCGCCATTCTCGCACCAAAACCCGTCGAGCCTGCGACTCCCCCGCCCCCGGCGCCCGAATCGCCGAAAACCCCGGAACCACCAAAGCCCAAGGAAGTCCCGCCAGCCCCCGCAACCCCAGCCCCTGAACCTCCCCCGAAGCCGGGGAAGTAGGTGCTTTTTCACAGCCATCCCATAGCCGCGATCTCGCGGCTGGAAAGGCTGATGTTTGCTGGGTTGTGGGGCGAGGATTGGCGGAATGAGATTTGGGATTTGCGCGTGGGTTTCTGGCGGGATGGACGTTGAGGGCGTGGGGCTATCCCACA
>CAMAUI010000092.1 GCA_945861385.1 Prosthecobacter debontii
TGTGACTGAGACTTTGGTGGTCCTCCATGGTTCTTGTTTGGTTGTTCGCTTTGGACGGCTCACAACCAAACTCCCGTGGAGGACTGCCCGATAAGTCAAACTCTGAGAGTCTCCCCGGCAGAGCCGGGGGATTTCCTATTGAGCATTAAGCACCGCTTCGTGACATGGCGCGGCAAAAAGCGAACTCCGAAGAAACCAAACCAACCTCGATATTTGGCGGGATGATAAGGATCGTGGGGCTACTCGGAAGTGGAGCGCGGAACGCCCATTATTTTCAGACCCTCTGGCGTGAATTCGTGGTCGCCATAGTTCACGTCGTGTTTAATGCGCGAGCCGTCCAACTCGGTGAGGGAGCCTTTCCTCGAATGCACGGAGAGGTTGGCCGGAATGGGGCGGCGATTGTCGCCGGTGGCTACTTTCGTCGTATCAATGCGGCGGGCGAGCTGGCCGGAGGCGGTGTATTTTTCAACGCGAAGCGGGACGAAGCGGCGCGTGTCCACCCAACTGCGGACGCTGGCGTAGGGCGATTGCTGGCCCTTGCCGGGTTTGGATTCGAGGATCTGGCAGTTCACGCGGTCCACGACTTCCGTGCCGACGATGGTCTGGTGTTCCCATGTGAAGAAGTTTTCGAGGACATCGGCATAGGAAAGGTCGCTCCCGAACAAAGGCTCTTTCATCTGCGAGGCATCGAGCGGGCGGATGGTGTCGGGCAGCACGAGAAGCGCGCCGGTCGCGGGTTTGTTCGCGGCTTTGCGCAGGAGGACGGCTTCTCCCTTCCGCTCTTTCGGCCAGAGGACTTGATAGACGACGTCGGTGCCCGCTTTCGTGCGGCGCTGTTTGATCTGGAGCTGGAGCGCGAGCTTCGTGGTGCCGGCAGGTTGTTGCACTTCCATCTTCAGCCGCACGTAGGACTCGCCATCTTGCTGCAATGCGCTGAGCCGGGCGGCGAGGTCGCTGGCGGAAACTGGCGGTGTGTCCGCGGCGCTGGCGGTGGAAATGAAGAGTGCGATGATGCGGTGAAATGTTTTCATTTGGATGTTTAAGGTGAGTGTTAGCCCTGCATCGCGAGGCTCGGTGTGAGCCGCGAACTGCGCCAGGCGGGATAGATGCCGCTGATCACGCCGACAGCGACGGCGATCACGATG
Source organism: Prosthecobacter debontii (assembly GCA_945861385.1). Lineage (GTDB taxonomy): Bacteria > Verrucomicrobiota > Verrucomicrobiia > Chthoniobacterales > Chthoniobacteraceae > SXWH01. Next base: position 1,146 of record CAMAUI010000092.1, read on the forward strand.
GAGACGAGCATGAGGCCGGTGCTGAGATCCGGCTCGAGGAGGCCGTGGATGGCGGGCAAGGTCTCCAGCACTTTCACGCCGACGGCGCCGATCATTACGCCTCCGATGCCGCCGAGCAGACCGAGCAGCGCGGATTCCCACAAGACCATGCGGATGACGCGAGCACGCTTCCAGCCGATGGCGAGCAAGATGGAAATCTCCTGCTTTCGCTCAAAGACGGTCATCAGCATTGTGTTCATCACGCCGAGCACGCCGACGATTACGGCGAGCAGCGAGGTGCCCCAGCTCATCGCGCTGATGAAGCGATACGCCTGGCTGTTGCCGACGTGCTCGCCCGCGATCATCGCGCGGGCTTCGGGGACGAGGGTGTTGATTTGCGCGCAGAGGTTTTTCAGATCGTCCTCGCTCATCCCGGGATCGGCGCGGAGGTCTATGATGTTGATTTTTCCCTCGTTGCCCGTGATTTCCTGAAAGAGCGGCAGTGAGAGAATCACGGAGCCATTTTCCACCAACGCGCCGCCGTTCACGATGCCGACCACGAATAATTCCTTCGCCTCGATCTGAATCGGGTCGCCGATTTTTTTCTTGAGCACCTCGGCGGCTGTCTGGCCGAGGACGACTGCCGGTTCCTTCGCGTCGTGTGGCATCCGACCGGAGATGAGCTTGAGGCTCTTCCACGAAAAGCCGCCCCATTCGCGGGCGGAGACGACCATCATTGAGGAATCCTCGATGCTCGTCAGATCCACGAAGATGGCACATGTGGCGGCGACTCGCGGCAGGCTGGCGATGCGATCTCGCACGCTGGCGTCGAACGGCTTTGGTGCGAGCGCGCTGCCCATGTTGCTGACGACGATGTCGGTGCCGCGCGCCTTCATTCCCGCCGCCCAGCTTTGCTCAAAGCCGCGCGAAATACCGACCAGCGCGACCACGGCGGCGATGCCGATGGAGATGCCGACGAGCGTAAGCCCGGTGCGCACCGGGCGACGCAGCAGCCCGCGGACTACGATGGTGAAAAAGGTCATGTTGCGAGGTCGGATACGATTCGTCCGTCCTTCATATGAACTACCCGCGAGGCTCGTTGAGCGATGCCGGAGTCGTGAGTCACAAGCACGAGTGTCATGTTTTGCTCGCGTTGCAGGCGGATAATAAGGTCGAGAATGAGATGCGCGTTTTCGCTGTCGAGATTGCCCGTGGGTTCATCCGCAAGCAGCACGGACGGACTATTGGCTAGACTGCGAGCGATGGCGACGCGTTGCCTCTCCCCGCCGGAGAGCTTGGCGGGGAAATGATCGCGCCGCTCCGCGAGTCCGACAGACTTCAGCAACAAGCCGGCGCGTTCCTTTCGCTCCGCGGCGCGCATGTCGGTCTCAAACATCGGTATCTGCACATTCTCCAGCGCGGTGAAAGTCGGCAGCAGATTAAACGCCTGGAAAATGATGCCAATCTCCCGCGCCCGGTAGGCCGCTGGCTCGGGCAGGTCGGGAATCGAGTTGCCGCGATAGTGCAGCGTTCCTGAGCTGGGGAAATCGAGCGCGCCGAGCATCTGGAGCAGCGTCGTCTTTCCACATCCACTCGGGCCGGTGATGGCGACGAACTCGCCTTGGGCGATGGAGAAATCCACGCCGCGCAGTGCCTGCACGCGGCCATCATCGAATTCCTTTTTCAGCCCGACCGCTGCGAAGACGTGCGGCTTCATGGCCGGATTTCAGACGCGCGCCATTGGGCGCCCACGCGCGGATTGGCGAGACTGCGCATCAAATCCAGCATCGCGTGGCGGTAGCTTGCAAAGGGAGGCCGTTCATCGGGAGCTGCGGGCTGGAGTTCCGATGCAAGCCCCGGCAACTCCGCGTGCGGCAGTCCCACATGCAGATGATGCACGCCGTGAAAAGGCTCGTGGAGCAGCGTGAAAGCCACGATCCGCCCGGGCCAGTCATCCGCCACGATGCTGCGCGTGGAGCTGTTCACCGTGCTGCCCGTCATACCGACGTGCTCGATGTATTTGCGCCAGCTTTGCAAGTTCCCGGCGAGATACGCAGGCAAGAGATACATTCACAAAAAATAACGCCAGACCTGCCAATGCGTGACGGCGGCGACGACGCTGATCCACACGACGACCATCAGTGCCAGCTCCGCCCAAATCCGCCGGCGCACTTTCCGGCTCCGAATCGGCGAGCCAGCGCGCAGGAAAATCCGCAGGAAAAGGAAAGGCAGGAAAACCAGTCCTGCGGTGAGTTCGACGCACGCCGCAAGAATTCTGGCCCATCGTGGCGAGTCAGGATTGACGAATGGCCAGAGTTCCTCGTCGCGCTCGGTGGCGAGGTGCATGTGATGCAACTGATGCGCGGCGCGATAGAGGCTGAAGCTCATGAAACTGAACACGCCGAGCAGGACGCCATCGAATTCATTGAAGCGCCGGTTGCGCCGCAGCAGTCCATGGGTCGCCTCGTGAAAACCAATCGCAGCCCCGTGCATGAGATGGCTCGTGACTAATACGAGCGGCACTGCCAGCCAAAGCGACGCGCCGCTTTTCAAGACGAAGACGAGCGCAATCTCGGTGCAGAGAAAAAGGATGATCACGATCTGAAAGGCCGAGCGGCTGATCCAGTGAGGCTCGTGCAGTTCGTTTGCGTGCGGTGCGGTTTGCGTGGTGTTCATCGCAGGGCGGTCATGAGCGCGGAGTTCAGAATCTCTGGTGAGCGGCAAACACCTGAGAGCACCGCCAAATACATGCGGCCCAGGTTTTGAATTTCATCGAGGGGAAAAATGCCCTTCCGGAAAAGCCATGCCACCTCCAGTTCATCGCCGTGTTCGTTTATTTCGCAACCGAGGTCGAAGCGGGCGGTGCCGGTGGAGCGCATCCTGAGTTTCAGCGAAAGACCCGGCATCGCCACATCGGGGACGGGATGGTTTTGCAGGGCGAAGCGCACCTCGAAAGTCGGATTGCTTCCATGCGAAGGCGCATCACCGAGTGCGCGCACGAGTTCGGCAAAGGGCATGGCATTCGCGAAGGACTCCACCGTCGCCTGATGCACGATGCGAAGGCTGTCGGAGAACGACCGCGACCGGTCAATCTGGCCTCGAAGCGGAACGATCCCGGAGCAGTAGCCCATCGTTTCGCGCACCGCCTGCTTGCTTCGATTCGCCACCGGCGTGCCCACGATGATGTCATCAGCGCCCGTCCATTTCGAGAGCGTGAGCTGAAACGCTGCGAGCAGCGTGCTGAAGAGAGTCGCCCCGTTGCGTCGAGCCCGTTCCCGCACTGCGCGGCCTAGTTCAGCCGGGACGAGCGAAACGCTTCTTTGCAACACACCCGACGCCGCTCCTGATCCGACTGGCGGGCTCCAGAGCCGGGTTGCGTCTGCGAGGTTGGATTTCCAAAATGCGGCCCGCTGCTGCAGTTCCGCAGGCTGCCAGAATGCACGCTCGGACGCACCCCATTCCGTGTAGGAGAGCGGCACGGGCGGCAGTGGACTTTGCACGCCTCTTACAATCTGCGTGTAAGCCGCGAACAAATCCTGAACGAAAACGCCCAGCGTCCAGCCATCGGCAATAGCGTGGTGAATCGCCAGCACGAGCACATGCTCATCCGCAGTGCACCGGAACACCTCCGCGCGATACAGCGGGCCTTGCACCAGATCGAATGGCTTGCAGAAAACTTCCGCCGCGAGTTCTTCGATGGCCTCCGGCTGTCGCTGTGAAGTTGCCAGTTCGCGAAACAGCAACGCCGGTTTGCCCGCCTTCCGAATCATCTGCATGGGCTGGCCTTTACCGGGCAGGAACGACAGGCGGAACACCTCCTGCCGATCCACGACCTTTTGCACCGCCGCCTCACAACCCTGCGGGGTGAGCAGGCCGCGCAGATGGATCATGGCGCAGATGTTGTTCGACACATCGGCGGCGGGAACGGGCGAAGCCTCCCACAGTTCCCGCTGCGGGAAAGTCAGCGGATGAAGGCGGGCCTCGCCGCTCTCCAGCCATTGCTTAAGACGGGCTCGGTTGTCTTGGGACATGCGGCGATTTCAGGCGCGAGTTTCCAGCGCCAGTTCCTTGGATGCAGGCGCTGCTTCATCGCCGAGCAGTCGTTCGATCTCATCATCGGAGAGCGCATCCACGTCCACCGCATCCGTGGCTGCGGGCGCCTCTGCCGGCGCCTTGGTCGAGGCGGGTTCGCCGCCCATGTGTTCCATGAGCAAAGTCACGATCTGCCCGATGGTGCGCGCGCGCATCAGGCTCGCGGGGGGCAATGCAACGCCGATGGCGCTTTCGAGCGAGTTTTCGATCTCGACGGCCATCAATGAATCCAGCCCCAAGTCCGTGAGCGGTTGGTCGGCACGCAAGCCCTCCGGCTTCACGCGCAGCACCGCGCCTACGACATCGCGCACCGCCTGGCCGATGATGTCGGCGCGCTCGTCCGGTGCGCATGTTTCGATCTTGAGCCGCCAGTTACTTCTCGCCCCGTTCGTCTCCGGCCCTTCGACGCCCGCGGCGAAAATCCGCTCGAGCAAAGGACTCTCCTGACTGCCCCGGAAGGATTGCCGCCACTTGGCCCAATCCACCCGCAGCGCCATCGCCTGCGTGACGCCAGCGTTGAGAAATGACTCCAGCAACACGAGCACTTCGCCGGGGGACAAAGGCGTGGTGCCCTGCCGCGCGAGATACTCCGCCACGCGCTCGTTGCGAGCCACGTAGCCTTCGCCGCCGAGTGCACCCCAATTGATCACAAGCGCGGGCAGGCCGAGGGCCCAGCGATGATGTGCGAGCGAATCGAGGAACGCATTTGCAGTCGCGTAGTTCGCCTGCGCGGGATTCCCAAAAATGCTCGAGACCGACGAGAACATCACGAAGCAATCCAGCGCCATGCTGCGTGTGCCTTCGTGCAGCAGCCATGCGCCGTGCGCTTTCGGTGCCAGCACGGCGCGCATCCGCTCGCGGGTGAGCGAGGCGAGCGGTGCGTCATCAATCACCATCGCGAGGTGAAACACGCCCTTGAGCGGGTGCCCTGCCGATGAAATCTCCGCGAGCAGCCGCTTCACGTCCTCCGGCGATCCGGCGTCCGCCAGCACCACCTGCACGTCCACACCGCGTGCGCGCAGCTTGGTTAAAAATGCTTCCGCTTCCGGCGTGGCCGGGCCGCTCCGACTGGTGAGCACGAGATGTTTCGCGCCGCAGTCCGCCAGCCATTCGGCGAGCACTTTGCCAAAGCCACCAAATGCACCCGTGATCAAGTACGCACCATCCGGCTTCACCGCGAACGCCGGCACCAGAGGCTCGCCGCGCCGCGCGACGAAAGGCTCGGGGAACGACACGATCACTTTGCCGGTGTGTTTGCCCTGCGCCATCAGGCGGAAAGCCGCATCAATGCGACATGCCGGAAACGAGCGGAAGGGCAGCGGTTGCAGCGCGCGTCGCGCGACGAGGCCGGCGATCTTTTCCAGGAGCTTCCGCGTCCGTTCTTCATCGCCGCTGAAGATCGCGTCCATCGCGACGACGTGGAACGATGCGTTCTTTCGCAGCGGCCAAAGCGGGATGCGGGAGTTTTGGTAGATGTCGCGTTTGCCGATTTCGATGAAGCGACCGAACTGCGCGAGGCACGAGAGGCCCATCGGGATGGCTTCGGCGGCGAGCGCGTTCAGCACCACATCCACGCCTTTTCCATCGGTGAGTTCCATGACGGATTCCGCAAAGTCGGCGCGACGCGAATCAATGACATGCTTCACACCCAACGTCGCCAGCAGCGCGCGCTTCGCGGGGCTGCCCGCGCTGGCGATCACTTCCGCGCCGAGATGATGCGCGATCTGGATCGCCGCCATCCCCACGCCGCCCGCGCCCGCATGGACGAGGACGCGCTCGCCCGCCTGCAAGTTCGCCACGGTTTTCAGCGCGTGCCACGAGGTCATGAAGACCACTGGCAGCGTCGCGGCTTCTTCAAAAGAAAGGCCGTCCGGGATCACACGCACATCGCCAGCCCGCGCCATCGAGTGCGTCGCGAGTCCAAAAACCGCGAGGCCAAACACACGGTCGCCCGGCACGACGTGCGTCACACCACTGCCGACCGCCTGCACCACGCCGGCCACTTCGTCGCCGAAGATGCGGGCATCCGCCGTCTCGGCGGGATAGAGCGCGAGCGCCTTCAGCACATCGCGGAAATTCATGCCCGCCGCGCGTACTTCGATCACGACTTCACCCGCACCGCAGACTGGCAGCGCGAAGGGTACCAGGCGCAGCGCATCGAGAAGCCCGCGCTCGCGGGACTCCAGCCGCAGCGGCACTTCGCGGGCGAGCACCTGCTCGCGCGGCTCCAGCCCACGAACGATGCGCCGGACATAGCGCGCCTCGCCGCGAAACGCGACTTCGCGCTCAGCGTCGCGCTGTTGCAGTTCACTCCAAAGCAGTGTGTCGTCTGCAGTGGATGCAGTGGGCGGGAGGTCAATGCCACGGCAGGTGAAATTCGGATGCTCATTTGCGATCACGCGCATCAGGCCGATGGCGGATGCTTGCTCCAGCGCCACGGCGTTGCCTCGTCCGACCGCCTGCGCTCCGCGCGTCACGACATCCACGCGTAGCTTTGCCGCCGGGCTGCTGATTTCCAGCGCCTGAGTCAGATGAAATAAACCATCGGTGCCCAGCATGGCTGCGTCTTTCCCGGAGCCGGGCGCGGACTCGTCGAGACTCCACAAAAAGACGAAACGCTCCGGCGCTTCATCGGCGCAGGTGTCGAGCAGTTGCTTCCAATCCTCCGGCACTTCGGCGCGCAGTGTGAACGCATCATTCTCCTCCAACGCGAAGGTGCTACCGCGATGCGCGACGCGACAACGCACGCCGCTGGTGCGGAGTTGCGCGGCGAGCTGGTCGCCGAGGCCGGACGCATCCGCGAACACGAGCCATGATTTTTCCAAAGCCGTCTCCATCGCCGGCGGGGCCGTGGTTGCAGGCTCGCTCCACGCCTTGCGGGCCATGAGGCCGATGAGACTTTCGCCGCCTTTCGAGCGGATCAGTCCAGACAACGATGCGGTTTCGCAGAAGCCCGACTCGCGCAGCACGGTTTGCCATTGCGAGCGTTCGAGGAGCGGATGCTTCGGGCGCAGCTCGCGGTCGGTGAAACGCCACCAGCCGCTCGTGAGACCGAAGACCGCGTTCAGCCATAAATGCGGTGTGGCCACGTCCACGAAGAGCAGGCTTCCGCCGGGTGCGAGGAGGTCGTTGATGTTGCGCAGCGCGACGCGCACATCGCTCACGGCATGAATGACGTTGGTGCCAAGAATAATGTCGAACGAGCCAGGCTCGAACTCCTGCTCCGCGCCCGGCTTTTCAAGGTCGAAGGTTTTGAATTCCACCTCGGGAAAGGCCGCGAGCTTCTGCCGCGCCGATGGGAAAAACGCTGCGGAGACATCGCTGAACACGTAGCTGTGCAGGCCGCGCTCGATGAGCGGGAGCACTTGCGACGCGAGTCCGCCGGTGCCCGCGCCCACTTCCAGGATGCGCAGCCCGCGCCCCTCGGGAAGCTGGCGCGCGACTTCCTCGACGGCACGGCCAATGGCCGCGAGCCACGGGCTGGTGACGAGTCCGTCGCCGTAAAACTGATCGAGCAACTCCGCTCCGCCGCTGGTGAAAAGCACCTGCACCGCGTCCTTTTCGCCACGCAGGATCGGGCCGAGTTCCGCGCATGTCGCGCCGCAAATCAGCGCCTCCGGCAAGTGGCCGGGATACTTTCCGAGGCTTGCACGGAGCAGCCCTGCTGCGGAATCCGCAGAGGCCGCAAACGCTGGCGTTGGGCGGTAGCCGTCGCCGTCTTTGGTCAGCAACTTTTGCTGCACAAGATTGTCCGCCAACTGCGCGAACGACGGCTGCATGAGGTCTGCGACGCTCAGCGAGTTTGCGGTGAACCTTCCATCCGCGCTGCTGCCTGCGCCCATCTCGCGCAAGCCGTGCGCGACCTGCGCAGCGGTCAGTTCATCCCCGGCGGCACTGGCGGCATCGAGGCTGTCGCGCCCGCGCATATCGAGCACCTCGTCCAGAGCGCTCTGCGCGACATCTTGTAGGCGAGCCAGCGGCACGGGAGCTTGAGGCGCAGGTTGCGCCGCGGGTGTTTTCTCCCACGCGAGGTGGTAGATCAAATCGCGGCCTTTGCCTGTCCTGCCCGAGCGCCGCGCGCCCTCCACGCTGATCGCGCGGAAGCCATCAATGCGCACACACGGCCTGCCTGTCTCGTCGTATAAATCAATGCCGCCCTCGACGAACTCATCGTTCGCCTGCTTCACGCCAGCCCGCACGAGGCTCGATGCTCCGGGCGAGCGCAAAAACAAGATGCGCGCGAAGCGCACCGGCAGCCGCAGCCCGGCGGTGCGGCATTCAACGGTCGCAGCTCCCGCGGAGAAAATTTGCAGCGCGCCATCGAAGAGCACCGGGTGAAGCGGATACTCGCCCGCGCGATGCGCAATCGCATCGCCCAGCGAAACGCGACCCGCCGACTTGCCGGCGCCCGCCGACAACTCGCGGATGGGACGAAACTCTTCGCCGTAGCGCAGCCCGAGATCGCTCATGTGGCCGTAAAACGTGTCGAGTCCCACGCTCTCCAAGCCAGGCGCCTCCCATGTCGTTGCGGCAAAGGACGACTCCGTGCGTTCACCGCGCATCGCTCCGACGACATGCACCGACCACGACGCTCCATTTTCAAAACGGCTCTGGATGGAGAACGTGCGCTCCGCGAGGTCGTAGGTCAGCTCGAGCAGCAGGCCGGACGGCGGACCGGGCAGGATGAGCGGCTTGCGGATTTCGAAATCCTCCACGACGAACGGGCGGCCCTCGAACAATTGCACGCCCGCTTCGAGCACCATCTCAACGAAGCCTGCGGCGGGAAAGACGATGAGATTTTCGACGCGATGATCCTTCAGGAAGGCCATGTGCCGGCCATCAAGCCGCGTGATCCAAGTCGGCGTGGCCCGAGCCAGACGGATGTCCAGCAGCCCGCGACCGCCCGCGCCCAGCCGGCCTTCGCGAATCTCGCTGGACTCATTCCACCACCGCGCCTTGTCCCACGAATAAGCTGGCAGCGCGAGGTGCCGCCGCGACGGCGTGATGGCCGCGAAATCGAGCACCACGCCCGCCAGATGCAGATCCATCGCCGTTTCCAGCAGCGACTCGTGCTCCCGCTCGCGCCGCGCGGAGGCGAGGATGACGGGCTTACCTTCCAGACATTCCTGCATCGAACGAACCAGCGCGGGATGCGCGCCAATTTCCAGCCACACATCCGCGCCAAACTCCGACAGCGCCGAAATCGCCGATGCAAATTCGACCGGCTGCCGCACACCGCCCGACCAGTGACTCGCATCGCAAGCTGCTCCAGCGAGCCGCTGCCCCGTGACCGTGCTGAAAAATGGAATCGTCTCCGCGCGTGGCGAGAGGCCGTTCAGCGCCACGTTCAGCGCGTCGGCGGCGGGCTGCATCATCGCGTGATGAAAAGCGTGGCTCACTTGCAGGAAGCGCGCGAAAATTCCCTGCGATTCCAGCTCGGCGGCGATGACTTCCAGCGAAGCCTTCAAGCCGGACAACGTCAGCGAGCGCGGGCCGTTGAACGCGGCGATGCTCACCGTGCGGTCGTGCCTCGCGATGACGGCGCGCGCTTCATCCGCGCTCATGCCGACTGCGAGCATCGTTCCGCCAGCGACGGCGCACTCGTCCATGAAACGCCCGCGATGCACGATGATCTTTGCCGCCTGCTCCAGAGTAAGAATGCCCGCCACGCACGCCGCCGCGATTTCGCCGACGCTGTGACCGACGACCGCCGCGGGCACGATGCCCCACGATTTCCAAAGCTCCGCGAGCGCCATCTGCATCGCGAAGATCGCGGGCTGCGAAATTTCCGTCCGCTGCAATTGCGAGTCCGCTTCCGTGCGCGCGAGTTCGTCCAGCAGCGAGGACTTCGCCCACGGGCGCAAGGCCTCGTCGCAAGCCTCCATCATGCGGCGGAACACCGGTTCATGCTGCATAAGTTCGCGGCCCATGCCCCACCACTGAGGGCCCTGGCCGCTCATCACGAAGACCACGCGCGTCGCCTGCTCGCGCCGCGGGGTGAATGCCGTGCGCAACTTCGGGCCTGCCTGGCCCGTCGAGAAAGCACTGAGTTCCTGCACCATCTCGGCCATGAGCGGCGACGTGATCGTGAGCCGGTGCGAGTGGTGATTGCGCCGCACTCCGAGCATGTAGGTGATGTCCGGCAACATCGGTGAACTGCCGTTCAACTTGGAATGATCATCAAGCCACACGCTCAACCGCCAGGCTGCGGCTCGTAGTGCTTCCTCCGAGCGGGCGGAGAGCATCAGCGGCCATGCACGATCTCCGCCAGCGGCATCCTGATCGTGAGACTGCGCGTGCGGCGGTGCCTCGGTCAGGACGACATGCGCATTCGCGCCACCAAATCCGAACGAGTTCACACCTGCCACGCGATTGCCGGCCGTGTGCGGAAAGGATTCATTTTCCACCGGCACCCGGAGTTTCAGCGCGGCAAAATCAATGTGCGGATTCGGCGTCTCGAAATGCAGGCTTGCGGGAAGGTGCCCGTGCTTGAGCATCAGCACCGCCTTCACCAATCCGGCCACCCCCGACGCCGTTTCCAAGTGCCCGAGATTCGTTTTCACCGAGCCGATGACGAGCGGCGCGTCCGCCGCGCGGTCTGCGCACAGCGCCTCCGCCAGCGCGTGTGCCTCGATGGGATCCCCCACCGCCGTGCCCGTGCCGTGTGCCTCGACGTAGCCGACCTGCGAAGGTGCGATGCCAGCGTCCACACACGCAGCGCGGACGAGCCGGGCTTGCGCCTCCGGGCTTGGGAGCGAGATGCCATTGGTGTGGCCGTCCTGATTTACGGCAGATCCGAGGATCACCGCATGAATGGGATCGCCGTCCGCGATGGCGTCGGAAAGCCGTTTCAAAAGCACCATGCCCGCGCCTTCGCCGCGCACGAATCCATTCGCCGACGCATCGAACGCCTTGCACTTGCCCTCCGGCGACAACATCCCGGCCTGCGAGAATCCGATGAACCCATCCGGCGTAATCATCACTGTCACGCCGCCCGCCATCGCCGCTTTGCAACGCCCCGCGAGGATGTGCTCGCAGGCCACATGCACCGCCGTCAGCGCGGATGAACACGCCGTGTCCATCGCCATGCTCGGTCCGGTGAGATTCAGGCAGTAGGAAATGCGGTTCGCCGCGATGCTATGCGCGCTGCCCGTGGGCGTGTGCGCGCTGATGCCCGCGCGATCCGTCGAACTGTGCTGGATGCCCTGATAGTCATTGTGGGAAATGCCGACGAACACGCCGATGTCCGTGCCCTTTTCAAAATCCAACACCATCCCTGCGTCCTCAATCGCCTCCCACGCCGTCTCCAGCAGCAGCCGTTGCTGCGGATCGATATAGGGAGCCTCGCGCGGAGAGATGCCGAAGAACTGTGGGTCGAACTGATCGATCCCCTCCACGAAGCCTCCCCGCTTTGCGACGGATTTTCCCGCCAGCCCCGGCTCCGCGTCGTAAAACCGCTCTACGTTCCAGCGGTCGGCAGGCACGTCGCAAACCGCATCACGGCCGTCGACGAGCAATTTCCAAAACGACTCCGTGTCGTTCACGCCACCGGGAAAACGGCAGCCAATGCCGATGATGGCGATGCCCTCCTTGGCTGCGGGCGGAGTTTTCGCGCTCTTCGCTTCACGTCCATTCTTCGGCAGGATGCCGTCGCGGCGATCGAGTAAAGGATTCCGGCGTTGAGCGTCGTTAGCAGTATTAAATTTGGCCATCGTCCTTGTATTCGCAGGCCGGGAAGCGGCTGGTCGTGTCTGAACGCCGTTTTTTTAAGAATTAATGCAGCCTGATCGGCAGTGAGCCGCGAATCAGCACAACAACTACATGTGCGGCATTGCAGGCATCATCGATCTGTCCGGGCTTCAAACGGTGCCCGAGGGCGTCATCCAAATGATGTCGCGGGCGCTCTTTCATCGCGGGCCGGATGAGGAGGGTTTTCTCCAGCTTCCGGGGCTGGCGCTGGCTTCACGGCGGCTGAGCATCGTCGGCCTTGCCGATGGGCAGCAGCCGATGGCGAATGAAGACGGCAGCGTTTCCGTGGTGTTTAACGGCGAGTTGTTCGATCACGCGGAGAGGCGGGCGGACTTGGAAAATCGCGGACACCGGCTGCACACGCACTGCGACACGGAGATCATTCCGCATCTTTGGGAGGAGCATCAGGAAGGCATGTTCGAGCGGCTGCGCGGGCAGTTTGCCATCGCGTTGTGGGACGAGCGACGGCGACGACTCACGCTTGGTCGCGACCGCTTCGGCATCTCGCCGCTTTACTGGACGCGGCAGGGTGACTGGCTGCTTTTTGCCTCGGAGATAAAGGGTCTCCTCGCCTCGGGCATGGTGACTGCGAAAGCCGATCTGCGCGGCCTTGATCACATCTTCACCTTCGCCGCCATGCCGGGGCCGGTGACGTGTTTTGAAGGCGTGCAGCTTCTGCCCGCCGGGCATTATTTGCAGATCGCTCCGGGCGACGCGCGCGGCACGGCAGCCGACATCAGCGAGCGTACTTATTGGGAAATGGATTTCCCGAATCAGGGCGACGAGGATCCCGGCGCAAACCCACGCAAGCTGGTGGATGAATTCGAGGACGTGCTGCTGAAAGCCGTGGAGAAACGGCTCCGCGCCGATGTGCCGGTGGGCGCGTATCTCTCGGGTGGCCTCGATTCGAGCATGATCGTGGCGATGGCCTGCAGGCTCAAGGGCCCGGCGATCAACACCTACACCATTCGCGTGGACGACCCCGCGCTCGATGAACTCAGCGCGGCAAATCTTTCCGCCCGGCACATCGGCACCCAGCCGCCCATCGTGCAGGATTTCCGCGCCAGCGACGCGCTGGAAACGTATCCGCAACTCATCCACGCCGCGGAGGCGCCGGTGATTGATACGTCCTGCGCGGCGTTGTTGCAGCTCGCGCGGCGCGTCCATGCCTGCGGGCAAAAGGTCGTGCTCACCGGCGAAGGCGCGGACGAGTGGCTGGCGGGCTATCCGTGGTATAAAATCGCGAAGGTGCTCGGCGCGCTCGACGCCATTCCGGGGCTGCGGCTGAGCGATGCGGCGCGGCGCGCGTATCTTCGGCTGAACAAGGTGCCGCACTATCCCGCCACCGCGAGACGCGAGTGGGAGGAAGCCATCGGCGGCCCCAATGCGTGGATAGATTCCTACGGCGTGCTCGCGCTCGCAAAGCTGCGCTTTTACGCCGCGCCGATGCGCGAAGTGATGGCGCAAAGCCGGCCTTGGGCGGGGCTGGGGATCAATCTCGAACGCGCCAAACGCTGGGCACCGCTCAATCGCGGGCTGTGGGTTGGCGCGCGTGTGACGCTCGCGGGACACTTGCTGCAAGCGAAGGGCGATCGCGTCTCGATGCACTCCTCGGTGGAAGTGCGGTACCCCTTCCTCGATGAGGATGTCTTCGACTTCACCGCGAAACTTCACCCCCGCTGGAAGCTGCGCGGCTTACGCGACAAACACCTCCTCCGCCTCGTCGCCGAGCGCTGGCTGCCGCCGGAGATTTACAACCGCCGCAAAGTTATCTTCCGCGCGCCGCTGGACAGCTTCCACATGGAGCCTGAGCCAAAGTTTGTCGGCGAACTCTTGAGCGAAGAATCGCTCCGCCGCACCGGTTACTTCGATGTCACGGCAGTGCACCATTGGCGGAAAGCCTTTCGCCAAATGCGGCCCGGTTCATTGCCGCGTCTCTCGGTGGAAATGGGACTCGCCGCTGTCGTGGCGACGCAACTCTGGCATCACACATTCATCGACGGCTCGCTCGCAGACCTGCCCACGAGGACGGGCTAAAGTTTCGCCAGCGCCTCGCGCCCACGCTGCTTGATGACGGGGTCATCTTTCTCCACGTCGGGCATCGCGATCCCCTTGTTGATGAAACGCCGCGCGTCGTCCTTGCGCCCCATCTGCGCGTAAGTGAGGCCCAGTTCGATGTAATGCATGAGACGCTTGGGATTGATCTCAATCGCTTTCTCGAAGCACGTCACCGCGGCTTCGTTCGTGGTGGTCGGCAGCTTGCCATACATGATCTGCGCCATCGCGCGCTTCACCCCGCCCACATCGGCGAGCACGCGGTGCCATTTGCCGAGCACATGCCACGCGGTGTCATTGCGCGGGTCGCGGGCGATCGCCCGGTCGGCGGAGGCCTTGATGCGCGGCGAAGCCTCGGACTTCTCCTTGTTGCCCGCAAAGGCCAGCATCTTTCCATACGTGATGCCGATGGCGATCTGCGCCTCGGAGTCATCCGGCGCCAGCGCCGCCGCACGCTGCGAATACTCCAGTGCGATGCCGCCGAGTCGGAGCTTCTCTTCCTTCGTCGCGGCGTCCGTCATCAGGTGGCGGTATTGCCGCGCGATGCGCACGAGGATGCGCGCATCCTTCGGCTCCAGCTTCTCCGCCGGCAGATAAAATTGCAGCGCCTCGGTCGCCTGGAATTTCTGATCAAAGACATCGCCCTTTTTAATCAGCTCGGCGGCGGACTCCGCGCGCAGCATTCCGCAGGTCAGGAGCAATGCCGCCATCACTGGCAGCGTCTTGTAGAAAAATCGAGCGTTCATCACATGGAGATCGCCCGCGGATGGACCGCCGGTTGTCCCAAAGTCCGAAAATCGTCTCAGCGCCGCGCCTCGATGATGCGGCCCGCGTTGAGAAGCCCCGCCTCGCTCAATCGCGGCCCGATGAGTTGCAGACTGGTGACGGGGACAGCCTCGTCACGGACGGGAATGGGAATCGCCAGCGCAGGGTTTCCCGCGAGATTCACGGCGACGGTATTTTGCAGGCTGAGCGTGAGGGCCTCGAGCACTGGCCCGCGCACGAAAAACGGGATAGAAGGCGGCAGCGCCTTCAGCGTCGGAAGCGCGATGAAATCCACCTTCTGGAAAGTCTGGCGCAGCGCGTGCTGCCACGCCGCCCGCCTTTTCAGCGCGGCGCGATAGTTCAGATCGTATTCGATTTTTCCCAGCGCGAAGACGGCCTTCGTCCCAAGTGTGACTTCGCGCTCGCTGCTGAGTTTCTGATTGGTGAACCATGCGTTTGCCACTGCCACCGTCCTCCCGTCTTTCTCGGCCTGCTCCCACTTCGCCTTGAAGGCCCGATTCAGCACGACGACTTTGAACCCCTTCGCGGCGAGAGCTTCGTCCACTGCGCGGTCAATTTTCGGGTCGGTGCCAGCGACATAGAGCCGCCCGATGCGGATGCTTTTTGCCGGCGCCCTCGCCGCCTCGTATCGCGCGGCGAACCCCGCTTGCAACAAGTCCATGCCTTGCACCAGGCGAGCCACGTCCCTCGCCATCGGGCCTACCGTATCCAGATACTTCGGCGCGATGGGATACACGCCGTCAAGGGGCACGAGGCCAAAAGTCGTCTTCAAACCCGCGATGCCGCAACACGCCGCCGGAACGCGTATGGAGCCCGCGGTATCCGTCCCGATAGCCACATCCGCCGTCCCGTTTGCGACTGCCACGGCGGAGCCACTGGACGACCCGCCCGAGATGAGTTTGCGCTTCTCGCTCACACGGTTCCTCGGCGTCCCAAAGTATTTGTTGATGCCGGAAACCCCGAGCGCGAGTTCCGTCTGATTCGTTTTCCCCACGATCTGCACATTCCGCTCACGGGCGATGGCCAGACACTTCGCATCGCGCGAAGCCGGCGGGCTGTTCTTCGCGAAATACTCCGAGCCTGCCGTCGTCACCACACCTTTCATATCAATGAGATCCTTCACCGCGACGCGCAGTTGATTCCCGCCCGCAGGCGGGGGCCAATAAGCAATATACGCGTGCTCCGGCGACTCGCGCGCAGTGCGATTTTGCGGCGTGGAGCAGCCGCTGAAAAAGCTCACTGGCGCGAGTATCGAGAGCACGCATTTGGCGAACTTACGGAGACAGTTTTTCAT
>CAMAUI010000093.1 GCA_945861385.1 Prosthecobacter debontii
CAGCATGCAGCCACGCTACGCTCCGACCGCCGCGTGTCGAGAGGTGAGTAGCCGCAGCCACGGTTCGACTGCATCGTTGCGGCTAAGCCGGAACGATGCAGTTGCGGGAGCGCTGCGAAGCGGAACACAGGCTTCCAGCCTGTGCGGCCCGTGGGCTTCCAGCCCGCTGACCCATGCACCGAATGGTGCGGACGCCGCAGGCATGATGCCTGCCCACCGCACAGGCTGGAAGCCTGTGTTCCGGACGCATCGCGCCGCACCAACAGCATCGTCCCGGCTAAGTCCAACACGGCTGGTGGGTTTTCAACGGAGCATGATTCCAAGCCTCCGAGTCTCCCGTTTTCTCATTCTCGCCGCACTCGCAGCGCCCGCCGGCCAGGCCGCCGCACCGAAGGAGGATCCGAATGCGCCCGTGAGCTACTTCAAAAAAATCCGCCCCATTTTCCAGGCCAACTGCCAGGGCTGCCATCAGCCCGCGAAGGCAAAGGGTGGCTATGTCATGACTGACTTCGCGCGTCTTCTCGCGGGCGGCGATGATGCGGCGGAAGCGGGAAAAAAAGCGGTCGTTCCCGGCGAGGTCGCGAAGTCTCATCTCGTCGTGCAGATCACCCCGAAGGACGGCGCGGCGGAAATGCCGCCGAAAAAGGCTCCGCTGCAGGAGGCGGAAATCGCGTTGATTTCCCGCTGGATCGCCGAGGGGGCGAAGGATGACACGCCAGGGAACGCGCGCCAGCGTTTCGACGCGCAACATCCGCCGGTGTACACCCGTCCGCCGGTGGTGACATCGCTCGACTTTTCGCCTGATGGCGCGCTCCTCGCGGTGGCGGGATTTCATGAGGTGCTGCTTTGGAAATCCGACGGCTCGGAACTTGTCGGGCGTCTGGTCGGCCTGTCCGAGCGCGTGCAGACCATCCGCTTTTCGCCCGATGGAAAAATGCTCGCAGTCGCCGGCGGACGGCCCGCGCAGATGGGCGAGGTGCAGATCTGGGATGTGGAGAAGCGCAAGCTCCAGATGTCCATCCCGTTTGGCTACGACACGGTCTATGGCGTCGCGTGGTCGCCGGACGCAAAGCTCGTCAGCTTCGGAGCGCCGGACAACAGCCTCCGCGCGGCTGAGGTCGAGACGGGCAAGCTCATCCTCCAGCAATCATCGCACAGCGACTGGGTGCTCGATTCCGCGTTCGACAAAGCCGGCGGGCAGATCGTCAGCGTGGGGCGGGACATGTCGGTGAAGCTCACCGAGGTGGCCACGCAGCGGTTCATTGATAACATCAGCAGCATCACGCCTGGCGCGCTCCGCGGGGGGCTGCACAGCGTGACGCGACACCCGGAACGCGATGAGTTTCTCGTGGGCGGCAGCGATGGCGCACCCGCGGCGTACCGCACTGTCCGCAAGGTCCAGCGCAAGATCGGCGACAACGCGCTTTGCATCCGCCGCTGGCCGGCGATGGAGGGGCGCATCTACGTGGTGGACTTCGCGCCCGATGGACGCAGCTTTGCCGCCGGTGCGTCGCTCGATGGAAAGGGCGCGGTGCATTTTTACAACTATGACTTCTCCACCGTGATGCCGGAAGAATTCGTGAAGATCGAGAGCAAGGACGATGGGGGGCGGTCCGCGGAGGAAAAGAAGCGCCTTGCCGCCCACTACGTCAGCGACACGAAACTTCTCGGCGCGATCGTGGTGGATGGCGGGATCTACGCACTCGCGTACAAGCCCGATGGGAGCATCGTCGCAGCGGCGGGCGAGGATGGGAAGGTGCGCTTCATCACACCCGCAGACGCGAAGCTCGTGAAGGAATTTGTCCCTGTGCCCATCGAGCCCGCCGTTGCCGCGCCGAAAAAGTGAGCGCATCCGGCCGCGATCCGGCGTCATGCTCTGCGCTGTTCTGGTGATGACTTTTCCGCAGGTCCGCATCACAGGCGGTGTGATCAGCACATGGCATGAGCCGGGTGCGTGTGTCTTGCGATGGGGAGGGCCAGGGGTGTTGGAAGCGGTCGCACCGCTCTACGCGTGCTCCCCGGCGAGCACGTCATTTTCACGGAAGGGGATCGCGAAGGGTTCCAGCGGCATGAAGTCGTCGTGCGCGAGATGCAGAGTGCAGATATTGAATAGTTCCGCCTCGGTGGCGACGCGGCGGATGTCGTGGAGAAAGCGTCCGGTCGGCTCCACTCCGAGGGCCAGGAAGTTCAGATACTTTTTCATCTTCTGCACCTGCTGGCCTTCCGTGATGCCGGGACTCGCCGCGGAGGAGTAGAGCGCCCGCACGTAGTCGAGCACTTCATGTCCGCGGGGCTGGAATACCGGTTTGCCGTTTTGCTGCTGTCGGATTTGCTCGAAAATCCATGGGTTGCGGATGGCCGCACGCCCGATCATGAGGCCGTGCGCGCCTGTGGTGGCGAGCACTTCGAGGGCTTTCGCCGGGGAGGAAATATTTCCATTCGCGAGGACGGGGAATGGAAGTGCGGCGACGGCATGGGCGATGATGTCGTAGTGAACCGCGCTCCGGTATCGCTCTGCCACCGTGCGTCCATGCACGGTCAGCAGATCCAGCGAGTGCCGGGAAAAGATGGGGAGCAGTTCGTCGAAGACGGCGGGGTCATCGAAGCCGATCCGTGTCTTCACGGTGAACTTCACTTTTACGACATCGCGAAGCGCACCGAGGATCGCGTCCACACGCTGTGGTTCGCGAAGAAGGCCGCCACCGGCGCACTTTCGATATACGATTGGAGCAGGGCATCCGAGATTCAGGTCCACCGCGGCGATGGGATGATTCTGCAACTCACGTGCGGTGCGGACGAGCGCGGGGATGTCGTTGCCAATCATCTGGGCCACCACGGGCCGGCCGGTGGGGTTGTGTGTGATGGATTTCAAAATCCACTTTTCCAGACGCGAGTCCGCATGCACTCGGAAGTACTCCGTGTAGTATGTATCCGCCCCGCCATAACGGTTCATCAGGCCCCAGAAAGGCAGGTCGGTCACATCCTGCATCGGGGCCAGAGCCAGCAATGGAGCGGGGGCGCGCAGAAGCTCTTCAAAGTCGGCGTGGTGATCCGCAGGGCTCCGCCTGCGGGGTGGGACTGCGCATGCTTCCAGCATGTTCGAGGTTACAGCAGCGGCTCGGCAGCGGCGAGTGCCTTGAGGTACACGCGGTGGCGTCCGCCGCCGGCGAGTTCCTCGTCCAGCAGTTGATGAATGGCGTCGCTGTCGGCGGGCATGATGTGTTCGGTGCTGCGCCCTGGCTCTGCGACGACGATATGGAGGAAGGTTGTCTCCGGGCGGCGCTCGGCGGTGATGGTGATGGCACCGGCATCGAGGACAACGCGGCTGATCGTGGCGCCGGGGGCCTCGGTGAGATGGCAGAGGATGTCGCCCTTGTCCCCGGTGAAGCGGATGTGGCTGGCTCCCTGACCGTGTGCGTACCAGCCGAGTTGCGCGGAGAACCATCCGAGCAGCAGCGCCGCCACCGTGCGGGCTCCGGGGGCATGCGTGATGCGGATGGTGGTGAGTGAGTTGAGCGCGGCTGCGTGCTCGGGGAGATCGAACATTTGCGCCAGGCTCTGCCGCAGGTGCAGCGTGCGCGTCCATGCGAGATCACAGAGTACGGTGCGGTGGGTGCCGAGCTGGTGGCGGATCGCGGAGATCGGTTCACGTGGGGCGGGCCATGCGGTGCTGTCAAAAATCAGCCGGTCCACCCAGCGCCAGACTTCGGGATTCATGTGCCCGACGTCGGTGCCGCGCCACCAGAGGGTGAGGGGAAGGTCGTAGTCGAGCTGTGCGAAAAGGAGATTTGGCAGGCGCGAGCGCGGGTCGCCGTGGATGAAAAGGGAGACTTGCTCGGAGCAGACGTGCTTGGCGCCGGCTTTCGGCAGGTAACAGTTGGCATTTACCCAGGCGTCCACCTTGGAATCCTCCGCGGCGGGATCGAAGCCGATGAGGAGCGCGCGAAATGCATGTGTCCCGACGAAACGTGCCAGGAGATCCGTGTTGTCGCGCATGGCATCGCCGCCCTGGCAGACGATGGCGAAATTGAAAAGCGTGGCCCGTGTACGGGTTTGATCCGCGCTCCAGAGCTTCTTGAGTTCCTTGGAGATGTTCGCGACTTCGACCGGTGTGCCGAGTGTAGCGGAGTCGAGCGGCATGGTTACATCCTCCGCCATTCGCGGCCGTCGAGGCGCATGAGGTCGTCGGCTTCCTTCGGGCCCCAGGTGCCCGATGCGTAATTGCAGAGCGGGGGAGGGGAATCGCTCTTGTGCCAGGCATTCTCGATCACGTCCACGAACTGCCACGCCTGCTCGACTTCGTCGCGGCGCGCGAAGAGCGTGGCATCGCCGCTCATCGCATCGAGGATGAGGCGTTCGTACGCCTCCGGGCTCTGGCGGCCAAAACTCGTGCCGTAGTGAAAGTCCATTTTGACAGGCTCGATGTGCAGGGTGGAGCCGGGGACTTTGCACTGGAGCCGGAGCGAAACGCCTTCATCGGGCTGGATCCGGATCACGAGCTGATTCGCGCCGAGTGGCGCTTCTTCGCTGTTGAAAAGGACGCCGGGTGCCTCCTTGAATTGCACGGCGATCTCGCCCCCGCCCTTTGCGAGTCTTTTGCCGACACGCACATAAAATGGAACCCCGTGCCAGCGCCAGTTGTCCACGTGCAGCTTCAGCGCGACGTAGGTTTCCGTCATGCTCTGCGGGTTGACCCGGTCTTCCGCGCGGTAGGCGGGGACTTCCTTGCCGCCCATGCTGCCGGCGGCGTACTGGCCGCGGATGACGTCACGGGCAACATCGGCCGGAGTCATCCGGCGGAGTGCGCGGACAACCTTCACTTTTTCATCGCGGACGGCATCGGCCGTGAGGTCGGTCGGGGGCTCCATCGCGGTGAGGCAGAGGAGCTGGACGAGATGGCTTTGGACCATGTCCCGGAGGGCGCCAGACTTGTCGTAGTAAGGCCCGCGCGCCTCGACACCGAGGGTCTCCGCACTGGTGATCTGGACGTTGTCCACGTAGCGATGATTCCACAGCGGCTCGAAGATGCTGTTGGCGAAACGCAGGACCATGATGTTCTGCGCGGTTTCCTTGCCGAGATAGTGGTCAATGCGGAACGTGTCGCGCTCGGCGAAAGCATGGGCGATGTGTTCGTTGAGTTCCCGCGCGGTGTCGAAATCCGTGCCGAAAGGCTTCTCGACGATGACGCGCGCCCATGCGCCGGGCGCGGCCTGGTTCAGGCCGGCGGATGCGATTTGCGCGAGGATGCCGCCGTATTCCGCCGGAGATACGGAGAGGTAAAACAGACGGTTGCCGCGTGTGCCGGATTTTGCATCGAGGTCGTCGAGCTTCTTCTTGAGCGTGGCGTAGCCCGCGGCGTCGCCGAACTCGGAGGGGTGGTAATAAACGCGGCTTGCGAAGCCATTCCATGCCTCCTCATTCAGCCCGGAGCGGGAGCATTTCGCGGTGGTTTCCTTCAGCTCAGCGCGCCAGGTCTCGTCGGTTTTTTCGCGGCGTGCGAATCCGATGATGTTGGCCGCGCTGGGCAGGTCGCCGTCGGCGGCGAGGTTGTAGAGCGCGGGGATGAGTTTGCGGAAAGTGAGGTCGCCCGATGCGCCGAAGATGACGACATTGCACGGCTGGGGCATCGGCCGGTTGGAAAGTCCTTCGCGGAGTGGATTAGGTGGAAGATCGTTGCTCACGGAATTGGGGGCCAGAATGGGAAGCCGCTGGGCGCGGTGCAAAGCAAATCATTGCCGGGGCGGAGATTTTGCGGAGGACGTTTTCCAAGGATTGCTTGGTCAATGACGCGTATGATTCGATTTATGCGATCACACAGCAGGAACGCCGCGCGAAGCGCGGCCCTTTCGGGTGGAGCACCCGACTCGGGTGCAGTTTCCGGCGACTCGCCGGAAACACCTCGGGGCGGATGGCTGGCTGAAGGCATCCGCTGCCTCTGGGCGCCCTGATCGCCAAGATTTGGAATCATCCCGCTCGCGATTCCATCGAGGATGCTGTTGAAGCCACTCGCAAACCCGGAGGACTTGTCGGCTTTCCAGTCTCCGTCCGTGTCCTCCAGCATCCGGATGATTTCCGGTTCTTTTCCGAGCTGCTGCCAGTCCGACAGGAAATTCCTTTTGATGCTCGCCGTCCAATCGTCCTGATTCCGCGCGGCGAGGTCGTCCTCGATCATCCAGTAGCAATTGCGGATATCGAGCACGCTGGTGAGGTAGCGGTTCGTCTCATACCATCTCGCGGAAACAGCCTGACTGCACACTTCGAATGACGAAAGCGGTGCGTGAGTGCCGCGAGGCTTTGGAGTGCGGGGGCTTGACCCCGCTTTTCCTTTCGCCGGAGGCAGCGTGGAGCGTCGTCGCGCGGAGAAAGACCGGCACCCATCGTGCCCGCGGCATCGCACGAGGTTCGCGCGTCTCTCGCGCGGAAAGCCAGAGCGGGGTCAAGCACCCGCACTCCAAAGGCTGGCGCCAGGCTCGATGTCCCCTCGCAAAGAACCGACACGGTTCCCGGATGTTCAGTCTCTTTAATTACGAGAGATGGTATCAGATGCTCATTCCGGCGTGATCACGAACGCGCGGAAGGAATCGAGGCGGAAGAATTTCGTGCTTTTGTGTAAGGTCACGTCGCCGGTGAACTCGGTGGCATCGGCGGGGATCGGGACGGCCAGCAGGAACTTCCCGCCCTTTTCGAACCAATAGGGCTTGAGCAGATACTCCGCACGCATGCCGTCCCCGGCGTATGCCAGGAGGCGGCTTTGAACGGCTTCGACGTGGTCGGAGGAACCCGTCATCTCCACGTAGAGGATCTTGCCGCGCAGGGACGCCGGTATTGGCCGCAAGGGAAACATTATCTTTTTGGAATCCTTCGGGTTGAAATCGAAGGGCGCGGACGGGAGTATGCCCGCCATGTCGGCCGATGCGGCGGTGATGATCGCGGGAGGGGGATCGGATGGTTTGCGCGAGCGCATGAAAACGAAATCGGGCGTGTCTCCTTTCGTGATGACTTGCGTGATGCGCCAGCGGGACTCGGGCTCGTCCAAAAAACTTGCGAGCTTTGGGAGTGTGTTGATTTTTGCGGATTCCGCGTTCTTCCGGGTGCGGTACCAGAGGAGTTTTTGGATGTACCAAAGCTCGTCGCATCCTGCCGCCGCCTGCTCCTGTTTTGGATCGAAGAGCAGAATGTCCGGGAAGACGCGCCACTTGAGTTCGAGCGCCGGACTGCCTGCGGCGAGGATCGCGTAGTGCCGCACTTCCTCGTGGGTGAAGATGCGGGAACTCCGCGGGGTCGCGGCGATTTTCGCGCGAAGCGCAGGCACGGCATCAAGATCGAAGCGCTCGCGCTCGCACAGGATGAGCACGGCGAGCAGCGCAAGCACCGAGGCGGTGACCGGGCGCATGGAGATCATGGCGGCGAGCCGCGGTTTTCGCGTGAAGAGAAACCTGAGCGCCTCCGTGCAGCCCAGCACGGCGAGGATCGCGCCGGGTACTGCGAGGCCGGCGAGGAACCGGTCGGCATCGCGCAGCAGCGGGCGCCAGGGCCAGAGCTGTTGCGGCGCGCAAGCGTATGCGAAGTAGAGGGCCCAAAACCAGACGACGATCACCTTTCCGAAAGTACCATGGCGCCGCCAGGCGAGGAACATTCCAGCAAGCCCCGCGATGCAGTAGATCGGCGCAAGGGGGCCGCCTTTCCAGAGCGAGTCGAGGAAGCGGAACGGCATGGCGAGGAGATTCACGGACCCGGTTCCCTTCCTGCCTTTTCCGCCGAGATTTGCGTGGAGGTTGTGCAGCCAGTCGCCAAAGAGCCATTGGTAGAAGCAGCACTCGCCCGCGTAAAACAGCATTGCAAATGCGCCTGCCAGCGCGAGGCGGCCGAGGTTCTGGCGGAAAAAAAGGAGCGTGTTCAGCCCGAGCACCCCGGCGATGAAGACGCCGGTGAGGCGGTTGCTTTCCGCGACGAAAACAAGCGCGCCGACAAGCGCGGCCCACAGCCACATCCGTCCACGCGATGCGGCGTGCATCAGGCGCCACCACGCTGCGACAGCCGCCGCGCCGATCACGCCCTCGGAAAGATCCGGCATCGGGCGGAAGCAGATCGAGTCGAGCAGCGGGTGGAGTGCGAATGCCAGGCCCGCCGCCCACGCCATCGCCGCTGAGTTTGAAAGGCGCCGAGCCAGGCAGGCGGCGAGAATCGCACCCGCCCCGAGGTAGAGCAGCGGAGGAAGATAATACGCGGCGAGGCCCGTCAGCCCGAGGCTTTGGAGCACCCAGATCGGAAGCCAGACCGGCCAGCGGAGATCGTGGAAGCTGCTCTTTTGCCACGCATCAAGCCCCCGTTCGTGGAGGTCGAATGCAAAGCTCCAGTAGGTGAAATCATCGCCGAATCCAGGATCTCGGAGAAAAATCACGCCGACCGCGACGGCTGCGAGAGCGATGGCGAAAAGGGTGCGAGGCTTCATTTTTTCCGGCGCAGGCGCGCGAACTGGCAGAGGAGGCAATCCACGAGCAGCGCGATATAGAGGAACCAGAACGGCTCGAGGAAAAAGCGGAACCGGGCACGCACGTTGGCGGTGAGCATGATCACAAACAGGAGAAGGAGCAGCGACACGCCCCACGCAATGTGGAAGCGCAGCAGCGGCCCGCTTCGGAATATCGCGAACAGCAAGCCGGCCAGCGCGGCGATCATGTAGAGCGGGATGCCGTGATAGACGAACGGCACTGCTGGGAAATCAGGGTTGCGATAGGTTTGATCCGGTAGTCGCCAGCGAGCGGCGATATCGTACCATTTTTTTGAGAGCGCGTTGAACCACGCCACCTCCCGGTAGCTCGCATCAATGAAGCGATTCAATTCATCGTCGCTCGCGATCTCACGCCAGAAAAGTCCCCGGGCAAGCCTACGGACGAGGTCCGCGCGGTCCATGTAAGCCTCCCGCTGCTTCTTGAAAATCATGTGCTCGTCCAGCAACTCAGCGGGCGAATCACAGCAGTGGTAACGGAATTTCTGGAACGTGTGAGCGGGGAGTTTCGTGAGGCTGCGCAGGCAGGTCTCCTTTGCAAGTCGCAGGCAGAAGGCCTCGCGGCTTTCGCGGTTGCCACGTTCGTCGAGGTAGAGATTGACCACGCGCGAGATTTCCTTGCGGGTGCGAACGCGGGGAAAAGACGGCAGTTGCTCGGATCGCGCGAGCAGGGCGGCGCGAACCGGTGCGATGTAACTTTCATAACCCGGCGCGCAACGAAGCTCTTGCGGAGTGAATTTCGCGACCGACGTGTAGAGGAGCAGGCCTGCCTGGGAGGTGCGTGACAGGAAAAATGCAAGTCCCGCCACGGCAAGGAATATGCCGAGTCTCGGCAACTGGGGCCGCCACTCGCGGAAATGCAGCATCACGAGCAGAAGCGATGCGAAACCAAAGAGCAGCTTTCCCTCCGGTCGCGTTCCAGCGGAGAGGAAAAGCGCCGTGCAAAGAAAGACGAACCGTCCGCGAGTCTGCGCCTTTGCGTAGAGCGACCCCGCGAGTGCGACGAGCAGCAGGCAGAAAACGAAGTGCGTTTCTGCCATGAGTGTGTGCTCGTACCAAAGTAGCGATGGATTCGCGGACGTGAGGAGAGTCACGGGAATGATGAACAGTTTCCATCGGGCAAGCCAGAGCCGGCAGAGCGCGCCCGTGAGCAGGAGCATTCCCAGCCCCATGAGGTGGTGGGCAATCGGAACGGCGACCATCGCTGGAAGGTGCAGCAGGAACGGGAGCGTGAAGAGCACCGGCGAAAGGAAGGACTTCTTCTCGTGAATCGAGAGCTTGTGTTCGTTCAGCAGTCTGTCCGCTGTCAGGATGAAGTCCGTCGTGTCGTCGTGGAAAAACGCATAAGGAAGCGCGCTCGTAAGGGCGATCCGGAGGGCCAGGCCGAGCAGCAGGGCCGGCAGGCACCACAGAATCAGCTCGCCAAGCCGCGAGGCGCGGGCCTTTTCGCGAAGGTATGCTGTGATGCGGAACACGCGCCTGTTGTAGAAGCGCGGTGGCGCCGGCGACAAGGACGAGTTCCGGCGTCCTTATTTTGCCGGGATTTCGTTCAGCGTGTAGTACGCGACCGGATGGAGAAGCGGGAGCGTTTCCGCGCTCTTGACGCCATTGAGATGCAGTTCGTGGACGTGGCCCTTTGTGAGTTTATCCACAGTCAAGCGAACGGATTTCTTGTCCGCGCTGACGACGGCGCCGGTGATTTTCGGGGTCAATGAATCCACCTCGGGGCTGCCGTAGTCGGCCTGGTAGATGTACGTGAAGGCGCGCATCGAATAGCTGGCGGGGTTGCCGGCGGTGGCGGGATCCACAGGCAGGGTGAAAGTCAGCTCGAAGCCATCCGGTTTCGCGTGCATCTCGTGGATTTCAAACGGGACCTTGCCGGTCCAGTTCACGCGCTCGAAAGCGAAGGGCTTGCCGCCTTTCGCGCCCCAGCCGCGGTCGCTTCCACCTAAATACAAGCGGCCCTCGGCATCCATGCGCCCGCCGATGGGGCCGCTCTTGAAGCCTTTCACGAACGGAATGACGACGCCCTGCTTGATGCCATTGACGGTCTCGAGGAAGACGCGCGAGATGTTGGAATGGCTCTGGTCCGCAACGAAGAGCTGCTTGGAAAACGGCCCGAATTTTCCTTTGCTGAGGTCGCAGACGATGGCGGAGGACGAGTTTCCGATTTTGCCATGCACCATGTACACCGCGGGCGGGAGCAGTTCCTTCACGCGCTCGCGCTCGGCGACGATGCGGGACTTGTTCTTTGGCTCCACCGGCTTCGGGCCCATGTCCGGGGCTTTGGAGTACCATTTGAAGCCGCCGGGATGGCCCTGGAATGAGCCGGGGACGAGATGCTGCAGCGTACAGGCGCCGTGCCACGGGCCCTGGTTGTCGGTGTAATAGACTTCGCCATCCGCATCGAAGTCTATGCCGCCGGGTGAGCGGATGCCGCTGCAGGTCGGCACCATCGTGCCGTCGGGTTTCACGCGAACAGCCCAGCCGCGGAAATCAATGTTCGAGCTGAAGGAGCCGGTGAGGCACAGCACGACCCAGATGTCCCCGTTTTTGTCGAAGCGCGTACCGAAGGAGTATTCGTGGTAGTCGCCGCTGACGCCCCATTTGTCACACACGGTCGCGAAAATGTCGCCGCGTCCGTCGCCGTCCTCGTCCTTGATCTTGAGCACCTCGTAGCGGTTGGTCGTGTAGAGCCAGCCGTCTTTCCATGCGAGGCCCATGATCTCGTGCTGGCCCTCGGCGAATCGCTGGTATTTCACGTCGCTGGCATTCGCCGAGCCGGCTCCGGTGACAGTCCAGATTTCTCCGCGGCGCGTGCCGAGGGCGAGCTTGCCGCCGGGCAGCAGTTCGATCGCGCTGACTTCCATCGCGGTCGTGGCCGGGGTGTCGAATGTGGTGATCTGGTAGTAGTCGGATTCCTTCGGGTCTGCTGCGAAGGCCGATGCGGTGAGTGTGGCGAGAAGAAGGGTGCGTTTCATTTTTGGAAAATGTGCTGTGGATCAGTGCTGGTGTGCGTGGCCGGTGATGCCGCCCGGCCATGCGTAGGTGATTTTGATCTCCGCGCGCGCGGGTACGAGCAGGTTGCGCCCGGCGGCCTGCGCGCCGGTCACTGTGACGGTGAATGCGCCATCCACTGAGAATCCACCGCCCTCCGGCTGCAACGTGCCCGCTGCGATGCGCAGGAAGGCTTTTGCCGGGATCGGCCCCGTGAGCTTGAGTGTGCGGATGAGTTTGCCGCCGGCCGAGGCCTGGCCACCGGTGTCGAAGCGGTCGGTTACTTTCACGCCATTCCATTCGTAGGAGAACGTCGGAAAGCGTTTCGCATCGAGTGCGTAGCCTTTCCATGAGTAGCCCTCGGCGAGGTTGTTCTTGTCCGCCTTGGGCCATGCAGTCTCGGTGGATTCGAGAATCGCAAACGGCACGGAGACATCGCCGGTGGGGCGCAGCAGATCGTCGCCGAGTGGAGGTTGTTCGCCTCCGCCGCGGTCAATCCAGTGCAGTGCGGCGTCCATGAAATCCCCGCGCCAGAGCAGCGTGAGATTCATGTGCGCCGCGCTCCACGCGAGATTGAATCCTCCGGGATAGCCCACGGCGATCGGTCGCCCGCCGCTATTCGTGATGAAGTTCCGATAGACGATCGGCTCTGTGCCCACGATCAGGGGGATGCCGGTCTTGCCCGGCTTTTTCTTCACCACGGGTTTTCCCCCGACACCCGCTTGCGGATGCACCCACTTGCTCAGCGGAGTATTCGCGAAATCGGCGCCTTTCCACGCCAGATAGATTTCCGCATCGCCCGTGCCCTGAAAGTATTCCATCCGCACGTCATGCGCTCCCGCCGTCAGCTTCACCTTCCCCTCCTTGATCTCTGTCGTCCCGTGGACGCCGTCGTGATCCACCACTTTCTTCCCATCAATGCTCAGCCGCACGCCATCGTCACCGGCGATGGAAAACGTGTAATCACCCTCCTTCGGCGCGACCAGCTTGCCGGTGTAAACGATACCGAACTGGTTCTTGTAGTCGTCCAGCTTGATCTGGATCAGCCCGTCCGCGATGTCGCCTTCGCGGTGCGGTTTCAGCGCGGCGAAGTCCGGCAGCTTGGTCCAGCTCCCGAGATAGAGCGCGAACTTCAAATCCGCCAGCCCCGGCTGCGTCAGCGACACCCGCATTTTCCCCTGCATCATCGCCGCGTGCCCGGGGAACGTGCAGACGTACGGATAAACGCCCACCTTGTCCGGTGCCTTGAAAATGATCTCGTCCTTCGCCTTCGGCTGCACCGGTTTCGAGTGCGCCAGCATCCGCGGATCCTCGGGCATCCAGTCCCGCTTCACCGCTTCCTCCGGTTTCTCCATGAGCTTGGCCGCCACCGCCAGCACATCCGTGCCCGCCTGAAAAATGATCAGGTTGTGCGGCATGTCGTCCGTGTTTTCAAAAACGAGCTTCACCTTTTCGCCGGGCTTCACGGTGAATTCCGGCGTGTCGTAGCGCATCTGCGCGCGAAGAGTCTTGATGGTGACAGTCCTGGCCTCCTGTGCAAAGGCGGTGGCTGCGAAGGCGGCGAGAAGGAATACGGGTCGGAACATGGTGTTTGTGTTCCCACGAAAAGACACATGCGCTGATATTGTTAGACGGAAGTCACCGGGCAGCGTCCGCATCACGCTTGCCAGCCCGAAAGGATGCGCGTTCTGGGGGCTATTCCCCGCGGATCCAGTGGACGAGCATTTCGATCTGCCGGGGACTGAGACGTGCGCCTTCGCCAAACGCGGGCATGCGGTCGTTGCGCTTGCCGTAGAAGTCTTCGTGCGCGGGGTTCTTGATGAAGTCGGTGAGCCACTTCTCGGAGGCGTATCCCTCGAATGTCGGACCGGTGCCGCCTTCATTGGAGCCGTAGGCATGGCAGTCGGTGCAGTCGAGCGCGACATCCGCGAGCAGCTTCCGTCCCTCCTTGATGATCGCGGCATCGCGCGCATCGGCTTCCCGTTGTGCGGGCAGCTTCGCCTCGGCGCTCAGGGCGATGACGATCTTCCCGAGCTGCGCCTTTTCCTCGGCGGAATGATCGGGAAAGTCCTCGGTGACAAGGCGGACCATCTTGCTCTTCTTCTCGCCGGCGGGCGGGTGGACGAATTTTGTGCCCCCAAAATACTTCAGCGTCTCGATTTGCGAGGGGTCAAGCAAACCGCTGATCCACTTGCGTGAGCCGAAGCCTGCAAGGTCGGGCGCGCTGCGGTCCTTGTCGGCGATGGGGTTGCCGAGGCCGTCGTGTCCCTCGTAGGCGTGGCACTTTGCGCAATGCGCGGCGAAGAGGCGCGGGCCTTGGGTTTGCGTGTCGTTTTGGAGAAGGAAAAGCGCTCCTTCGACGGGAATCCCGCCGTGCGCCCTGGCAAGCTCCTTGACGCGGGCTGCGTCGCGTCCGGCTTGCGCGACGGCAACCCGGAAGTGGGGCTCGGCGGCGTCGTGCCGGTAGGCTTGGACGGTGAGGACGGTGAATGCGGCCAGGCCGGCGAAGAGGACAAAAAGGTTGAACCGATGGCCGATGTTCCAGCGGCCGATAAAAGGCATGATGGCAAGAAGGCCGAAGACCAGGCCGGGGATGATGAGCGAGCCCCAGACGAGCCCCCAGTCGCCGAACGGGCCCTGCTGTTGGAAGATCTCGAGCTTCAGCATCTGGAACAGTGCCATGAAATACCAGTCGGGCCGCGCGGCGGCGTAGGGCTCGGCGGGATTCGCGGGCGCGCCGAGTTCCGCGCCCTTGAAATGCCACACGAGCGCGAGGACGGCGGCCATGACGATGACGCACGCGACGGAGTCCTTGAGGACCTGGTCGGGCCAGAACATCGCATCGGGTTTTTTCTTCGGCATGGCTGGCGTGAGGCCGTGCTTTCGGAAAAGTGCGATGTGGAGGACGATGAGCCCGACGAGCATGCCGGGGAGGATGCCGGCGTGCAGGGCGAAGAAGCGCGTGATGGTGTGATGGCCGTACTCCGAATCGCCGACGACGACGCGCTGAAGGCCATCGCCGAGCAGTGGGACACCGCCGACGAGGTTGGTGGCGACTTTGGTGGCCCAGAATCCGCGCTGGTCCCACGGGAGAAGATAGCCGGTGAGGGAGATGGCGAGGGTGATGCCGAGGAGCCCGAGGCCGAACCAATAGTTGAATTCACGCGGGGCCTTGTACGCGCCATCAATGAGCACCTGCATGAAGTGCAAAATGAGGAGCGGCACCATGAGCTGGGCCATGAAGTGGTGGATCCCGCGCAGGATCCAGCCGGCGGGCAGGACTTCGTTGATATAGTACACCGACTCCCACGCGGTCTGCGCGCTGGGGCTGTAGTACATCCACAAAATGGCGCCGGTGATGAATTGCACGACGATGGCGAAGGTCAGCGTGCTGCCCCAGATGTAGCGCCAGCGGGCTCCGCCGGGGACGTGCTCGAAGAGGGCGGTTCGCAGGAGTTTGCGAAGGCCGGTGCGGGAATCAATCCAGTCGAGAAAACTCATGTTGCGGGTTCAGGCGACGGGGATCTTCGCGGAGACACCCGCCTTGAAGTTTTGAAAGACGACCGCGATCTCGCCGGCCTCGCTGATCTCGACTGGAAGCGCATCGAGCCCGCGGGCGGCGGGGCTGGGGTGATTGACTGTCCCTTCTTTCGTGAACGAGCTTTCGTGGCACGGGCAGAAGTACTCGGTTTTCTCCGCGCGCCACTCGACAGCGCAACCGAGGTGCGGGCAGGAGGCGTTGAATGCGCGGACCTCGCGCGGGCCGGAGCGCTGGAGAAACACAGAACCGACCGCGCTGCGATCGTGGCGGGTCCATGCGTCCGTGCGCTCGACGACGACTTCAAAAAGCCGGGGCTCTCCGCCCTCGGGCAGCGCATCGAGTGTGGCAAGCGCGACTTTGACGCCGCCGGCGCCGGCTTTGCGAAGGGGGGCTGTCACCACGACCACGCTGGCGATGACGGGCGGGATGACGCAGATGCCGCCGAGAATACAGCAGGCCGTGGCCTTCAGGAACTCGCGGCGGTCGCCGGGCGGTGGGGGATCAGCAGGATCGTTGGAAGAAGTCGTCGGCATCGTTTGTTCCATTTTGTCGAGTCGGCTGCCTCAGCGCAAGCCGGGCCTGCGGATGGCGTGGCAAGAATCAGGAAAACGGAAATGGCGGATCCACGAAAAACACACAAGGCCAGTGGGTGGCGAAAGTTGCTTCGCTCCCATCGGTTCCACCAACCAAACTCTGACGCCCCGCAACCGCCGTCAATTCCGCCGCGAGGAGAGCTTCGCGAGCAGGCGCAGCATTTCGAGGTAGAGCCACACGAGTGTGACCATCAGGCCAAACGCGGCATACCACTCGAGATACTTCGGCGCGCCGAGGCTCGCCCCGTTTTCGATGAAGTCGAAATCGAGCACGAGGTTCAGCGAGGCGATCACCACGACGAAAAGGCTGAAGCCGATCCCGATCATGCCGCTCTCGTGGATATACGGGACGGAAATCCCAAACATCCCGAGGACGATGCTGATCAAATAGACGAGCGCGATGCCACCCGTCGCGGCACAGACACCGAGCTTGAAGTTCTCCGTGGCCTTGATGAGGCCGGAGCGATAAGCCGCGAGCAGGGCAAAGAGGACGCCAAATGTCAGCATCCCCGCCTGGAGGACGATGCCGTGGAACTGCCGCTCATACAGCGCGGAAATCCCCCCGAGAAACAACCCCTCGCACAGCGCGTAGATCGGCGCGGTGATGTGGGCGATGTCCTTTTTGAAAATGGTGACGAGCGCCGCAATGAAACCGCCGATCGCCCCGCCCCAGATCCACGGCCCCGCCGCCGCATCGCCGCCCATGACCTTGTTCCAGACGAAGATGGCGGGGACGAATGCAAGGAGCAGAAGAATGGCGGTCTTATTGACGGTGCCATTGATGGTCATCGTGGCGCCGCCGACAGCGAGCCCCGGTTGAAATGTGTTGTCGTTGAGTGCGGGATTGGATGTGCGCATGGCGTGTCGTCTAGCAGCTTGCGGATGCGGTGCAAGCACGCGCAAGGATTTCAGAGCGCCCCGAAACTTGCCTGATCGCATCCGGGCATGCCCCGGTGTCATCACAGTTGAACCAGCCTGGTGATTCAGAAGGGTGGTGAGTGCAGATAATCAGCCTGTCACTGCTTCTACATTTACGCACCCGCCGCGCGAGGCCGCTACCGGCGGCTCTGCGCATTCCTCGCCCACGAGAACAAACCCGCCGAGCCGTGGACGCCCACGTGCGCGAAATGCGGCGGGCGCATCTTCATCACGAGCATCCGCGTGGGCCGGCGGACGATCATCCCGCGAGCGACCATCGAGC
>CAMAUI010000094.1 GCA_945861385.1 Prosthecobacter debontii
GCCTTCGGCAGCAGCGCCACCATCACCACCCCGGAGGCGGCCAATCGCGCCATCCTCCAGGGCAGCATCGCCTCCCTCCCCGATGCGGGCGTCGTCACCATCAAGTGCTCATGGTCCGGCTCCACCGGCGGCATCAAGACCGTCGTCCAAAACATCGCCGTCACCACCTGGCCATCCATCGTCAACCTGCCCGGCACCAACATCACCGTCGGCATTACCGAGGCATCGCTGGTCAACACCCTCGATAC
This sequence comes from Prosthecobacter debontii, assembly GCA_945861385.1. Taxonomy (GTDB): domain Bacteria; phylum Verrucomicrobiota; class Verrucomicrobiia; order Chthoniobacterales; family Chthoniobacteraceae; genus SXWH01. The sequence continues at coordinate 249 of CAMAUI010000094.1, forward strand.
CGGCACCTTCCCCGGCGAGACCTCGCTGGCGGACGTGACCATGGAGGACACCACCCAGGCCGCCACCGGCTTCACCACCACCCAGCTCACGGAGACCCGCGTCGGCGTCGTCCCCTTCGAATGGGTTGCGGGAAACCAATCGCCTAGCACGCTGAACAACATCACCCCGCTCCAAGCCCAGGCCGCCATCTCCGGCGGCGCACCGCTCTCGCTCTTCACGGGCGTCCCGGCGGACGTGAACCAGCTCGTCTATGTCACCGGTCGTAACTTCGACTCCGGCACCCGCCTCGTCTGCCTGACGAACTCCGGCCTCAGCCCGTTCAGCACCGTCCAGCACATCCAGGCCATCACCAGCGGCACCGCGGGTGCCACCGGCAGCAGCATCACCAGCATCAAGCTCTACCAAGCCGAGACCGTCCTCGGGCAGAGCTTCACCGTCGGCAACTCCGGCTACAGCAGCGGCGGCACCGTCGCCGACGTGCTCGCCACCCCCGGCGCCAGCACCGCCAACACCACCACCGGCATCCCCGGCGCTGAACAAGTCCTCTACGGCCCCGGCCACCTCATCGCCCTGTTGGGACGCAGCGACGCCGCCCGCGCCTGCCGCACCACCAACATCGCGACGAACAACGCCCACCGCATGAAGTTCAACGGCGTCCAAGTCTGGAACGACCCCATCGCCTCCAATGGCACACCGGCCAGCTACAACGACGACCTCATCAAAGAGGGCGTCTATACCATCTGGGAATTCCAGAACCTGGCCTACCGCCAGAGCTACAGCGGCAACGGCAAAGCCGTCGCCGACCTGCTCGCCGTGGACATCACCGCCAACGTGCCCAGCAGCTCCGGCATCAAGCTGAGCGAAATGCACGTCACCAAAGCCGTCGAAGGCGGCGTCGTCACCTCCACGCAAATCTAATGCGTCTCTTGGATTAAAGACCTCATCGGTCGGCCGGCGCGGGCTTTCAGCATGGCCCGCGCCGGCTCCTTTTTTGGGGAAAATGACACACGCAGCTTCCATTTCACCCGTCGCGGGATGCGGGATGCGGGACACACGCCTTGTGGAGTGCGCCAGCCCTCTGGCGCTTTGCGGAGGCGGCGGAGCCGGGGCGGGGATGCGCGCCCGCAGTACGTGCCACCGTACTCCCGCCGCGTCGCTCCGCTCCTGCCAAAGCGCCAGAGGGCTGGCGCACTCCATATGACCCGCACCGCCGCCATCCTCCTCACCGCCTCCGGCGCACTCGCCGCCGGAGCCATTGCCACCTTCCTCATCACCGGGAGCGACCAGGACAGCGCGCTTCCATTCTCTGGTGCAACAGAGAAGAAAAGCACCGCCTGGAGCAGCCCGGAACCGCATAAAACGCCAGTCTCCCACCCATACCAAGACACGCGTACTCCCATAGGGAGCGATGCTCCCACCCATAGCACGACACGCTCCCACCCGTACCCAGACACGCGTACTCCCATAGGGAGCGCCGCTCCCACCCATAGCACGACACGCTCCCATCCATACCCAGACACGCGTACTCCCATAGGAAGCGCAGCTCCCACCCATGGCACGACACGCTCCCACCCATACCCAGACACGCGTGCTCCCATAGGGAGCGCCGCTCCCACCCATACCCAGCATGTATCTTCCGCATACTCAGCGCAGCTCCGCCCCATGCCCAGAACTGATAAACTTCACCAGCACCAGCCACAACCAGCACCGGCTGGCACCGTGACTACCACACCAGCAGCCAAGAAGCATACTGGCGCCGGTCTGGCACAGCCACCCCGCGCCGAGGCACTCCACACCACCACACCCGCCGCCCAGCCACCGAACGCCAACGACCAGCAGACCCAAGCCACCACAAGCCCGGCGCCCGCCGAGCAGTCCGCCGCTTTATCCACCCTGGCCACTCAGCCCCGCACCCATAAATGGCCCTCCCCATTCACCCCCGAGGAGGAACGCTTCCGCCAGCAGATGGGCGTGCAAGCCTACATCAACCTCCAGCACGAGTGGGCCACTGGACAGAAGCGGCAGTAAGAGCAGGCCAAGCGGCGACATTCCTGTCGCCGTAAGCATAGCGCGAAGCGCCAGATCAACTGCGCGTCCGCACGTCGCTCCCCGCCGCCTTTCCATGAGAGTGAACGCCTCCTGTCACCGGCACGCCCATCGAGAAGACAGACGCGAATACGCGGGCGGTCTTTGGCGACTACAATTGATGCTCCTCTCCGGTCGCACCCTTCGGGCACGCCGCTTCGCTCCTGTCCATCTCGCTCCGCTCGGTTGCATCTACGACATCCAGCGCGCCGTCGCCGACAAGGCCACGGAGTGGAAAATGTCGAATGACGAATTTGGAATGGCGAACTGACTGAACTTCGCAATTCGAACTTCTGCATTTTCACTTTGGCGACAACCCGGCGCGTACACGCACTTCCTGCGCTTTGGCTCCCGGGATTCCCGAAAGATGCCCTTGTGGTCTGCGTGGGTTCCTTTAGTTTTCGAGCCGGAGAAAGGAGAACAACACAATGACACCATTGAAGAGTCCGTTCGCTTCACTCGCCATCTGCCTCATGATCCAAGGGAATGCGGCCAGTCATCCGCCAGAACGCTGGCGGGAGGATCCGCCGGATGTGCGCGTCGAATTCCTCGTCGCAGGACGTCCGCTCCCGCAGCATACGACTCGCGGGAACGAGGCCTTCGTGGCCGTGCCGCGCTGGGGAGTCGAATACGAAATCCGAATCACCAATCACGAACGGCATGACCGCGTGCTTTTTGTCATCGGGGTGGACGGACTTTCCGTCATGGACGGGAGCCGGGCCTCCGAGCAATCCGGCGGTTACGTCCTTGAGCCGGGAGGTTCCACCCGCATCCGCGGATGGCGCCGGGGAATGGACCGGGTTGCGGCATTCACGTTCACCCACGGGGAGGACAGCTATGCGGGACGCACCGGACGGCGAGACAACATCGGGGAAGTCTGGGTGTGGGCCATCCGCGAGCGCAACGCTCCGCCTGTCGTCACACCGAGGCTGGACGCATCGGGGGAGAAGGCGTCCGGCAGAAGCGCAGCCCCCTCGCGGGCCGACACCGGCACCGGCTACGGCGACGAGCTGGTGGATCGCGTGAGGACGACTCAATTCGTCCGCTCCGGTTCGGTGCGCCACCTGCATTTCAACTACGGTCTCCGGCCCGACGTGGAACCCGTTTACCGTGATGAACGCCCGGGCGGCGTGTTCACTCCGCCGCCGCCGCGGTGGAAAAGAAACTAGCATCGTTTTCCGGAGCGAGAGCTTGGGAACATCCCCCTGAAAATTCCCCCGCGCGCGGCTGCACGATCATTTTGCTTCGGTTGATGGCGAACTTGAGGTAGTGGGCGGGCATGCCAGCCGTCGTTCTTCTCCTGAGCACGTTTCCAAATGCAAATTCCGCGCGTGCCGCGGTGCATACGCTCGTGGAGGAAAGGCTCGCGGCCTGTGGCAATATCGCCGCGGGCTGCGAATCCATCTACCGCTGGCAGGGCAGTATCGAGACCAGCCACGAGGTGCTCGTGATTTTCAAGACGACCGGGGAACGATCGGCGGCGGCAATCGAGCGCATCGCGAAACTGCATCCTTACGAGGTGCCGGAAATCCTGCAGATCCCGGCGGCGGGCGGCTGGCCTGCGTATTTGAATTGGGTGGAGGAATGCGTAACCGGATAGCGCTCACCTGCCGGGCGCATCGCCGAAAAGCTGGCGGATCACATCCTCGATCTCCGGTTCCAGCACACTCAGATCCGTCACGGGGAAGCGGGACAGCACCTCGCGGCAAACCTCGCTGACGCGAGCGCGCGGGATCTTGAGTTTCACGGAGGTGGGGGTCTGGACGACCACTTCGCCAAACGTCGCCAGGTCCCGGGCCGCGCTGTCCGGGAACACGAAGCTCAGCAGTTTGTGGGTGGCGTATCGCTCGATCACCTGCGCGAGCGGCCCGTCGAAAAAGATGCGCCCGTGGTCAATGATGATCACACGGGGGCAGAGCGCCTCAATGTCGCCCATGTAGTGGCTGGTGAGAATCGTGGTGATCCGGCGGCCGCTGTTGTAGTCGCGGAGGAATTCGCGCACGCGCTGCTGCGAGGTCACATCGAGACCGATCGTGGGCTCGTCGAGAAACAACACCCTCGGCGCGTGGAGCAGCGCGGAGATCAGCTCGAATTTCATCCGCTCGCCGAGGCTCAGCTCGCGCACCATCACATCGAGCTTGTCCTTCACGCCGAGCAGTTCCGTGAGCCCGCCGACCATCTCGCGGAAAGCCCGCTCGCCGATGCCGTAGATCGCTCGGTTCAGCTCGAGCGATTCGCGCGCGGGCAGATCCCACCACAGCGCATTCTTCTGCCCCATCAGCAGCGCAAACTGCCGCTTCAGCGCATCCTCGCGATGCCACGGCACATGGCCGAGCACCTGCGCCTCGCCGCCCGTCGGCTGCAACAGACCGCTCAGCATTTTGAGCACCGTCGTCTTTCCCGCGCCGTTCGGCCCGAGGAAGCCGACGAACTCGCCTTCCTCGATGGAAAATGTCACGCCGTCCGCCGCGCGCACCTCCTCGTACTTGCGCCGGAAAAGCCCGCGCACCGCGCCCTTCAAGCCGGGCTGCTTTTTATAAGTGCGGAAAATTTTCGTCAGGCCGGTGGCCGAAATCGCAGGCATCGCCACGATGGCTACGCGAACGGCGCGGCGCGGGGCGAGCCGTCATTTCAGGCGCGCGGCGGCCACGGGCTTCAGCCACGCGAGCAGCCGCTCCGCCATCAGGGCGTGACCCGCGGCATTGGGATGGATGCGCTCGCCGAACAATCCGCCGTTTGCCGGCCAGCCGCGCTCCGTCAGTTCCGCCAGCTCGATGAATGGCACGTTGTTTTCCGCGGCATTTTGCGCGAGTTGCGCGCGGTAGCGTGTCATGCGCGCGCCTTCGCCGGGATCCGCCACGTCCTCGCGGCCCTCGGGATAATCGCCGGGGATGTTCGGATCGCGGTAAACCGGGAGGATGATCCCGAACCACGCGCCATGCGCGGAGCAAAGGCGGGCCATTTCCATGAAATTGCCGGTGTACTCGGTTTCGCTGCTCCGCGGCTCGGGGGTGAATTCCACTGCCCTCTTCTGCTGCGCCGAACGCGCGACGTGAAGCAGGAGCTGGCTCCCAGCCATGAACCGCCGCAGCGTGGCCTGCGCGCTGCCCGTCGGAAAAGTCATCCGGTCGGCAGGCCCCGCGATGCGCACATCGTTCCAGCCGAAGCACGCGGTCACCATGTCCGGGTCCAGCGCGGCGATTTCGCGGCGGAGCCATTCCAGCCCCTGTTTGCTGGAATAGCCGGGACACGCGAGCGGCACCACTTCGATCTCCCGCCCAGGAAAGGCCGCGCGGAGGGCAGATTCGATCAGCGCGGGATACGGGCGTTCCCCGGCTTCGAATTCACCCGGCTTCGACCGATCGTGCGCCACCGGCACGCGGTATCCGAAAGTGACCGAATCGCCAACGCACACGACGCGCAGCCCGCGCTTTGCGCCAAGCTCGCGCTCCATCCGCACATGCGCGGCGTTCGTCGTCACGGGCGTGTAATCCCACCACATTTCGCGCAGGCCCGGGCGCAGCCGCCATGTGAGCAGCGGATCAAATTCAAACATCCCCCGCGTATGTTCGCCCTGGGTGTCGGCGACGAGTTGAGGTGAGGCGACGAATACGCTCAGGGGATCAATCCGCGGCGCAAAAAGCCGCACACCCAGCTCCGCCAGGAGGATCAGCACGGGCACAGCCAGCAGCGCCAGCCCGGCAGTCACGAGTTTCGCACGTAAACGAGGCATGCCGCCGAGCATAGGAGGCGGATGCGCCGGCACAAGACTGGCACCCCGTGTTGCGCTGAGCCGGAACGATTCAGTGGATTGCGGTGGCGCGTGCGCATCCGTGGCTGCGACGCCCTCGTCGTCCCGATACATCGAGATCCCTGCGGCGCCCCCGCCGCAGGAATCGGCAGAAACTGAACGGTGCGGCTGATGGACCCCGCGACGAGGCGTCGCGGATATCCCGATGTATCGGGACGACGAGGGCGTCGCAGCCACGGGCACTCCGGCATCGCTATTCCCAACTGCATCGTTCCGGCTGATAATGGCGCGTTGATTTTCTCAAGGGATGTCGCTTTAACACTCCGTCGCATGCGTCCCTCGCATCCAACGATTCTCGTTTGCTCAGCCGCCAGCCTGCTGTGCGGAAGCCTGTCCGTGCCGGCAGCAGATGGTCTGGACGACCTGGATCGCCTGCCCATGCTCGCGGCGGGCGGGTCGCCCCGCCTCACCCCGGTGCATGATGAGCATCTGCCGGTACGGACTGACCGGCAGCGGAGGACACCACGCGGGCCGGAGCAATTCAACCCCGACCCCGGTGCGGTCGGCGGGACACCGATGACACCCGCGCCGAAGCCCCGCCCGCGCCAGAGCGTGGAGGACGTGCCGCTGCGCGAGGTGAAGCCGAATGAAGCGCCGCGTCCGCCACGGGCAGTGGTGCGGCCAGACCTGCCGACGGGTTCGCCCCTTGACCTGGGTTTTCCGCAGGGCACCGGCACGCCGCTGATCCCGAGTCTGCCGGATGCAAATCCCGATCTGCCGGAACTCAGGAGCAGGCCGTCGCTGTTCGGTGACGATTTTTTATACATCCCGCGTTTCGACAACGAAGTGCTGCCGCCCGGCCTGCGGCTCCCGCGGCGCGGAGTGCGCTCGGCGGAGACGAGGAGCAACATTTTCCACTACCGCGAATATCCGATGGGGCAGGAAGGGCTCGGCCTGCTGCCGGGATCAAAGCCGATCGTGAATCGCTGGGCGATCCCCTTCCCGAAATGGCAGCGCTACATGGATCCCTCGCACGAGACGCCGTACGGCGACGGACGCGAGACGATCAAGTGGTGGCACCCTTACGAACAGTCCAAGCTGAAGGGCGACTCGCCGATCTGGGGACAGGAGATCTTTGCGAACGTGACGCTGAAATCCTTCACGCTGGGCGAATATCGGCGGCTGCCGGTGCCGAGCGGCGTGAGCACGGCGGCATCGAACAGCTCGGAGTTTTTCGGGCGCGGGGAACAGGAGTTTCTTTCGTGGGACCGCTCGCTGACGGTGGATATTTTCAGGGGCGAGACCGCATTCAAGCCGGTCGAGTGGATGTTCCGCGTGCAGGTGGTGCGGAATGACAACTGGATCTGGGTGCGCGAGCAAAACCTGCTCGATCCCGACCCGCGCGGAGTGGGGCGCAGTTCCGGCGGCAGCCCAAACACGGGGAAAATCGGAGCGGCGCAGCCGAAGGCAGGGACTGGCGTGGACGTCAGTGGCATCAAGCCACTGGCGAAGGTCGTGAGCCCGGCTGATCTCTTCCGCTACATCGCGCCGGAACTGCGGCCAGCGGGAGCGGGACGCGCGTTTGTGGACGTGGATCCGGTGACAAATGACTTCAAGGTGAAGGGCGGAAAGGAGTTCAAGTCCGGCAAGCGCAACCGCGATCACGAGAAGGATTTTTCCGGGACCCGAAACACTTACCGGCACAAGGATTTCGTGGGCTTGCAGGAGGTGTTTTTTGAGAAGCACATGGGCGACTTGAGCGACGCGTACGACTTCTGGGCGGCGCGCGTGGGCATTCAGCCGTTCGTGTCCGATTTCCGCGGCTTCATTTTCAGCGACACGAATCTCGGTGCGCGTCTGTTCGGAAGCTGGGACGCGAACCGCCTTCAGTGGAACGTCGCCTATTTCAACATGCGGGAGAAGGACACCTACAGCGGGCTGAACATGTTTGACTCGCGCGATCAGCAGGTGGTGATCGCCAATGTGTACCGGCAGGATTTCATCTGGAAGGGCTACACGGCGCAGGCGTCGCTGCATGCGAACTTCGACGACGGGCAGGAGCATTTCGACAAGAACGACTTCCGGGTGAGGCCGGCGCCGCTGGGCGACTTCACAGAGGAGCACGATGTGCGGACGGTGTACCTCGGCTGGGCGGGCGACGGGCACATCGGGCGCTGGAATTTGTCGCACGCATTCTATTGGGTGCTCGGCGAGGATGAGCACAACGGGCTCGCGGGGCAGCGGGTGGATGTGAACGCGCAGTTCGCGGCACTCGAGCTGAGCTACGACCAGGACTGGATTCGCTACAAGCTGAGCGGCGTCTGGGCGAGCGGCGACCGCGATCCGTTCGACGATCACGGGACGGGCTTCGACAGCATCATTGACACGCCGTTTTTCATCGGCGGGCCGTTCAGTTGGTTCGTGCATGAGGGCATCAACCTCGCGGGCACGGCGGTCAACTTGAAGAATCCGGACAGCCTGCTGCCGAGCCTGCGGAGCAGCAAGACGGAGGGGCAGTCGAACTTCGTGAATCCCGGCGTGAAGATCATCGGGCTCGGGATTGATGCGGAGGTGACACCGAAACTGCGTGCGTTCTTGAATGCGAACTACATCTGGTTCGATCACACCGAACCGCTCGAGGCCGCGCTCTTCACGAACAAAATCAGCGACCGTCTCGGCCTCGACGTCAGCTTCGGGGTGAAATACCGGCCGCTCCTCACGGAGAACATCATCATCGGCGCTGGCATCGGCCTTTTCTTCCCCGGCGACGGCTACCACGACATCTACCGCCGCAACAGCGATCTCGTGAAAGGATTCGGCCCCAAGGACGAGGAGGGAGAGGCGGATGACGTGCTGTGGAATGCGGTGCTGACGGTGACATTCACATTCTGACGCCCCGCGATTCACCCGCGGCGATTCCCGGCTATGAATCACGCGCGTCCCGAATAGTATCAGCAACCCGCAACGCATCCAAAGTCATGAAATGCCTCCTGCTCGCCATTCTTGCCACGCCCTCCCTTGCGCAGGTGAACGATGCGGCCCCCGTCAACACGGGCGAAATGCTGAACTCGCTCAAGCAACTCCGCGAGTTGAATCAAAAAAGCATGGTTACGCGCCGCAACGACGCAATCCAGCGCGTGACGGCGGCGGCGGCGACGGGGGAAAAGGCGGCGGCGTTTTGGAAGGAGGCGGTCAAGGCGGTGCAGTTCGAAGGCGCGAAGCACGAAAACGCGCAGATCCGCAATTGGAAGGAAGGCGATGGCGAGGCGCTGGGCGACAAGCATTGCCAGAACGCGGCGCGACTTCATCTGTACTGGCTCGGGCTGACGCTCCGGCGCAGCGCTGGCGCGGAGATTCCCACGCTGCTGCCAAATGTGATCGAGTTTGTGAAGCAGGTGCAGGCGGATGAGGAGGCGGCGGATCACCTCGCCGAGCAACTCAAGAAGGCCCGCGAGAGCAAGCACCCCGGGGCCCACAAAATCGTCCAGGAGGATTCCACCGTTCGCCGCGTGCATGACGACATCATGCGCCTTTCCGTCGCGGAAAGCCCCGTGGCGCGCTGGCTCCGCGTGGAAGAACTCATCCACGGCGCCGTTGGCGTGAGGAGCAAGCGGCCCAACTCGACGCCCGCGTCCTGGGAAAACACGCCGGGCGACGTCATCGGGATATACAATTCGATCATTCTCCCGGAGTTCCGCGCCACGAAAGATCAGCGCCTTCTCGAATACTGGGACATGGTGCTCCGGCGGGAAACAGCACGGATGGCCGAGCGCACGCTCGATGTGGAACAGCGCGAATGGCTCACCGAAAGGCGCCCGACATTGCTCTGGCAGCGCGCCCAGGACGTCCTTCTCCTCGGCCAGAAAAACAAGGCCATTGGCGAGATGTTCAACATCGTGAAGACCTTCCCCTCGCACCCCGAGGCGACGGCGTGGATGGATTTATTGCAAAACCTTCTCGCTCCGGCTGCCGACCCAAAACCTGAGCCCGTGCCTTCGGCAGCCGTGCTCCCACCCGCGACTCCCGCCCCTGCGAAATGACCAGCGGGATCAACTCTCCGGTTTGCGCCGCCGGCCCCACGGCGCCCGACATCGTCGCCAGCGAGGAAACCAAAACAGACGAGGTTCTGGATGTGCCGTGGAATGTCGTCGTCCACAACGACCCGATCAATCTTATGCAATACGTGACCAGGGTTCTCATGCGCCTGTTTGGCTATCCACGCGAGCGGGCGGAGAGGCACATGCTCGAAGTCCATCAACGCGGGCGCTCCATCGTCTGGACCGGGGCGCGCGAGCGGGCAGAATTTTTCGTGCAGCAGCTCCACAGCCACCTTTTGCTCGCGACGATCGAAAAAGCCCGATGAACATCCGCTTCACCGACACCTCCGTTGAGTTCGATGAGATGGATGCTTTCATCTCCGGCCTGCTTCTCAATCTGCCGGAAGCTGCAAATGCGGACGATGAGATTGCGGGAAGGCGGATTTTCCCGGGGCTGAAGGCCAATGACAAAGCGGCGAACGCGGAGTGGACGGAGTTCGTCGAGCCGGGCATGCGCGATCTTTTCCGCTCGAACTTGGACATCGTCGCGGAGGATCTGAAACAGGTCCGGACCGACGACGGGATTTCCACGTTGAGCGTGCCCGTCGCACACGCAGCGGCATGGATTCACACGCTGAACCAGGCCCGTCTCGCGCTTGGCGCGCGTCACAATGTGACGGAGGAAGACATGGAATCCTCGCGGATGCCGGAGGACATGGCGCGCGGCCTCGCGCTTCTGCAGATCGAGATTTACGGGGAGATTCTCTCAGTACTCCTCGCCGGTACGGATTTCTAAGCCGGAACCATGCAGTTGCAGGAGTGCTGCAAAGTGGAACACAGGCTTCCAGCCTGTGCGGACAGTGGGCTTCCAGCCCGCTGACCCATGCACCGAATGGTGCGGACGCCGCAGGCATGATGCCTGCCCACCGCACAGGCTGGAAGCCTGTGTTCCGGACGCATCGCGCCGCACCAACCGCATCGTTCCGGCGAAGGCAGGACAAAAAAACGCCCGCGACCTTTCGATCGCGGGCGGTGATTTATTGCGGTGAGTCCCGTTCAGACTGCTGCGGGAGCAGCACCCTCGGCCGCTTTTTCCGCGGCCTGATCGCGCTCTTTCATCGCGACTTTGCGGGAGAGCTTCACTTTGCCACGCTCGTCCACGCCGATGCATTTCACCCAGATCATGTCGCCGACTTTCACGACATCCTCGGTGCGCTTCACGCGGAAGTCCGCAAGTTCGCTGATGTGGCACATGCCGTCCTTGCCGGGCAGCACCTCGACGAAGCATCCGAATTCCTTGATGTTCACGACCGGGCCGTAATAGGTCTCGCCGACGACGATGTCCTGCGTCATGCCCTTGATGATCTGCTTCGCGCGGGCCATGCCGTCCGGGTTGTTCGAGTAGATGTGGATGCTGCCGTCATCCTCGATGTTGATGTCGCAGCCCGTCTCGGCGACGATGCTTTTGATGTTCTTCCCACCGGGGCCGATGATGAGGCCGATCTTGTCGGGATTGATCTTCAGCGTCTCGATGCGCGGGGCGTGGGGCGAGAGTTCCTTCCGCGGCGCAGCGAGGCAGGCGACCATCACGTCGAGCACCTTCATGCGGAGGACGCGCGCCTGGCGTACGGCCTCGAAGAAAATCTTGTGCGAAATGCCCGGCAGCTTGAGGTCGAGCTGGAAGCCGGTGACGCCTTCGCGGGTGCCGCAGAGCTTGAAGTCCATGTCGCCGAAATGATCCTCGCTGCCGAGAATGTCCGCCAGCGTGGTGTAGCGTTTCATCACATCGCCCTCGAACTCGGTGACAAGCCCGACGCTGATGCCGGCGACGGGCGTCTTGATCGGCACGCCCGCGTCCATGAGCGCAAGCACGCCGCCGCAGACGGAGGCCATCGAAGTCGAGCCGTTCGACTCGCACACTTCGCTCGAAATGCGGATCGCATACGGAAAGTCCTCGACCGACGGGAGCACCGGCGCAATGGAACGCTCAGCGAGCGCGCCGTGCCCGATCTCGCGGCGATTCAAACCGCCGACGCGGCCCGTTTCACCGACGGAGAACGGCGGGAAGTTGTAGTGCAAAATGAAATGCTTCTCGGTCTCGCCGCCGGTGTAGCCGTCGAGATCCTGCGCCTCCTCCTTCGTCGCGAGCGTGGCGAGGCAGAGCGCCTGCGTCTCGCCGCGGGCGAAAAGCGATGAGCCGTGCGAGCGCGGGAGCATCCCGACTTCCGCGCTGAGGGTGCGGATGTCGTTGAAGCCGCGTCCGTCCGACCGCTTCTGCTTGTCGAGAATCGCGATGCGGAACGCCTTCTTTTGCAGGTAATCGAACGCCTGGCTGATCTCGAACGGCGTCGCCTCCGGGAACTTCGCCTTGATCGCCAGCGCGACCTCGTCCTTGAGCGCGTTGACGGCCTTGATCTTCGCGACCTTGCCCGGCGCGTAGAGCGCTGCATCAATGCGCGAACCGGCGACCTCGTAGGCGATTTCCATCACCTCGTCCTTCACGACGAAAAGCGGCATCTCGCGCTTGGCCTTGCCGACCAGCGCGGCGAGTTCCTTCTGCGCGGCGATGATCTTTTTCGCCTCGGCGTGGCCAAATTCGAGCGCCTTGATGAAGTCCTCCTCCGGGATCTCGCTACCCTCGCCCTCGATCATGATCACGTCATTCTCCGTGCCGACGTACACGAGGTTCAGGTCGCTGTCCGCCCTCTCCGCCCACGTGGGGTTCGCCACGAACTGCCCGCCGATGCGCCCCACGCGCACCGCGCCGACCGGCCCGCCAAACGGGATGTCGCTCACGCACAGCGCGGCGCTCGCGCCGTTGATGCTCAGCATGTCCGGGTCGTTCTGCCCGTCCGCGCTCATCACCGTGCCGATGATCTGCGTGTCGTAGAGATAGCCCTTCGGAAACAGCGGACGCAACGGACGATCCGTCATGCGCGCCGTGAGGATTTCCTTTTCGGTCGGGCGCCCCTCGCGCTTGAAGTAGCCGCCGGGGAATTTCCCGACCGCCGCCGCCTTCTCCTTGTATTCGACGCTCAGCGGGAACCAGTCCTGCCCGTCCTTGATCTTCGTAGCGGAGACCGCGGTGACGAGGACGATGGTTTCGCCGCAGCGGACCATTACGGCGCCGTCGGCGAGTTTGGCGTATTTGCCAGTTTCGATGGTGATGGTGGTGCCGCCGATATTGGCGGTCACATTATGGATGCTCATAGTATTGGAAGAAATACCACGCAGCGCGCCAGCCATGCCCCACTGCCCCGCCCTCGAAATCCCCGTTCCTTTCTCCTTTGCACTCCCGGCGGAAGAGCAAAGGGCAAAGGACTGAGGATGAGACAGCGGAAACAGCCTGGCGTCGGCGGCGTGCCGTTGGTGATTCAGTGTGCCCTTCCTCGCGCCGCCCGGTTGCAGCGTTTGAAAGAGCGGATTTGTTTTCTTGGTTACCGGGAAAAATGGAACCGCCCCGGTTGCTCACCGGGGCGTTCCGAAAGTGTCACTTGCGCAAGTTCAGCTTCTCCACCACCGCCTTGTAGCGGTCTGGCGCGGTGCGCTTGAGGTAATCCAGCAGGCTGCGCCTGCGGGCGACCATCTGGAGCAGTCCCCGGCGTGAGGAGTGATCCTTCACGTGAGCCTTGAAGTGGTCGGTGAGGTGGTTGATCCGGCCGGTGAGTATGCCGACCTGCACATCCGCGCTGCCGGTATCCTTTTCGTGCAGTTGCAGAGTTTGAAGTGCTTCGTTTGCCATGTGCTTGTTTGTGTTGTCGTCTTTTTAAGGGGCGCGGAGTATGTGGATCAAAGCCCGCAGGGCAAGCGGTATTTCCGGTTTTGTCGTGCCGGCGCGCCGGGAACCGGAGCTTGCAGTCCTGATGATGCTCGTCCAAAAAAAGAAAAGCCGGTTTCCTACGTATCCATCGCATGAAATTCAAACCCAGCCGTCGCATCATCCGCATCACCCTTTGGATCGTGCTCGGGTTGATTCTCATCGTCGCCGGCTCCAACGCATGGCTGCTCTCTTCGAATCGCGGGCAGATTTATTACGATTCCGCCGCGCTTCCATCGCGTGATGTGGCCTTGGTGCTTGGAACGGCACCGCGCGCCGGTGCAAAATTCAAGAATCCCTTTTTCGAGGGCCGCATGGCCACCGCTGCTCAACTCTGGCGGGATGGGAAAGTGAAGCATCTGCTCGTGAGTGGTGACAACTCGCGGCGTGATTACGATGAGCCTTCCGCGATGCGCGATGCGCTCATCTCCCGCGGCGTTCCTGCGGGCGCAATCACGCTCGACTACGCGGGCTTCCGCACCCTCGATTCGCTCGTGAGGGCACGCGAGATCTTCGGTGTCAACGCACCCATCGTGGTCACTGATGACTGGCACCAGCCACGCACGCTCTTCCTTGCGCGCGCAGCGGGGCTCGATGCAGTCGGGATGTGCTCGGCGGACGTACCGTGGGGCATCTCCAGGAAAACCCGCATTCGCGAATGGCTCTCGCGCGTGAAAGCCGTCGCGGATGTTCATGTGCTGCGCACGAAGCCCAAGTTCCTCGGAGATCGAGTGACACTGCCGCTCGCACCCAGGGTCGCACGTTGATTCCACAGCGGGTGCCGCGTATCCGGATGCCCGGTCTGGACGCCAGCCGACATGCAGAGAATAGCTGCTGCGAGCCCGCCGTCCGGCACCTCCCAAAAGAAATTGCTCCCAATCCGTCTGCCACCCCTCCACATTCATCTCCCATGAATGACACGCCCTCTGGCCAATTTGTTCTCTGGGGTTCCCGCGGTTCGTCTCCCACGCCGGGCGGGCGGTTCATCCGGCATGGTGGACATACCTCCTGCCTTTCGATTCTTCACGACGGTGCGATGTTCATTTTCGATGCCGGGAGCGGAATCCGGGAACTGGGCCGCCAGCTTGCCACTGAACCGCCGCAGCAACTGCACCTTTTCATCACGCACACCCACTGGGATCACATCCAGGGCTTCCCGTTTTTCCTGCCCGCATACACGCCCGGCTGGGAGATCGAAATTTACGGCGCCCGCAATTTCAACAAGCCGCTGAAGTCCGTCTTCAAGGGCCAGCTCGATCATGAATACTTCCCCGTCCAGATGGACGACATGCGAGCGCACCTGGACTTCCACCACCTCCACGAAACGCCGCTCACCATCGAGCGCGCCAAAATTTCCTGGATACAGACCCGCCACCCCGGCACGACGCTCGGATACAAGATCGAGGTCGAAGGACGCACCATCGCGTGGATACCGGACAACGAATTCCTCGAAGGCCATCTCGACCCGCTGGACGACCTCACGCGCGACAGTGAAATCGTAAAGCCATACCTGCCGATGCTCGATTTCCTCCAGGGCGTGGACATTCTCATCCACGAGGCGCAATACACCGACGAGGAATATCCGAGCAAGGTCGGCTGGGGTCACTGCAGCGTCGGGAACGCCTGCGCGCTCGTCAATCTCGCGGGCGTCAAACGCTGGATCATCACCCACCACGATCCGATCCACGACGATCAATTCCTCGAAACCAAACTCAACCTCACCAAGCGTCTTCTCACCCGCCTCGGGAGCAGCGTCCAGGTGATGCACGGTTACGACGGCCTCACCGAATATCTATAAATTCATGGAGACAACCGGCGCTCCTCTGGCATGCTCGCCGGCCCTGTGAAACAAACCGATTATCCAGAGGAGGACGCGCGCACTGTTCCGTTTCAGCCGGAAAAAACACCGGCCCCGGCCCGCCGCGAAGAGGGGCCCGATAGTCTCGACCTTCCGGCAGAGCCGCCATCGGGATCCATGCGCAATGTCGCACTCGGCACCACCTGCCTCCTGCTCGCGGCAATCGGATTCTGGCTAGGTCTGTACTACACAGGCGCCGCCGTGGCGCGAACGCTCGCAGCCAGCCTGGGCGCATTCGGGATCCTCGTCCTGCTCAACACCTCCCGCGTGCTGCGCCAGCGCAACGGCACCTTCCTCGCACTCGGCCT
Source organism: Prosthecobacter debontii (assembly GCA_945861385.1). Classification (GTDB taxonomy): domain Bacteria; phylum Verrucomicrobiota; class Verrucomicrobiia; order Chthoniobacterales; family Chthoniobacteraceae; genus SXWH01. The sequence goes on from CAMAUI010000094.1 coordinate 16,106, forward strand.
TGTCGCTCTCTTCGGCGCGGCAATCCCCTTTATCGAGGGTGGCTTCCGGAAGCTCGACCGCATCGCCCGCACAAACCTCGGCGAACAAACCGCGACCCCGGAACCCGCACCCGCCCCACTGCCAAAACCACTCACCACGGAGACTGCGCCACCCGCGCCACAAGCCACCGATTTGCCGGAGACGGAAAAGCCAACCCTCGCCGCGACCGAAGCCGTCAAGCCAAGGAAACCCGTCGTTGACGACGGCCCGCCTCGCGAATTGATCCTCCCTCCCCCTCCGGCCAACGCCGGCAAACTCGTCCGCTTGAAAGAGGACGTGAAAGTCCCTCTCGACGGACGCATGACCATCCTGCGGGCAAACACCCTCGCACCGTTCAAAAACCTCGAGGACGGGAAAGTGACATTCCTCGTCAACGGCAGCGACGTCAGCATTGACTCGCGCCTCGTCGTCTTCACTGGCGCGACCCAGGAAAAACCGCAGGACATCACCGCGCTCGCACAGCAGGAAGTTCGGCGCCGCTACCCGAAAGTCGGGGAACCCGACACCCGCGAAAACCTG
>CAMAUI010000095.1 GCA_945861385.1 Prosthecobacter debontii
TGAGGTGCAACTGATTTTTGGACCGGTTGTTGTTTAGTTTGTTGAGTGAAGTTTGGCTTCGAATTGGGCCGGGGTTTGGTAGTCGAGCGCGGAGTGTTTGCGCTGGGTGTTGTAGTATCCGTCGATGTATTCGAAGATTTCGGTGCGGGCGTCGCTGGCGTTTTGGAAGCAGCCATCTTGAAGCATTTCGAGCTTGAGGGTTCCGATGAAGGATTCGGTCTAGGCGTTTTCGTAGGGATTGGCGCGTGCGGACATGCTCTGACGCAGGCCGGCTTTGGCCAGGGCACTGCGGAAGCACGCGCTGCCGTATTGGCTCCCGCGATCACTGTGGAAGATGGTGCGCTCTGCGGAGCGGGTCTGGAGCGCCTGGTTGAGGGCGGCGAGAACGAGCTCTGAGCGCATGTGATCGCCCAGACTCCAGCCGACGATGCGGCGCGAGCAGAGGTCGATGACGACAGCCAGATAGAGCCACCCATTGCTCGTTGGGATGAAGGTGATGTCGCCAGCCCAAACAGAATCGAGGGCCACCGGCATGGGTTCGCCGGAGAGCAGATTGGGTGAGGGTTTGTCGGCCCGGCCGTCGCTGGTCTTGGGGATGAACTTGTTGGGCGCAATGGCCCGCAGGGCTCGCTGGGCCATGAGGCGGCGAATCCTCGCAGGGGCGCAAGTGACACCGCGGTCGCAGAGTTCTTCGCGGAGCCGGCGATAACCGTAGCGTCTGCGGTGGCGCCGGAAGACGGTCTCGATGAGGTCGCCCAAGTGGAGGTCGGAGACTTGTGTCGCGGTGGGTGTGGAGGCGTGGTAAAAGCTGCTGCGGGCCTCGCCGAGCACGGCGCAAACTTTGCGGATACTGCCGCCGGTTTTCTGCGCGACGAGTTGGATCATTGTGCGGGTTCCAGCTGGGGTTTGGTGCCGAGGATGACGGCAGCCTTTTTTAAAATGTCGTTCTCGAGTTTGAGGTTGGCATTTTCGCGCCGCAGCCTGCACAGCTCGTCCGTTGCGGGCTGCTCGCCTACGGCTCGCAGCCCTCCACTGCCGAGCTGCGCAGGCTGCGAGTCCTTGCCAACCCACTTGTGAAGGATCCCCACGCCGATCCCAAGATCTTCGGCCACTTCGCGCACGGGTTTTCCCAAACCCACGAGATCAACGGCCTGGGCTTTGAACTCTGCTGTGTATCGTTTTCTGGCCACTGGTTTCATCTTCGCTTATTCTCTTATTCTGTGGTCCAGAATTCTCGCGCACCTCACCTTGTGATGTGTGGTTTGAGCCGGCTGGACGCGAGGGTTTCAGCGGGGTAACGACTCCGGGGAGATGGCGCTGCCGATCAAATACAGCCTGGCAAATATTTTCGTGCGGTGGCGCTCGACGCTGGCGACGATCATCGGGGTCGGCCTGGTTGTCGGTGTGTGGGTGGTGTTGCAGGCGCTTGCGGTGGGTTTGGAAAAGGCGGGCGGCAGCACTGGGGATCCGCGCAATTTGTTGATCACGCGGCGGGGGAGCGACTCGGAATCATCGAGCCAGATCACGCGCGAGGACGCCAATGTCGTGCAGTATGCGGCGGAGATCGAGCGCGACGCCGCGGGGCAGGCGCTGATTTCCGCGGATGCGCTCGTGGCGGTTTACCTTCCGCGGGTAGCGGGGAATGGAGGTGCGAATGTGATTTTCCGGGGCGTGTCCCCGCGGGCGCAGGAGCTTCGGCCACAAGTGAGGCTCGTGGAGGGGCGGTGGTTCGAGCCGGGGAAGCGCGAGGTGACGCTGAGCCGGCGGCTGGCAGGGCGGTTCGACAGCATGCAGGTGGGCGGCACGATCAAGATCGGCGCGCGTGAACTGCAAGTGGCCGGTCACTTTGATGCGCAGGGGAGCGCGTTCGATTCGGAGGCATGGATGGCGGTGGATGAGGTGCGCTCGGTGTTCAACCGGCAGAATTTCAGCGCGCTGCTTGTGCGCCCGCGAGACCCGGGTGCAGGCCTGGCGCTGGTGAAACGACTGGAGGATGACAAGAGGCTCCTCGTGCGCGTGGTGCCGGAGACTGCTTATTACGCGGAGCAGACGAAGACGGCGAAGCCCATCAAATACGCGGGGGACTGGATTGCCTACGTGATGTCCATCGGGGCGATCTTTGCGGCGATGAACACGATGTATGCGAGTGTGGGGGCGCGGACGCGTGAGATCGGGACGCTCCGGGTGCTCGGATACAGGCGGACGGCGGTGATTGTCGCGGTGTTGCTGGAAGGCGCGTGCCTTGCGCTCGTTGGTGGGATTGCGGGCTGCTCGGCGGCGCTCTATTTCAATGGCGCGAGCACCGGGACGTTCAATTTTCAGACGTTCGGGGAAACGGTGTTCCAATTCACCATCACGCCCGCGCTTTTTGCAAAGGGGCTCGTCTTCTCCGTGGTGATCGGCGTGATCGGCTCGATGCTGCCCGCGCTGCGCGCCGCGCGGATGCCCGTGATCGCCGCGCTGAAAAGTGCGTAGCTGTTTCAGTGGCCGCCACCGTTCCGCTCGCGGGCGGCTCACCACTCGCCTGGTTTCCACGCGCGGCGCCTGGGGCCGAAGATGAGGATGAATATCACACCCGCGATGAAGCCGCCGAGATGCGCCCAGTAGGCCACGCCCCCGCCTTTCATCCCGATGGTGCTCACGGCCATGAGAAACTGCATCGCCGCCCAGAAAAACAGGAACACGATCGCGGGCAGTTCGGCGATGGGATGAAACCAGAATCCTGTCCACGCACGCACGCGCGCGGTCGGATGGCGGATCATGTATGCGCCGAGAACGGCACTGATCGCGCCACTCGCGCCCACGACGGGAATTTTGCTCATCGGTGCGCTGATGTAATGCGCGGCATCGGCGGCGAAGCCGCAGAGCAGATAAAAGATGAGGAATTTCAAGTGGCCGAGCTCGTCCTCGATGTTGTCGCCGAAGATGCGGAGGAACCACACATTGCCCAGCAGATGCAGCCAGCCGCCGTGCATGAACATCGAATACAGTGAGTGCGGAAGCTCGGTCATGTCTCCGCGCGAAAGGTCGGCGGGGATGAAGCCGAAGCGCATCACCGAGCGTTCCAGGCCGAAGTCCAACTGCCACAAAAAGGCGAGCACGTTGGCGGCGATGAGCGCCCATGTGACGAAGGGCGTGCGGTGTGTGGGATTGTCATCGTCTAACGGAAGCATGCCGTCCATTTAGCGCGGGGCCTCCGGAAGTCCCGCCGTTTTTGCGGGATGCGGCCTTGCGACCGGGGCATATTCATCGTCCGGCATGGCTTGCGAATCCGCGGATGAACATGCACAAGGCAGGGGATGAACTTGATCCGTTTGTTGTGCATCGCCGGGACGGGGCTGCTCGCGGCCTGCTCGCATTATGGTTCGCGGTGGGAGGCGGCGAGGGGGGCGAAGGGCGACGTGTTCGAAGGAGCTTACGCCGGGAGATGGCAGAGCGCCCGCCACGCTGGTGCGGGCGGGAGGCTGCGGTGCATTTTGAAAAAGACCGGCCCGCGCAAATATGCGGCGGAGTTCCGGGCGACGTGGCACGGGGTGTTTGCGTCGGAGCATCTGGCGAAGCTCACTGTGACGGAGCGAAGCAGGGGGAGGGAGGATGTGGCGGTGTTTCGCGGCGGTGCGGAGATCAATATGTGGATCGGATCGGGCCGCTACCAATGTGAAGGAGGGCTGACCGGGCCTGTGTGGAACTCGGGTGTGAGGGCATTGAAGGTGCCGGGACGACTGCGAGCGACCTACGATGCGGCCTACGACAGCGGTTCTTTCGACCTGGAAAGGGTGGGTGCCAAAGGGAAGGACTGAGCAGATGCGCTTCGGGGCAATTCCCGCGAGCGGAGACGCCGCCCCTTTTTGAACAGAAAACTCACGACTCCGCCGTTGACTCCCGCCCCGCGTGCCCGTAAATCCGCCCGCATGTCATCCCGCTCTCTCCTTCTTGCCGCGGCGTCGTGCGCTCTCATTGCCGGAGCCTGCTCGCACCGTTACGCGAATGTTTACAGCTTCCGGAAGAATTCATTCGTTCCGCCGGTGGTGGAAAAAAAAGAGATCACGGCTCCGACCGACAAAGCTGATCCGCTCGCAGGGGCGGGAGCCATTCCGGGCGGCGGTGTGATCCCCGGTGTGCCTGCCCCCGGGGTGCCCGGCGCGGTTCCAGGTGCGGCTCCCGCTCCCGGCACCGGGATTCCAGGGCTCGATCTCACGCCAGCCCCTGCACCTGCGCCCGCCCCCGCCCCTGCGGCGGCACCCTGATTTGGATTCTGCAAAACAGATGCGCGCTAATCGGTTTGCAGGCGGCGGATTCACTCCGTAGTGGACGATAAAGCGCAGGCGACTGGAGCAGGGGACGCGCGGGATAACCCCCCAAGGATCGAGGCTGAAATCATGGTCTATGTGGACTCCGCCTGCGTGGCGAAGTATTCGATCACGCATGGCGAGTACACGATCGGGCGCGATCCTGGCGCGCAGGTGAATCTCGATGTTGATGGCGTGTCGCGCCACCATGCGAGGCTGACGTTCCAAGCCTACGAGCTGGTGATCGAGGATCTCGGCTCGGCAAACGGGGTCTTCATCGAGGGAGTGCAGATTTCGCTGCCGACGCGCGTGCGCCCGGATCAGCAGGTGGAAGTCGGTAGCGCGCGCCTTTTCATCCGCCTGAAGCCCGAGGCGACCGCGATGCTGAAGGCGAGCCTTTGGGATCCGGATCTCGGCCTCGCTCCGGTGCGCGCGCTGCTTGGCGACGGCAAACGTTACAAAGTCTTCGGCGTGATCGGCGGGGGAGGGATGGGGCTGGTCCACGAGGCGCGTGATTTGCACATCCGCCGGCGCGTGGCGATGAAGGTGGTGAAGTCGGCATCGCAATTCTCGCGGGAAAATGTGCTGCGATTCGTCGAGGAGGCGCAGCTCACCGGGCAGCTTCAGCATCCGAACATCGTGCCCGTTTACGAGCTGGCGCTCGATGAGCAGGGCGAGGTGTTCTACACGATGAAGTATGTGAAGGGCACAACGCTCCAGGCGATCCTTCGCGCGATCCGCAAGGGCAACGAGGAGATCGCGAAGAAATATCCGCTCGCCGCGTTGCTGGCGATTTTCCAGAAGATCTGCGACGCCATGGCCTACGCGCATTCGATGGGCGTGGTTCATCGCGACCTGAAGCCCGACAACGTGATGATCGGCGAATACGGCGAGGTGCTCGTGATGGACTGGGGCCTCGCAAAAAAGGTCGCGCAAGCCGGCGGCGAGGATCCCCCGGCGGGAGCGCAGGAAATGCCGGCGTCGGATCTGCGCGGTTTCCAGACGCTCTCCGGCCTCATCGTCGGCACGCCGCCCTACATCCCACCCGAGGCCGCACGCGGCGAGATCGCGGGCATTGATCCACGCAGCGACATCTACGTTCTTGGCGCCATCCTCTATGCGATCCTCACGCTGCGCCCACCGTATCCCGGCAAGGAATTCGGTGAATTGATCGAGCAGATCGTGGCGGGGATGTTTCCGCACCCCGCCAGCTTCAACGCACCGGCGAAGGGATCGCGGATTGCGCCGGCGGAGCCGGTGGATGGGCGGGCGATCGTCCTCGCCCACCTGCCCGGAAGACGCGTGCCCGACGGGCTTGCGGCCGTGGTGATGAAGGCGATGAACTCCGAGCCGGCGGGACGCTACCAGACGGTCGAGGAATTGCAGGAGGATGTGACGGCATGGCAGAGTGGCTTTGCGCCAAAGGCGGAGCGCGCGGGGGTGAGGCGGCAGTTCATCCTGTGGGCGGGCCGGCACAAGACCAACGTCGCGCTCATCGGCGTTTTCGTGATCCTGTTTCACACCGCCGTCATCTTGTTTTTCCTCTCACTCAAGCACGAGCGTGACGGTGCGCGGGCGAGCCGCGACCGGCTCGCACAGGCGATGGGCGACCTGATGGGCGCGGCGCCGCTGTTTGCGGACGAGGCGCGGGACCTGGTGCGAAAGCGGGACTTCGATCTTGCGCTCGACCGCATCGAGAGCGCGCTGCGGCAGGTGCCGAACGAGGCCGAATACCACAATCTCCGCGGCAACATCCTGCAATCCTTGCTCCGTTGGGACGACGCGGTGGAGGCATACCAGGCTGCACTCGGGCGAAATCGGGAAATTGCATCCGCGCGGGAAAACATCGAGCTGACCGAAAGGCTCATCGCCAGCATGGGCGAGAACCAGGAGATCGGTCAGGCGGAACTGCGTGAAATGCAGAAGGCTTTTCAGAACCAGGGCCGGCTCGCGGAGGCGGTGGCGCTCGGCGAGAAGCTTGGGAACGAGCGCCCGATCGCGATCAGGGCCATCCGCCAGATGCTGGAGAGCGATCCGAAATACGCGCCTTTGCGCGAGCTTTTCACGCGTCGTGAATTCCGCGGGCGGTTCACGTCGAATGCGGACGGTTCGTTTTCCGCGAACTTCCGCGGGCTGCCCTATCCCGCGATCCTTCTGTTTTTCAGCGTCCCGCCTGAATTCATCACCGGCCTGGTGCTGGATGAGACCAAAATTCCGGACCTCAAAATTCTCGAGGGGATGAAGCTACGCCAGCTTTCCATCGCCGGCTGCGTGGAAGTGAGCGACCTCTCGCCGCTGCGCGGGATGCCGCTCGAACGGCTCAACCTCGCCCGCACCAGCGTGCAGGATCTCACCCCGCTGGCAGGCATGCCGCTCAGGGAACTGAACCTCGAGGAATGCCGCAGGCTGCGCGACCTTCGGGCACTCACCGGCTGCACGAAACTTGAGCGCCTCCTGCTTCCGGGCCACCTCCGCGAGATTTCATACCTCCGCGGCCTGAAAAGCCTGAAATTCATCAGCTACAAGAATCTCACGCAGTCGGCGGAGGATTTCTGGAACGAATTTGACGCCCGGAAATAGTGCCGTGCCTCCGCCCCCCCGTCCGCTGGCAATATCATTATCGCATTGGGACGAAGGTACCGTTTGACCGCGATTTGGAACCGGTTACTTTTCCACCCAACCTGCCCAGCCTATGCGCAACCAAAACAGCGTCGTTTGCCCCAGCCCGCGCCTCTTCCTCGAACATGGCGCGGATGAATCCACCACCGGCCGTCTCCATGTGCAGGAGCGCGGTGCGACTTTTGAAAGCCCCTGGCACTTCCGCCCGATGGACGAGCTCAATGTCTGTCTTGCATGGCGCCACGAGCGTCTTGGGCCGCAGCGTACGCCCGTCCAAGGCGTCGTGATCGAATCGCGGAAAATCGGACGCGCGCGATACGAGACGACGGTGATTTTCCTCGAACTCCCGGATGAGCAGAAGGAAGGTGTGCGGGCGTTCGCGCGTCTGATGCGCCTGGACTGCGCGGAGTAGGCGGGCTGCCGCTAATCGCGCCGTGTGGTTCGGTGTGCGGCGATGGGCGTGATTTATTTCGCGTCCACGCACGCGGAAGGGCCGTGCGTGCGGGGAGCGGCCTTGCAGCGGAACACGGGCTTCCAGGCCCGTGCAGCTTGCGGGCATCCTGCCTGCGCTGCCGGCCAGAGCGGGCAGCATGCAAGCTGGCCGCACAGCCAGGATGGCTGTGTTCCTCCTGCGCCGCCGACGTTTCCGACGCCCGCTTGAACGCGCTTTGAATCGCGCCCTGCGGCGATGGAATCCAATCTCGACACGCACAACTTTTTTTGAAAGAAGCGCAGGATGGCTGCGTATCTCCCAGCATGAACGAATCGCCAAAGCGCATAGGCACCGGCATCCTCGGCCTGTCATTCATCCTAGGCATGACGAGCTTCGGCCTGCTCATCGGACACGCTGCGAAAGGCTACAAGCGGCTCGACGAATTCGTCACCGTGAAAGGGCTTTCCGAGCGCGAGGTGCCGGCGAACCTCGTGATCTGGCCGCTCACATTTTCACTCGGCGACGAAAACCTCGGCACTCTTCAGTCGAAAATGAAATCCTCGCGTGAGACCGTACGCAAATTTTTGCGCGATGGCGGATTTGAAGACGCCGAAATCTCCAACTCGCCGCCAAGCATCCGCGAAGTGCGCATCACCCCAACCAAGGACGAGCCAAATCCGCCGCCACCGCGCTATGAAGCAGCGGTGACCGTTTTGCTACGCACCTCGAAGGTTCCGCAGGTGAACAGCGCGCTTGAGAATTGCGACAAGCTCGTGGAGCAGGGGATACTGCTTACAAGCGGCAATCGGGCGCAGTTCCTTTTCACCGGGCTGAATGAGATCAAGCCAGGGATGATCCAGGAGGCAAACCGGAACGCGCGTGTCGCGGCGGAGAAATTCGCGGGTGATTCCGGAGCAAAAATCGGCCGGATCCGTCACGCTGTGCAGGGGCCATTCGAGATTGAGGATGTGGATGAACGCTCCCCGGATCGGAAGAATGCGCGCGTGGTGACGACGGTGGACTTCTTCCTCGATTGAGGAAACAGGTCGGCTGAATTCGAGGCGCGGCGTTGACGTTGGCGCGGCCACTGCTTTTGCTCCGCGCCGTGCCAGCCCAAGAAATTTACCCGGTTGTCTTCGCCACGTTCGCCTTCGTCCTGGGCGCGTGTGTGGGATCCTTCCTCAATGTCTGCATCTACCGCCTTCCGCTCGGACTTTCCGTCAACGAGCCGAAGCGCTCATTTTGCCCCTCCTGCAAATACCAGATCCCGTGGTCCTCGAACCTCCCGCTGGTGACGTGGGTTGCGCAGCGCGGCAAGTGCCGCAATTGCAGCGCGCCCATCGCCGCGCGCTACGTGCTCGTGGAATTGCTCACCGCGCTGCTTTTCCTCGGCGTCTGGTGGCGCGTGGCGGGCGGGCCGGAGAACCTCGGGCAATGGTGCCTTTTCATCCCGCTCGCGACATTCGCCTCGCTGCTCGTCGTCGCCACGTTCATTGACTTCGAGCACTTCATCATCCCGGATGAGATCACCTGGGGCGGAGCGATTGCGGGCGTGGTGTTCAGCCTCGGGTTGCCCCAGCTTCACGGTGAAAAATGGGGTGCCATCACCGGTCACCTCGCCGCCGCAGGTTGGTCGCTCGCCGGTGCCGCGCTGGGATTCGGGTTGCTCTGGCTGATCAGCGTGCTCGGGAAAGCCGCATTCGGAAAAAAGACCCTGGAATTTTCCGAGCCGCGCGCCTTCACGTGGACGCTGGAGGGCGAGCGCGCCAGGCTGAAGGTCGGCGATGATGAGCACTGGTGGGACGAGATGTTCACCAACGAAAAGGATTTTCTCGTGATGGACTGCGAACGCTTCGTGTTTGATGGGAAGACACGCGAGGGCGCTGAAGTGCGCTTCCAATACGAGCGCATGCACCTCGATGGCACGGAGCACGACTTGAACTTCGTGAAATTTTTCGCCGGCAGCGTCAGGCGGATTTTCCACCGCCGCGACGCGATGGGATTTGGCGACGTGAAGTTCATCGCCTGCATCGGGGCATTCCTCGGCTGGAAAGCGGTCCTTTTCACCGTCATGGCCGCGTCCGTGATCGGCGCGCTCGTCGGCGGCACGGTCATCGCAATCGGGCGGCGCGAGTGGTCCGCGAAAATCCCGTTCGGCCCCTACCTCTCCCTCGGCGCGTTGATCTGGATGTTCACCGGCCCGGAACTGGTGGCGTGGTATCTCAACAGCATCGCCAGCCTGCCGGATTGTAGCCATCATCGCTCCGCGTGATGCCGTCGCGCCCATCACGCGGAGCGATGATGGCTACTCTCCAGGCTAATTGACCCGCTTCGCCTTCGCGACCGGGTCGCCCTCCTGCTCCCGGATACGCGCCCGCGCCTTGCGCATGCCGTGCTGCAGCGCGAACGCGCAGGCCACGACCACCGGCAGTGCGGCGATCTGCCCGCGCAAGCTGAGCAACGTGAAGACAATCAGCACAGCCACCGTGAAAAGCGTCACCCCGAGACTCGAACGCCCGATGAATGACCGCTCCCGCACGCTCCGGGCACGCCGCATCCGCCACCACGTGGCGATCGTCCAAGGAATGGCGGCGACGATGAGTAGGATGACGATCAGGCGGCCCATGCGTGGCGATTCATTCCCGAAATTACCCCGTTCGCACAATGGAATCGTCACGATCCTGACAAAAAGTTTGACGCCCCGCCATCTGCACCGCTTCACTCCGCCCGCTTCGACAACAGGAGCAACACAGGATAGTTTCCGCCCGCACCTTCATGGCCACAATCAACAAACCACGCATCGTGATCGCAGGAATTGCTTCGATGCCGACATCAACACCGTGAGATTGTCCATTCTCACTTTGTAAGCCACACTCCTCGCATGGCCGCTTCCGTTACACTCGATAAAGCTTTGGAGATCTTCGGCAAACTGTCCGGTCAGGATCAGGACATGATGCTGGAGATTGCCCGCAAGCGGCGCATCGAATCGTGGCGCGAGGAAGTCGCCGCCTACGGGCGCAAAGCAGTCCGTGACTCCCGATCTGGAAAGCTGAAAGCCATCGGTGGCCCAGAACTAAAAACCTACCTCAAGAAACTCTGGGAGGAGAGCGATGCCTGACAAGAGGCGCCTGCTGGTCTTCACGCCGCGATTCCACCGCGCTCTCAAGCGATTCGCAGGCAAGGACCGCCGCCGTCAGCATTGTGTGAATGACGCCATCGAACGCATGGAAGCCAACGTATTTGATCCAAGCCTGCAAACCCACGCACTCACCGGCAAACTTGCCGGATTCCATGCATCTTCGTGCGGTTACGACTGCCGTATTGTTTTCCACTTCTCTCGAAACCCGACCGCAAAAGCCGAGCAGATTGTCCTGATTGACGTCGGCACGCACGATGAGGTCTATTGACCGCAGCGATTTTCCTCCCGCAACCAACCACAACCACAACCAACCCACTACATCACATGTCAGCAAAAACTGAAGGTATAGAACCAAACGCCAGTCGGCTCCTCTGGGCCGGATTCATGGCCATCCTCGCAGCCGGCGTCGGCTTCGCAATCCGCGGCGGTATTTTCGACAACTGGGGAGCCGAATTCGGTTTCACAGGCGCACAACTCGGCGCCATCGGCGGCATGGGCTTTTCCGGCTTTTGCTTCGGCATCATTATCGGTGGCGTCATCTGCGATAAAATCGGCTACGGCAAACTCGTCGTCGCTGCCTTTGGTCTGCACATTTTGTCCGCTTTTGTGACCTTCGGAGCTACTACTCCTGAGAATGCTTACAATGCACTTTCGTGGGGCATGTTTCTTTTCGCGTTCGCCAACGGAACGCTGGAAGCCGTGGCGAATCCGCTGGTGGCCACCCTCTATCCGAACAACCGCACCCACTACCTCAATATTCTTCACGCGAGTTGGCCGGCCGGCATGATCCTCGGTGCGCTCGTCGGCTGGTACTTGGACGACAAGCTGGAGATGCACTGGAAATACCAGCTCGCGCTTTATCTAGTGCCGACAGCTCTCTACGGCCTGATGTTCCTCGGTCAGAAATTCCCGAAGTCGGAAGCTTCTCAAAAGGGCTTGAGCTTGGGCGAAATGTTCCGCGACGTGGGTGTGTTGGGCGGTATTGTCGTTTGCTTCCTCCTCACTCTGTTCTTCAAAGGCCCTCTCGGGTTGGAGGCGGGCACTGCCTACTCGATTGCCGGCATCTTGCTGATTGCCTTGGGTGTCCTGAGCCGGCGAACGGATAAACCGGCATTGGAGAGTCTCATGGCCTTGGCGGTGTGTGCACTTATCGCCGTCGGTCTTCAGGCGAGCATGAACCTTTCCACCGGTTCCGGCCTCTCCGTGACCATCGCACTGGTTCTCGGTTTGGCCGCCATCATGAAATGGCCTATAGGTTCGCTGCTCCTGTTTCTGTTGTTCATCACTCATGCAATGGTTGGCGCGGTCGAACTCGGCACGGACGGATGGATCCAAAACATCACCGGAAACATCTTCACTTCCGAGCAAGGCAAAGTCCTCTTCCTCTGGACGTCCGCCATCATGTTCAGCCTGCGCTTCTGTGCGCACTTCATTGAAAACAAGCTTGGCTTTTCTCCGGTCGGCCTCCTGCTCACTTGCTCCGTGCTCGCGTGTGTGGGGTTGATCCTCTCCAGCACCATGAACACGTTCGCCATGGCGATGGTGGCTCTCGGCATCTACGCCGTCGGCAAGACGTTCTTCTGGCCAACCATGCTTGCAGTGGCGTCGGATCGCTATCCTCGCACGGGTGCCGTGGCTATCAGTATCATGGGTGGCATCGGTATGCTCTCAGCGGGCCTGATCGGTTCGCCCGGCCTTGGCTACCTGAAGGATCGTTATTCGGGTGAAGCACTCCAGGATCGGAATGAGAAAGCGTACGTGTCCTACCAAGCGGGAGCGCCCAGTGAATTCTATGGCCTCGCTGCTCAGGCCATCGGTCTCGACGGCATGAAACTCGGCGAAGTTCAGGGCACGCTGGCCACCGCCCGCAAACTCCTCCCGAAAGGCGGCTACGAAGACGAAATCAAGGTCATTGATGGGAAAATCAAGAGCGCCGAAGCGGACTTCAAAACCAAGACCGATGCCCAGACCAAAATCAAATCCGAGATGGACGGCATGACCGCAAAGAATCTGAAGGAATGGGACGAAGGCTATCATGACGCCGACCACCGCATGTCGGAACTGATCGCCGAGAATAAGGAACTCACCAAGGATCTGGAAAAAGCCACCAAGGGTCTCAAAGGTCTGCAGGATCAGAAACCGAAGTTGGATCAACTGAAAGGCAAGTTGGAAACGGCGGGCGTGCTGAAGCCCGAAGGCAACCCCAACCTCAATGCGGCCTTGGCTGCTCTCACTCCGGAGGAACGCACCGTGCATGCCGCCAGCATCATCGGCGACCGCAAGACGCTGACAGCCGACGCCTTCATCCCCGGAATCATGGCGGTCATATACCTGCTTATCCTGCTCTACTTTAAGAGCATCGGCGGCTACAAGCCCGTCCACGTGGACGAGCAGAAGCAATAGCGCCGTCCCGTACAAGGACTCAGTAACGGGGCACGGTGAAAACCGTGCCCCGTTTTGTCTCCGGCGCGGCGTCGTTTGGAGATTGAACTGACGCTGGGGGCTGGCGGACGATCGCATCGCACATGCCGCGCTACTCCGAGTTCATTGACCGCCTGCTCCTTGCTCCAAAACTGCTCGGGAAGCTCCATCCCGCGGAGCCGTTAAGCTACGAACTCACGCGCCGCTTTCGTGAACTCGACGAGGCTGCCCTCACGGGGGGCGCGCCCGCTGCCGATGCGCGGGCCTTCTCGCTCGTGCGTGGGGCGTTGCTCTATGCGCTCGATGAACTCGATGCCGCCCACCGCGTTTTTCAGGACGACTCATCCGCCCTCGGAAGCTATTGGCACGGCATGATGCACAGGCGCGAGGCGGACTTTGATAACGCCCGCTACTGGTTCCGTCGCGCGGGCCGGCTCGGCGTTTTTGGTCGCCTCCATGAACTCGCGCAGGACGCCTCACGGGACATGGCGAAGCAGCCGACATGGGATCCATATCTCTTCACCGGCCAGTGCGAGCAGGCAAAATTCGGCGCGACGGAACTCATCCCGGAGTGCGTCGCGCTGCAACGTGCCGAGTTCGCGGGAATGCTCGCCCACTGTTGGGAAAAAGCCGCCATCACGCAGCCGCAAGCGTAAGCTCGCCGGTGGGCGCGCCCCATTGCGCGACGGTGTGCCCCGGCGCTCTGCACATCAAAAAGGCTCCCATGCAGGACGGTGCGCTCGTGGTGCGGGAGCGACGCATGAGTGCCGGGAGGCTTTGGACTGCGGGGGCTTGACCCCGCTTTGGCTTTCCCCGGAGCCAGTCCGCGAATCCCGCTGTACGATGCGCAGCCGTGCGCACGGCACCCGCCGCAGCGCGGGAGTCTCCCGTGCCGTAAGCAAAAGCGGGGTCGAGACCCCGCAGTCCAAAGGCTGGAGCCACTTTCCGGCACCCCTCGCCAATTTGAGTCCTCGTAATCGTGGGAGATGGCATCCCTTCCGCGGCTACTTCGCGATCCGGCGCGTCACGAGATCCAGCGTCTCGCCGGGCGAGAGGAGGAAATACCGCAGGCCGTCTGAGCCGGGAACGTAGGCCTTGTCATGCACGACGACCTTGCTCTCGCCAGCATTGCGCGCGCGGTTTCCCTGCACGATCAGCGCGGTGGCCTCATCAATCCCGAAGCCGAGCAGCTTGGGATGGGCATCAATCACCGGCGCAAGATCGTTCTCCCGCTTGCGTGCGATCGTGTGCTGGTCAATCGCCACATTCTTCAAAAACGCGAACCCCTCCTCGTGGCCTTTTGCCATCATGATGTGGTTCCCCTCCGGCGCGCCGCGGACGAGGTAGCTGCCCTGGATCGTAGCGCCCGCGCTGCTGCCGCCGATCACACCGCCGCGGGCGAGCACCGCGTGAAGTTCCGCCACCGTGCGTGTGCCGAGATAGGAATCCGCAAGCCGCCACTGCCGCCCGCCGTCAATCCACACGCCGCGCGCCTTCGTCAGCGGCGCGACAAACTCCGCCGAGTCCGCCACCGCGCGGTCGCGCGTGTGGAGGACGCTGACATTTTTCGCCCCTGCGTGGACGAGGAAGCTCCGGGACACGTATGCGGCTCCCCAATTCTCCCCCTCGAGCGCACCGGGAATGATGACGAACGGCCCGTCTGGCCCGCCCGCCAGCTTGATGAATTCGGTGATGTGCTGCCGCGTGAGGCGCCCTCCGCCGTGGATAAAGAGCGAGCCTTTTTCCGGCCCGCCCGCCGGCTCTGCCACTGCGGATGCGACAAGTGCGAGGATGATGATGAAGCGCATCGCGCAGGATTGATGGAGCGAGCGGGTGCAGAAAAGGGGAATCTCCACCAATCGCGGGAGTTGGCACCCGTGCCTCTGCCTGACACCCTGCCGGCAATGCCGCAGCCGCCGCCAGCCATCCAGTCGCTCGACCTCGCCGAAATCGAGGCCGTGCTGGCGGAGCGCGGCCAGCCGAAGTATCGCGCCACGCAGGTCGCGCGCTGGCTCTACGACAAACGCGCCACGGGGTTTGCCGGCATGACCGACCTTCCCGCGGCTCTTCGCTCGAACCTCGCCGAAGCATTCGCTTTCGTGCGGCTCGAAAATCTCCGGGTGCTCGGCAGCAGCGACACCACGCGGAAATACCTCTTCCGCCTGCCCCCCGTGCGCGAGGGCGCTGAAGGCGCATTGATCGAGAGTGTGCTCATCCCCGCATCGCCCGCGCTTTATGGCGAAGCCAGCGACCGCCGCACGATCTGCATGAGCACGCAGGTGGGCTGCGCGTACGGCTGCAAATTTTGCGCGAGCGGGCTGGATGGCTTCTCGCGCAACCTCACCGCCGCCGAGATCGTCGGTCAGTTCATCGAGGTCGAGCGGCTCAGCGGCGAGAAGATCAACAACATCGTGTTCATGGGCATGGGCGAGCCGCTCGCGAATTTCGCAAATCTCATGCGTGCGGTGGACATCCTCAATTCCCCCTGGGGCATCGGCCTCGGCGCACGGCACATCACCATTTCCACCAGCGGCCTCGCGCCGCAGATCCGCGAACTCGCCGACCAGCCGCGGCAGATCCGTCTCGCCATCTCGCTGCACGGCGCCACGGACGCGGTGCGCGACCAGATCATGCCCGTCAACCGGAAGTACCCGCTCGCGGAGTTGCTCGATGCGTGCGCGTACTTCGCCGGGCGGAAAAAGCAGCGCCTCACTTTCGAGTACATCCTCATCGAGGGGGTGAACGACAGCCCCGCGAACGCAGCCGACCTCGTGCGCCTCGCCCGGCGCGTGGGCGCAAAGGTCAATTGCATCCCCTACAACAACGTCGAGGGACTCGATTGGAAGCGCCCGGACGAGGCGCGGCAGGACGCATTCATGGCCGTGCTCGAAACCGCGCGGATCCCGGCGACGATCCGCCGCGAAAAGGGCCACGACATCGCCGCTGCCTGCGGCCAGCTCCGGCGGCAGACGATGGCGCAGGCACCGGCTGCGCCCGCGGCTGCGCCCGCGGCTTGACTACGAGCGCCCGCGCGGTGCAAATGCGCGCCCTTTTCCACAACAAACCAACAAAACCACCACCACCATGCGCTTTGGCATCAATACATTCCTGTTCACCAGTCCGTTCACGACCGAGAGCGTGAAGCTGTTTCCGACCTTCAAGAAATGGGGCTTCGACACCGTTGAAATCCCCGTCGAGGCCCCCGAACACATCAACCCTGCGAAGGTGAAAGCCGCCGCGGACAAGCACGGGCTGAAGATCGGCAGCATCTGCGCGGCCATGGGGCCGGGTCGCGATTTTCGTGGTTCAAAGGAGGATCAAAAAACGGCTGCCGACTACGTCCGTGCGCTCATTGACCAGGCTGCGGCGATGGGCTGCCCGAGCGTCATCGGGCCGATTTACTCGGTCGTCGGCCTCATTGGTGCGCACGATGAGAAGGCGCAGAAACAGCATTTCGACACCGTGGTGAAAAACCTCAAGCCTCTCGCAAAACATGCGGAGAAGAAGGGCGTCCAGCTCTGCATCGAGCCGCTGAACCGCTTCGAGACAGACTTCCTCAACACCTGCGACAAGGGGTTGAAACTAATCAAGGCGATTGGCAGCAAAGCCGTGAAGCTGCATCTCGACACCTTCCACATGAA
>CAMAUI010000096.1 GCA_945861385.1 Prosthecobacter debontii
ACAATCGCACGGAAACCCGCATAAATGCTCGTTCCACGAAGATTTGATGATCGCGCGCCGTGCAGCAAAGCGACTTCACCCAAGCCACCACAGCCCCGCCGCGCAGCTAATCAGAGCCATGTTTTTGACCGAATTTTGGACACCGTTGTCCTCTTTACGCAAGTTCCTCGCTACAAAGAGGCATATAACAGGCGCAGGCTGGCGATGTCCGGCTCGTGGCGGGGCTGTGAGAAGAGTTGAACCCTCAGCCAACGGATGAACTTCACCGAGCGCACGGTGAGACGCTGGAAGAGGCGGATGAGCAGGGGCACTTGCGTGGCGGTTTTGGAGAGTCGCTGGCTTTCCTGCTCGAGCCGCTTGGCGCGGCGTTCCAGTTCCGCGTCATTGCGCACGCCGTGGTCGCGATCCAGCTCCGCCTCGCAGCGGACCATGAGGTTGTGCGCCATGCACAGGAACTGCGCCTGCATGGCCTTGGCGTTGGCGGAACTGGCCCACGCCTTGGTCTCGCCAAGCTTGTTTTTGAGTTCGTCGAAGGTCTTTTGCCTGCGCCTTCCGGCGCTGCCCTTCGGGCAAAGGATCCGCCCTTTGGCTATCTCGCTCCGCTCGGTTCGATCTCCCAGCGCAGCCGGTAAAGGTGCGCGATGACGCCCGGTGGCAGCGTGCATTCGGTGGTGAGGAAATGGAACACCTCCCCGCGCAGCGGACACCGATAGCGCACGCGGCGCACGCTTACGCCTTGGCTGGTGGAGACCAGTTCGTCGCCCAGCACGCCTGCGTTGCGCGGATCGGCCCGGTCCCATCGGTTTTCGCCGACCACCTCCAGCGCCATGTTCTCCTTTTCCCGGCTCAAAAAATACACGCCGCCCGTGTGCTTCCAGTGGTGCCACTGGCGGAAATCGATGCCGGCGCGGTCCCAGACATAGAGCACCTTGCGGCCCTTGCGCGCACCCTGGCGGAGCATCTCCAAATCCAGCCGCTTGAGCACCCGCATGTCGTGCTCCTTGCGGCGCGCGACCTGGTCCGCCGCGGTCAAATGCACCAGCGCGTGCGAGCGCAAATCCAAAGCGAAGAAATGGCCCACGGCATCCTTGCTGCCGCCCTCCCCGCCGCCGTCTTTGGCGATGCGCGGATCATGCGCCGCCGCCGCGTGGAAGTGCCCGTCGCCCGCGAAGAGATCGAACTTTTCCAGCTCCGGCACATGCGCCCACGCATCGCCCGGCAGCGGCGGCAGACTCGCGGCCACCGCGACGGCAACCTCCCGCACCAAGTCCAGACGGCGCGCACTTTTGAGCGTCTCAAAGAAATGGGAAAGCTCCGGCGGCTCCTCCCCGGCCGCCGCCAGATGCTGGAGAAAAGCGCGCCCGCTGGGGAAGGCCTCCAGCGCCCGGCGCACCCCGAGCCGGAGCCAGTCGCGATCGGAAAGCTCCGGGCAACTGCGCGCGTGAACGGCCCCCGCGAGGGCATCGGGTATCGGGGCAAAAAAGCCATCGGCGAAGGAGCGGGAAGAGGGATCGGCGGAGTGAGTTGGATCAATGCAAAGCATGAAAATTTTCGCCGATTTTCATCCGCCCAATGCAAGCGTAATCGCTCGGAAAGCCTGATATTTACTTGTTTCGCAGCCGATCAATGGTCGCGCGACCCCCGCAAATCTCAGCCTCACCAAAGCCCGCCCCGCTCCAGCAAGCCGCAAGAAATCGCCCCGTTTTTAACCGAAACTTGGACACCGTTGTCCTTTGTTCCACCGGGAAGGGGAAGTGAGAAGAGAAGTGAGCGGGGGGGGTACGGAGTCCCGCCCGCAGGCGGCAAACGTGTGGATGAGCACGAATCCACCCGGGGCCGCATCACGCCGGCACGTCACCGTCGTCGCGTTTCCGGGAGGCGGATGCCTAAACGATGTAACGCTTCGACGGCGACTTGAGCCCTTAACTCAGCGATTCTTTGCCCGGGGGTCGGCCCCTTCGCGCTGAAAACGAGCTCACGTTCAGCGATGGTTGCGGCGAGTATTTCGACGGCATGATGCGCTTCCGCGCCGCGTAACTCGACCAAGGCGTGAGCGGCCCAGAAAGTCACATTGGGGTCGTCCGCCAGCAACGCCGCTTCGAGGATCGGCAGTGGCGATTCCTTGGTGACGCCGAGTTTCGCGCTGGTGCTGAGCGCGTGGAAACGCACGGCCGGATGCGTCTCCGCCGCAAGCTTCAACAATAAGGGAGCAGCAGCTTTCACCTCCGGGTCGGCGGCTTTGCGTCCGAGATAGAGCAGCGCCACGAAACGGCTGAGCCCAAGGTTCGCCTCGGCTTCAGAGTTGTCAGCGCCTTGCCATCGTTCCGCCGATTTGGCGACATCCGGGGCGGCCGGCTGCGCTGCAAGGACCGCTTGGAGCTGCCGCGCGGTGTAGCCCCGTTCCGGAGGACCAAGGAAGAGAAGTATTTTCCGCGCGTAACTCGCCGCCCCTTCTTTGTCCTCCAATGCCGCGACCAAGGCGGGCACGGCTTCCCAGGCCACGTCTGCCAGACGCCAGAGCAGCAGCGCAGAATACTGGCGCAATTTGGGATCTGGATCGCTCAAGCACTTCGTGAGCTTCGGCACTGCCGATTTGGCAATTTTGTCCCGCCTCGGCCCTTCCCCGGGCACACCCCAAAACCAGCCCAGGCTGTAAGCGGCGGACCGGCGCACGCGAATATCCGGATCCTCCAGGAGGCGAATCATCTCCGGCACGGCTGGCCATGCAGCATGCCGTTGGGGATCGCTCTGCGGAGAACTCAATTCACCCAAGGCTGCGATCACTAAAACGCGGACGGGCGGTTCTGGATGGGCCAGAAGCTCGCGAAGCGCTGGAAGCGCGGGGCGACCCAGTTTACGCAACTCCTGAATGGCATCGCGTTGAGCCGAAAGATCCTGGGACTTTGAAACGATGCTACGAAGAGCATCGATCTCATCGGCGTGGAGCATGCCACCGCAGATCGTGGCCAGCAGCACGAGAGTCAGGAGATATCGCATGATACTCTTATCTGACGCGATACTGCGAAGGGGAAAAGGGGGCAGGCTTCATATTTTGACAGAATCGAGAAACCCTCGGAGCGCATGTGGGAGTTTACGCCTTTTCTTGTCCGTTTTGTCACGCCGGATTTGCTGGCTCACATTCGCCGCGCTCTCGTTGCGCGACCTGAAGTAGAGGTCGTACCAATAGTAATTATGCTCGGTGTCAACGGCCGGGCTCTGCGCGTGTGCATTCACGTCGCGCCGCCACGTCACGCCGCCGAACCGGTTGCGGCCATACTTGCTCCGCACTTGGTCGGTGCCGCTTTTCTTCCAGAGCGTCTCGACGAGTCTTCCGAACCGGTCCAGCCCGGTGTATGGATCCCCGGCGTCGCCGGTGCCGCCGTCCTGATAGGTCAGCTCGACGTTGCTGGCGGCATCGTACTTCACCCCCACGACGACCCCGCTGCCGAGGTATCGGTAGGACCAAAGCGTCGTGCCCCCTTCCTTGAGCGTATCGGGCCGGCTGAGGGCGTCGGCGGTCGTCCCGTCGTAGGCGATGGTGATCGTGGTGGGCGAAGTGTCGGGATAGGTGATGCCGATGCGCCGCACGGTGTTGCCGCTGCCGCTGGCGTAGGCGTAGGCGGCGTGGAGCGTGCTGCCGGTGTTCACCGCTCCGCTGTGGGACTGGTAGTCCTTGGCGAGCTGCGAGTAGTCGTTGTAGGCGAACTGCACTTCGTTGAGCGGGGTGCTGCCGGTGTCGAATGACGAGACTTTCTCCAGCATCCCGCGCACCTCGTAGCTGCGGGTGATCTTTTTCACCGTCTGATCCACCCCCGTGCCGAACGCGCTCACCGCGTCTTCGGTGCCCCGCCCGAACATGTCGAACCCATACCCATGCACGGTGCCGGCCTGGTCGGTCATCGTGATCGCCTGCCGCTGCCGGTTGTATTGGAAGGTCACCCGGTCCGTGCTTCCCGTGCTGTCGGGATACACTTTCTGATAGGCGAGCGATTTGCTCTCCAGCTTCGATCCCTGCGCCACGGTCACCCCGTAAATCCATTCGGTGACCTGCTCGCCGGTGGTCGGGTTCTCCGCGATGAGCTTCTTGAGGTTGCCATCGAGGTTGTATTCAAACCGGGTGGTCTTGTTGATGTCCGGCCCGAGCCCGGTTCCGGGGATGTAGTTCTCGATGCCCTTCACCCGCCGCCCGACGTGTCCACCGAAGTTCGCTGGCCGATTCCTTGCACGCCGTATTGATCCGTGGAAACATCCGCTCCGCCAACCTTGTTTTCCTTTTTGGAAAGCGCGCCGAGGTGGTCGATTTCAGTTTCACAATCACACAACCAAGGCGACCAAGGGATGGCGGCGGCTCGCCGAATCACCCGCCACATCGCCCCACGCATTGGCGCCCGGCGCGCGCTGGACGCGAAATCAATCACGTCCATTCGATTGGGTCGCGCTGGCCGCCTACTGTTTTTTCTCCACCAGCCAGATGTTCCGGTAGGCCACGGGGCAGCCGTGGTTCTGGAGCTGGATCGGCCCGGGCCCCGGCCCGTCCTTGCGCCCCGCGGCGGTCGTCGCGCCATCCACCTCCGCATTTTCATGTACGAGCACGCCGTTGTGCCGCACCGTCAGGCGCGCCTTTGCCGTCCTCTTTCCATCGGCATCCCAGCGGGCTGCGGTGAAATCAATGTCGTAAGTCTGCCAGGTGAGCGGCGGAAAGCACATGTTCAGACGCGGGCGGTGCTTCGAATAAATCCCGCCGCATTCGTTGTTCTCGCCTTTTAGCGCAAAGGAATCGAGCACCTGCACCTCGAAGCGGTTCTGGAGATACACCCCGCTGTTCCCCCTCCCCTGCCCGCGCGCCGCCGGCATGAACGGCGTGCGAAACTCCATGTGCAGCGTGAAATCGCCAAACTCCTGGTTGCTCAAAACTCCCATGCTCAGGTTCCCGCCCTTGTCCACTTTCCCGTTCTTCCACGCATCCGCGTTGGTTCCATCAAAAAGGACCACCGCCCCCGCGGGCGGTTTGGCGCCGAGTGTCGGCGATTTCCGCTCCGTCTTTTGCAGCACGGAAGTCTTCCCCTCCTTCGTGCCCGTCAGCTTCCCGCCGACGATCTCGCCCGTCCATCCATTCTGGTTGAAGACCACCTTGTCCCCCTCCCGCTTCGCGCTCACCTCCTCTTTTTTCTCCACGTTATCCGCCGTGCCGGGCAGACCGTGAAGCCAGCCGACGATGTGAAAATTTCCGCCGCCGAGCGCGATGACCTGCGCTCCCAGACCCTCCGCCGCATACTCGCCCTGCACTGCAAAATCCGGCCCTGCATCAGCCGGATCGGTGAAGTGCTCCTTTCCGTCTGCGGCGATTGCGGCGGTGGTGAGGACGATTGATAGGAATGGAATGTGTGGATTCATGGCCCTGCGCTCTAATGCACGGCGCGGCGCTTGCCAAGGCCGCTCATCGGACTAAACTCCGCACCCCCGATCCAAACCAACACCAGCAAAACCATGGCACACGAACTACCGCAACTTCCTTACGCAACCAACGCCCTCGAGCCGCACATTGATGCGCGCACGATGGAGATCCACCACGGCAAGCACCACGCCGCCTACGTCGCGAATCTCAACAAAGCCCTCGAATCCGCCCCGGATCTTGCCGGGAAAAGCGTGGATGACCTTTGCAAGAACATCGCCGCAGTACCCGAGGCCATCCGCGGCCCCGTCCGCAACAACGGCGGCGGACACTGGAACCACTCGTTTTTTTGGAAGCTCATGAAACCCGGCGCCGAGGGCAAACCGGTCGGAAAGCTCGCCGACGCGATCAACGCGACATTCGGCAGCTTCGAGGCATTCCAGGAAAAATTCGCCGCAGCAGCAGCCGGTCGCTTCGGCTCCGGGTGGGCCTGGCTGGTCGTCAACGGTGGGAAGCTTGAAATCTGCTCCACGCCCAACCAGGACAACCCGCTCATGGGCAAGGCCGTCGCCGGATGTGAAGGCACCGCGGTCCTCGGCCTCGATGTGTGGGAGCACGCCTACTACCTCAATTACCAGAACCGCCGCCCCGACTACGTCAAAGGCTGGTGGAACGTG
This sequence comes from Prosthecobacter debontii, assembly GCA_945861385.1. Lineage (GTDB taxonomy): Bacteria > Verrucomicrobiota > Verrucomicrobiia > Chthoniobacterales > Chthoniobacteraceae > SXWH01. The sequence goes on from CAMAUI010000096.1 coordinate 6,070, forward strand.
GTGAACTGGGCACAGGCCGGGGCGAACTTCGACGCCGCCTGAACGGCACCCGGCGCGAATTACCAAAGGCCCGTCTCCGCAATGGAGACGGGCTTTTTTGCGCCGCCGCATTGTTTCCTTGCCGGATAGTTTCCGCGGGCAACTAATGCCGTCGTGAAGTTTCGCATCGCGCTCGCATCCAGCGCCGCCGTTCTGCTCATCGGCTGTCCAGGAAAACCGGGCGCAGCCCAGCCGGGCAAACCGCCGGCAATGCCGCCCGTGCCCGTGCAAACGAGCCTCGCCGTGCAGAAGGACCTCCCCGTGGATTTACGGGCGATCGGGAATGTCGAGCCCATCGCGAGCATCGCAATCAAGGCGCAGGTCGGCGGCGAATTGATCGGCGTGAGTTTCGATGAAGGCCAGGATGTGAAAAAGGGCGACCTGCTTTTCACCATCCAGCCGCGCCTGTACGCCACCCAGCTCGCACAGGCGCAGGCAAACCTTGCCCGCGATCGCGCGCAGGCGGCGAACGCGCGGCGCGACATGGCACGGCAGGAGGAGCTGGATCGCAAAGGCGCGGGCACGAAGGAGGAACTCGAACGTTCGCGTGCCCAGGCCGAGGCGACCGAGGCCACGGTGAAAGCCGACGAGGCACTCGTGCTCATCGCCGAGACCCAGCTCGGCTACACCACCGTCGAGTCACCCATTGACGGGCGCACCGGTGCGATCCGCGTCCGGCCCGGCAATCTCATCAAGGCCGGCGACGAGGAACCTCTCACCACCGTTCTCCAGCTCGCGCCGATCTACACCGCATTCGCGGTCCCCGAGCAGCACCTTGCCGACATCCGCCGCGCCATGGCCGCGCGCAAGCTCGCCGTCACCGCACGCGATTCGCGCACCGGCGCGACACTTGGCGAAGGCACGCTGACATTCATCGCCAACAGCGTGGATGCCACCACCGGCAACATCATGCTGAAGGCCACTTTCCCAAACACGGAGCACGCGCTCTGGCCCGGCGCATTCGTGGACGTGGTGCTCCATCTCGACACCGAGCGCGGTGTCACTGTGGTTCCCACGCCGGCAGTTTCCAACGGCCAGCGCGGCGCGATGCTCTACGTGGTGAAAGAGGATGCGACCGCGGAACTGCGCACCATCAAAACAGGGCGCACCGTCGGGCAGAGCACGGTGGTTTTGGAAGGCGTAAGCGTCGGGGAAAAAATCATCGTCAACGGCCAGTCCCACCTGCTTCCGGGCGCAAAGGTGATCGAGAAGCACGCCGGTGCTGACGCCGGAAAGCCGCCGGACGGAGCTCGCAAGTGACCCTCACCGATCCATTCATCCGCCGCCCGGTGATGACCTCGCTGGTCACGCTGGCGATCCTGATCTTCGGGATTATCGCGTTCCAAAAGCTGCCGGTCAGCGACCTCCCGAATGTGGATTTCCCAACGATCCAGATCACCGCGAACCTTCCGGGGGCAAGCCCGGAGACGATGGCCTCATCGGTCGCCACCCCGCTGGAGCGGGAATTCACGACGATTGCGGGCATTGATTCCATGACATCGTCGAGCGCGCTCGGCGTCACCAATGTCACCCTCCAATTCTCGCTCGACCGCGACATAGACGCGGCGGCCCAGGATGTCTCCGCCGCGCTCGCCGCCGCGCAGAAACGGCTGCCACGCGACATGCCGAGCCCGCCGTCCTACAAAAAGGTGAATCCCGCCGATCAGCCGATTCTCTACCTCGCAGTCACCTCGCCGACGCTGAAGCTCTCGGAGGTTCATGAGTTCGCGGAGACCTTCCTCTCGCAGCGCATCTCCACCATCGCCGGCGTGGCCCAGGTCAGCATCTACGGCTCGCAAAAATACGCGGTGCGCGTGCAGCTCGACCCGCGCGAAATCGCAACACGCCAGCTCGGCATCGAGGAAATCGTCGGCGCGATCCAGGGCGGCAACGTGAATTTGCCAACCGGCACCCTCGATGGCTCCAGCGAAGCCGCGACGGTGCAGGCCACCGGCCAGCTCCTGGACGCCGCGGCCTACGGAAAGGTCGTCGTCGCCTACCGCAACGGCGCCCCCGTGCGCCTCGGGCAGATCGGTCGCGTGATTGACAGCGTGGAGAATGAGAAGATCGCGAGCTGGTACAACGGCGTCCGCGGCCTGGTCCTCGCAGTGCAGAAACAGCCAGGCACGAACACGGTGGCAATCGTGGACACGGTGAGGGAACTCCTCCCAAAATTCCGCGCGCAACTGCCACCCTCGGTGAACATCGAAGTGCTGTCGGACAAGTCGCTCTCCATCCGCCGGAGCGTGGGCGAAGTGGAGTTCACCCTCGTGCTCACGATCGTGCTCGTCGTGCTCGTGATCTTCGTCTTCCTCCGCAACATCCGCGCAACACTCATCCCCTCCCTGGCCATGCCGCTCTCCGTCATCGGCACCTTCGTGGCGATGCACCTGCTGGGATTCAACATTGATAATTTTTCCCTCCTCGCGCTGACGCTCGCGGTCGGCTTCGTCGTGGATGACGCGATCGTGGTGCTGGAAAACATCGTCCGCCACATCGAGGCTGGCGAGGCGCCGATGCAGGCCGCGCTGCGCGGCGCGCGGGAGATCAGCTTCACGATTCTCTCGATGACACTCTCGCTGGTCGCGGTCTTCCTTCCCGTGCTGTTCATGGGCGGAATCCTCGGCCGGCTGCTGCACGAATTCTCCGTGGTGATCGCAGTCGCAATCCTCATCAGCGGCTTCGTGTCGCTGTCTCTCACGCCGATGCTGTGCTCGCGCTTCCTGAAGTCGCACACCACCGCCCCGCGTGGTTGGTTTTACCGCGGAACGGAGCAATTTTTCCGGGCGACACTGCGGCTCTATGAACGGACGCTGCGCGCGGCGATGCGCCACTCCGTGCTGGTCATGCTCGTCGCGGCGGGCAGCGTGGCGGGTACCGTTTATTACTTCGGCGCCCTGCCGAAGGGGTTCATCCCAACCGAGGACAACGGGCAGATCTTCGTGATGACCGAGGCCGCGCAGGGCGTGTCGTTCGAGAAAATGGCCGGCTTGCAGCAGCAGGCGGCGGCGATGCTCATCAACAAGCCTTACATCGAAGGCTTCATGTCCTCCATCGGCGTCGGCGGACCGAACTCCACCGCAAACTCGGGGAGGTTGTTCTTGAATCTCAAACCGCACGGACAACGCCCGCCCGCGGAGGAAATCGTGGCCGAACTCCGGCGCGAACTCAACCGCGTCCCAGGGCTCCGCTGCTTCCCACAGATGCTCCCATCCATCCGCATCGGGGGGACGCTGACGAAGAGCCTCTACCAGTACACGCTCTTCGGCCCGGACCTTGCGGAACTCTACGCCACGGCTGGGAACGTCGAGGCGGCGATGCGCAGGATCCCCGAGTTGCAGGACGTGACGAGCGACCTGCAAATCACAAACCCGCAGGTGCTCGTCACCATCGAGCGCGACAAGGCAAGCACGCTCGGCGTCACCGCCGCGCAGATCGAGAACGCGCTCGCGAACGCCTACAGCGCGCGGCAGGTGTCCACGATCTACACGCCCACCAATCAATACCAAGTGATCGTCGAAGTTCTGCCGGAGTTCCAGCGCGAGGGCGCCGATCTCGACATGCTTTACGTGCGATCCGACAAGGGCCGGCTCATCCCGCTCAGCGCCGTGACGAAAATCGGCAAGACCACGGGCCCGCTCACCGTGCAGCATCTCGGCCAGCTCCCGGCCGTGACAGTTTCCTTCAACACCACGCCGGGCATCTCCCTCGGTGATGCGATCGCAAAAATCGAGGCCGCAGTCCGCGCCGACCTGCCAGCCGGCATCACCACAAGTTTCCAGGGCACCGCGCAGGCCTTCCAGTCCTCGCTGAAAGGCCTCGGCATGCTGCTCGTGATGGCGCTGCTCGTGATCTACCTCGTGCTCGGCATTCTCTACGAGAGCTTCATCCATCCGCTCACCATCCTCTCCGGCCTCCCCTCCGCCGGCCTCGGCGCACTCATCGCGCTCGACCTCTTCGGCATGGAGCTGAACGTGTACGGCTTCGTCGGCATCCTTCTTCTCATCGGCATCGTGAAAAAGAACGCAATCATGATGATAGACTTCGCCATTGACGCGCAGCGCCGCGAAAAAAAACCGCCCGCCGGGGCGATCTTCGAGGCCTGCATCGTCCGCTTCCGCCCCATCATGATGACGACAATGGCCGCGATCATGGGCGCACTCCCCATCGCCCTCGGCATGGCATCCGAAGCACGCCGCCCGCTCGGCATCGCCATCGTCGGCGGCCTCATTCTTTCCCAGCTCCTCACCCTTTACATCACCCCCGTCATCTACCTCGCCCTCGAACGCCTCCACCGGCGGAAACTCGCGACCGCAAAGGACGACGACAACCAGCCCGGCCACCCCGCCGCCGTCCCGACCACAGCCTGAGACGCTTCGCGGAAAAATCGCGGCCAGCCCAATACCGGGGATGTTTCTGGCGCTGGATCGCATCGGTTTGTTTCCACTCGCCACCAAATTTGTTTCCGGTCACTCTGTGCCCATGAACAGGCCATCCCCAATCAGATCCACGGAAGCTCACTGCATACACCGCCAGCATTTCCTCACCATCTCACACTCATGATCTGGATCGCCCCATCCGAAAAGGACACCGCCAACTCCACGCCCGTCGTCGCCCTCACCTGCCCGCGCTTCGTCGAAGTCAGTTTCGCCGCTCAGCTCGCCAAATCTCAAAGCCAGGCGCAGCGTGGCGCGGTCATTCGGTTACCCTTCAGCGCATGATTTCCACCGCTGAAACCACCGCCGGGAAAGACAATGCCCCGATCTACCAGTTGAAGGTCATCCTGCTCGAGAGCGAGCCGCCCGTATGGCGGAGGCTGCAAGTGCCCGGCGATGCCACGCTCGAATGGTTGCACGCCGTCCTCCAGGTCACGATCGGCTGGACGAACAGCCATCTGCACCAGTTCAAAGTGGGAGAGGACTTCTACTCCGACACGCGCCATAACTTTGCCGAGTATGACGGCGACCCGGAAATCCTCGAAGCGCGCAAGTTCACTCTTCGGCAAATCGCCCCACGCGAGCAGGACGCCTTCGACTACAAATACGACTTCGGCGATTCCTGGGAGCACATGATCACGGTGGAGAAAATCCTGCCTCCCCCCGCTGCTGCTACCACGACCGCGCTCTGCCTCGACGGTGCCCGCGCCTGTCCGCCTGAGGATTGCGGCGGAGTGTGGGGCTATGCGGATCTGCTCGAAACCCTCAAGAACCCGAAACACCCGGAGCACCAGAGCATGAAGGAATGGCTGGGCCGCGCGTTCGACTCCGAAGCCTTCGACGTGGCGAAAACCAACCTCTGGCTGCGAAAACTCAAGTGGCCCCGCGTTACGGAAGCCCAATTGCGCAAGGTGCTCATGGGCCGCGACGACTACCACGAATGAGCGCCTCCAAATATCCGGCAATCAGAATTCGACATTCGCCCCACCTCGCCATCCGCGGCATCGAGGCCGTGGCAAAGTGCGAAGTTCGAAGTGAGAGTGTCGAAGTGAAGAAGTCGCGCCCATTCGGCATTCGAAATTCCGCATTCGCCATTTCCCGGGCCGACACCTTCCGCCACGTCCAGCATCCCGACCTCCGTGCCGAGTGGCAAATTGCGAATGCCGAAGTGAGAATGTGGAATTACGAGCGCAAGGGCGCTTGCGTGTATGGCTTCGTCATTTGTCATTCCCTCACATCCACCTTCTTCACAAGAAACCCCGCCGCTCTTTTCTTCCCTTCCTCGATGTGTTCCGTGCTTAGGCGGCCCGTCTCCCGCAGGTGGGTGAGGTATTTTACCGCGCCATCCTCCCGCCTTTGGATGCTGAGGTGAAACCACATCGCGGCCTGCGCCGGGTCGCGCTCCATGGTGATGCCGCCCTCGCACATGCGACCCATGTTCATCATCGCGCGTGGCTCGCCCTGCCCGGCGGCGGCGCGGAACCACTTCACGGCGGCGCCAGGATCCTTCGCGGTGCCCTGCCCCTCCTCGTAAAGCACGCCCAGGGTGTTTTGCGCGCCCGCGTGGCCTTTCTCCGCGGCGGCGAGCAGGAGGGGGAACGCCTCTTTGTAGTCCACCGGGATGCCATCATAGCCCTTCGTGAGCATCTGGCCGAGGCGCACTTGCGCGTCGAACTGACCGGCCTTTGCCGCCGCGCGGTAGTGGCGGAGGGCGGCGTCCATGTTCTTCGGGGTGGCGATGCCCTGAGAGTGAAACCAGCCGAGGTTCGCGCTGGCGATGGCATCTCCTTGGGCCGCCGCTTTGGTGAACCACGAGAGGGCCGCCGCTTCATCGCGGGTGACGCCCTGGCCTTGCGCGAGCATCGTCGCGATGAGGCGCTGTGCCTTCGCATCGCCCTGCTCGGCGGCTTTGCGGAACCACTCGGCGGCTTTCGCGAGATCCCGCTCCGTGCCCTCGCCTTTATAATAGGCGCGGGCGACGGCGTACTGGGCGGTCGCGTCGCCAGTGGCGGCCTTTTTCAACTCATCCGCGAGAGAGAAGTCGGCGGCGTGTGCGCCCAACGTCCAGCACCCAACGCTCAACACCCAGCACAGCAGCCACCGCGCGAAGCGGCTGGCACTCTGCCTCCGCCTCTGCCTCTGCCTCTCACTCTCACTCCCGGATGCTATTTCGGAGTGAGAGTGAGAGGCAGAGGCAGAGGCAGTGCGGGCGGCTGGAAAGTCGAGTTTCATCCCAGCCAGCTAAACACACTCCCACGCCCGGTTTGCGTGACAATATGGCGACGCTTGCATGGCTAACCAGCGTCGCTGTCTTCAATCCGCCACGAACAAGTCACAGTGGGTAACTTGAGCTAACTCCGGCAGTAGGCGACACACGGAGTGCGCCAAGACGGGCGCGTTACACACAACCCAAACACACGACGACTCCATGACAATTGCCAAGAAACTCAGACAACTCGCCTTCGCCGCGATGGCCATTGCGGCCCCGGCGGTGAGCCACGCGCTTACTTACACGGATGGCGACCTCATCCTCGGCTTCCGGGCGACTGGCGGGCAGGGCGGCACTCAATGCTACGAGGTGAACCTCGGCTCCGCGACGCAGTTCGTCGGCGTGAGCGCGGCCTTTACCGTGGCCACCGGCGGAAACATCGCCGCCGACCTGGAGGCCGTCTTCGGCGCGGACTGGAAGACGCGGGGCGATGTCTTTTGGAGCGTCTCCGGCACGCAGTACACGGCGGGGAATGGGTTCACGAACCGCACGATGTTTGCCTCGAAGGCGGAGGTGACAGCGGGCACGCAAAGCACGCCGTGGGCGCGCTCGACGACGAGCACTCAGGCGACACCCGCGGGCAAGATGCAGGCGCTCGGCCTTCAGTATGCCAACGGCACGCAGGCCGGCACACCGGGGCAGACGGAGAGCACGAACAGCACGACGGCGCTCATCCAGGATAACGGCAAGCAGAACAGCTACGCCGAGCACATGCCGGGCGGTCTCCAGTCCACGGGCGGGTCGGCTTACGCCTACTTCGTGAGTGGCGGCCTCGGCATCGAGAATACTTTCGCCAACGGCACGTCGTCATCGGTGCTGGATCTCTATCATATCGCGACCGGCACGAACGGCCTGCCGGCCGTGTTCCTCGGGGCGTTCCGCCTCAATGACTCGGGCGTGCTTACTTTCACCAACAACCCCGTGGACTTCGTGGGCGCGCCGGACGTGGCATTCTCTGCGGCCAGCTACAGCATCGGCGAGGACGGCGGCAACGCGGTGCTCACCATCAACCGCACGGGCAATGCGAACACGGCGTTCACGCTGAACGTCTCGACGTCCAATGTGACGGCGACCGCGGGCACGGACTACACGGCGCTGACGAATTTCCCCGTGGCATTTGGCGTGGGAGAGACGACCAAGGACGTGAACGTGGCCATCACCGACGTGGCGGGCTTCCAGGGCGACCGCACCTTTACCGCGAGCCTCGCGCTCGCATCCGGCACTGCAAACGTCATCGCGCCCAGCACGGCGACCGTGACCATCGTCGAAAACGATCCGCAGCCCTCGACGCTGGCGTTCAGCGCCGCGACCTACAGCGTGCTCGAAACCGACGCGCAAGTGACCGCGACCATCGTCCGCACTGGCAGCACGACCGGCAGTGTGAGCGTGAATTTCTCCACGCAGGACGGCACCGCGCTCGCGGGCACGAATTTCACCGGGCAGACGAATACGCTCGTGACGTTCGGCGACGGCGAAAGCAGCAAGACGGTGGACGTGCTCATCACGGACAACCCGGCGTTCACGGGCGACCGCACTTTCACCATCGCGCTGAGTGGCGGCACGAACGGCGCGACCGTCGGCTCGCCGGGCACCGCGACCGTGACCATCACCGAGACCGACCCGAACCCCGCCGGGCAGATTGCCTTTAGCGCCGCGACGTATCGCTTCGCCTCGAAGAACGCGCTTGGCCAGCCGAACACCGTCGTCCTCACGCTCAATCGCACCAACGGCACGACCGGCGCCGTCAGCGCGCAAGTCGCGCTCGCGGGCGGCACGCTCGACGCGCTGGACTTCACCTTCACCAGCCCGGCCACCGTGCAGTTCGACGACGGCGAGGACACCGCGACCGTAAATATCCCGCTGCTCCTCGGAGCCGCGCCGCTGCCGGGGACGATCAATTTCACCCTCGGCATCGCGACCGCCGGCGCCAGCATCGGCGGCATCGCCGCGACGACCGTGACCGTGACCGCGCCCGACAAAATCACGCCCAAGCTCCTGCTCACCTCGCCGAAGGCCGGCAAATCCGGCGCGACGTTCAACGTCGCGGGCGCCGTGGCGGAGCTGGACGACCTTGACCGCGTGACGCTCACGCTCAACGGCACCGCACTGCCCAACGCCACGCTCGGCGCGAAAGCGAATGGCGTGACGCCCTTCACCGCGAACAACATCCCCGCCGAGAACGGCCCGAACACGCTGCTCGTGCAGGCGTTCGACCTCAACGGCACCGCGTCCCTCGTGAAAAAGGTCACCTTCACCTACATCAACGAACGCCCGCAGTTCGCCGGCAGCTACAACGGCCTCGCCACGCCCACCGTCATCGCCCCGCCCGCCGGCGACCTCAACAACGCCAGCGGCTTCGTCACCGTGACCGTGACGAAGACCGGCACGTTCACCGGCAAAGTCACCATCGGCGGCGCGCTGCTGGTGATTAAAGGCGTCTTTGCCAACAACGGCGCCGCTCGCTTCGGCACCGCGCTCACACCGACGCTCGCCCTCGTGAAAAAAGGCAAGGTGCCCGTGACCTTCGGCGACCTCACGCTCGCCATCGCGGCGGGCAAAGTCACCGGCACCATCGGTGCCATCGCCACCGTGGACTGCGACCGCGCCGCGTTCGACGGCAAGCTCGCACTGCTCGACGCCACCGTGCTCGCGAACAAAGGCACATACACCGCCGTTCTTCCCTCGGAAACACAGCCCGTGCTCACCGCCACGCAATTCCCGCAGGGCGACGGCATCGGCGTCATCACCGTGACGAAAACCGGCAAACTGTCCTTCAAGGGCACACTCGCCGACGGCACGCCCTTCGCAGCCAGCGCGCCGCTTTCCGCGAACTACACCGCGCCGCTCTACGCGCCGCTCTACGCGAAGAAAGGCAGCATCGCCGGCTCCGTCACCATCAGCCTCGCCGACCTCGCGAACCCGAACGCGAACAGCGACATCTCCGGCGACGACCTCCTGTGGCTGCGCCCTGCCGATGCGAAAGCGAAACACTACCCCGCCGGCTGGCCCGGCGGCGTGAACGTGGATCTCGTCGCCGCCAGCTACAACAGCGCAAAGCAAACACCCGCCGTGAGCGTTTTCCCCGGCCTCAACGCAAACGGCGAAGCCACGCTGCAATTCGAGGATGGCAAACTCACCGGCCTCATCACAAAAGACGTGATCATCTCCACCGCGAATAAAGTCACCAACGTCCCGGAGACCGACAAGAGCATCAAACTCACCGTCGTCGCTCCGACTGGCGCGCTGTTCGGCAGCTTCACGCACAGCGACGGCGAGAAGCCCGCGTTCAAAGGCACCATATTCCAGAAAGGCCCCACCAAGGGCGGCTACGGCTACTTCCTGAGCACCGTGGCACCCGGTGGCCCGACAGGCGAAAGTGGCGGCGTCAGCATCAAGTCGAAGCCGTAACTCAGAGCACTAATTGCGACCGCCGTGTCCGCTCCCGGGTGGGCAACTCATACCATATCCAATAATAAAGCAGACATTATAGGGAATCGGTGGTAGGAAAGAGGGATGGGAAAAATGACATTGCAACTGGGCAAGCCCGAAGTGGCGGCCGTGATCGATGAACGCTATGCGAAGGAGCCGGACGGGTGGCGCA
>CAMAUI010000097.1 GCA_945861385.1 Prosthecobacter debontii
GGACCGCATTCTCGAAGACATGCTCGACCCGAATCGCAACGTGGATCGCGCGTTCCGCCTCAGCGTCGTGACGCTGAAGGATGGTGGAATCGCAAGCGGGCTGTTCCGGCGGGAGGAAGGTGCCCAGCTCATTCTCGCGGATTTTACCGGCAAGGAGGTCGCCGTCCCTCTCGCGAACGTGGCGAAGCGCGAGGAAAGCGACACATCGCTCATGCCCGCCGCATTCGGCGAGGCGATCCCGGAAAAAGATTTTGCAGATCTGCTCGCGTTCCTCCTCTCGCAGAAGGCGACAAAATGACGATTGCAAGGGTTCGGAAAAGGAACCGCCTATTTTGATTTCAGTACCCGGGATGGCCACACGATGGTGAAGCCTTGGCGGGATTTGTCCGTTCGCAGTTCGAAGTCATTCCAGACAAGTTACATTCTTGCTCGTCAGGGTGCGTTTGGTTTCGGGGTCTCGTTTGGCTTTCCGCCCGCAGGCGGGGCTGCGGGCTTCCATGTCGGCGCATTCGGCGTGGCGGGCAGCTCTTCGATCGTGATGTCCTTTGCCTGGATGAGCGCCTTGCCGCCGCCGTGGACCTGGATGCCGATGTGGCCGTCCTGCGCGATCTTCGGGTCCTTCTCCGTGTAGTCCAGCGCCGGGACGCCATTGATCCATGTCTGGATGCGCGGCCCCTCGGCGCGAATGCGGTATTCATTCCAATCCCCCTCCTTGACCGCCGCGGTGACCGCCTTCGGGTCAGTGGAATTTGCGATCACCTTGTTGCGCCGGCTCTCGTCGTAAAGCTTCCCGTACCAGCCCGGCCCGTAGTCCACCTGATAGCCGCTCATCTCGCTGGTGCCGGGGATGCGGATGCTGCGGATTTGCACGCCGCTGTTCACGAAGCCCGTCCCGGCGAGCCGCAGCTTCAAGCGCAGGTCGAAGTTCGGGTAGTTCTTCTTCGTCGCGAGGAAGTCATTGTGTTTCACCGTCTCCGTCAGCGAGCCGCCGCGGATCTCCCCCTCCTCCACCCGCCAGAGCTTCGTGTTCCCCTCAAAATGTTCCAGCGTTTTGCCATCGAAGAGCGACACCGGCTCGGCGAAAGCGGGGGTGGCGCAAAGGGTGAGGAATGCGAGAGCGCGGAGTGTTGTCATAAAATGGATATGTTGCGCGCGATGCGAGGGCGCAAGCCGGCAAATCGTTTGGCTGCGAGGGGGCGCGACGATTTTCACCGGGCCCAGCCAGGGCTCCACTTATGGGAGTCAATTCCCAGATCGGGTGCTGAGGGAATGCCCGCCGTCGCGTCCCCGGTAGCTGAAAAGAAACCAAAAGAGGACAAGCAGGACGCTGACGGCGAGGCCGGACCAGTGCATCGCCCATCGCACGCCGCTGTCCGTTTTACACGCAAGGAACCATGCGCCGCACCCGAGGTAGCCCGCGGTGTTGCCGACGCCGGTGATGACGACCTGCCATAGCGCCTGTGAGCGCGCCCGCCACGCGGGGTCAATGCGCTGATCGAGGTAGATCTGCCCGGTGATGAAAAAAAGCGTGAACGCAAATCCGTGCAGCGTGACGCCGATGATGAGGGCGGCGGGGGTGTCGAGCGCGCAGATGGCGTAGCGGATGAAGCCGAAAAAAATCCCGGCGGCGAAGATCCACTTCAGCCTCCAGCGGGCAAGGAGCGCACCTATGAAGAACATCGAGATGATTTCCGTGACCTGACCGAGGCTCATCCATGCAGTGGTGCGGGTGAGACCAAGTTCCAAAAGGTGCTGCGGAGTGTACACGTAGAAGGCGCACAGCGGGATGTTGAAAAGAACCGCGGCGATGAACACACCGCGGTGATCGCGATTTTTCAACAGCACGAGTGCATCAAGGCCGAGACGCTCGCGCCATGTGTTGAGGCCGGTTTGCTTCGGCGGCGGGACCCCGGGCAGCGTGCAGGTGAATGCGGCGACGCAGAGCCAGACTGCGGCGCCACCGTACCCGGCACCGGTCGTCGTGTCCGCGCCAAAGCCGGAGACCAGCCAGCATCCGGCCATCCAGCCCAGCGTGGCCATCGCACGCAGCGGGCCGAACTCGCGTTTGGAATCCTGCAGGCGCGAGAGGACGATCGTGGTCGTGAGGCTGAACGTCGGCGCGGCGCAGATCGAATGGAACTGGCAGGCGGCGAGAACCCAGTACCACGGCAGGCGGGCGCCGATCGCGGCGGTGGCCAGCGCCATCGCCACGGCGGTGGCCAGGGCGAGCCAGCGAAGCACGCGCACGGGCGCGTAATGCCGGTCGGCCAGCGCCCCGAAAATCAGCGGCGAGATGAATGCGGAGATCCCGCTCGTGGCGAATATCGCGGCGCGGTGGTCACCGTAACCATGCGCGTTCAGCACCCCGGCGAGCGGGACGAACCACATGCCCATCGCCATCGCGTGCAGGAAAAACAGGACTGCGAATTCTGTGTACTGGCGCCACCAAGTTTGCTGCACGCGGCGAGGACACACGGAGGCGGGAAAAAGACAAGCGCGCAGCGGAATGAGGGCTGATGGGGGGTGAAATTCCCGGCTAAGTTTCAATCCCGGACGCGGCGTGTTTTGTGGCACAGTGCGTCCCGCCTGTGAGGCCAGCGGGCATCCTGCCCGCAGGGTCGAATGGGCCCATCAAAGACGCCGGGCGAGACGCCCGCTGGCCTCACAGGCGGGACGCACTGTGCCACGTTCCCATCACGGCTCCGCTGTGGACTCGATATTAATCACGCCCGCAGATGGGGGTGAAATTCCCGGCTAAGTTTCAATCCCGGACGCGGACTTGTCTTTCCGACAACATGACCATCTTTCGACTGCTCCCGATTTCCATCCTCGCATCCGCGGCGCTCCATGCCGCCATCCCGGAAAAGATTGGTTTCAACCAGCACGTGCGCCCCATTCTTTCCGACAACTGCTTCGCGTGCCACGGCACCGACGCGAAGCATCGCGAGGCCAAGCTGCGCCTCGATCAGCCCGAGAGCGCGCTCGCGGATCGCGAGGGCATCCGGGCCGTCGTTCCCGGCAAGCCCGACCAGAGCGAGCTGTGGCTCCGCATCACGAACAAGGACGAGGACGAGGTGATGCCGCCGCCGAAGTCGCACAAGAAACTCAAGGACGAGGAGCGGGCGATCCTCAAAAAGTGGATCGAACAGGGAGCGCCTTACCAAAAGCACTGGGCCTTCGAGCAGCCCGTGAAAAGCGAGCCGCCCAAAACGCCCGGCGCCCGGAACGGGATTGACGGCTTCATCGCCGGCGGGCTCGCCCGCGAAGGGCTCGCCATGATGCCGGAGGCCGACAAGCCCACGCTCATCCGCCGCGTCGCATTCACGCTCACGGGCCTGCCGCCGACCACTGCGGAGGTTGATGCATTCCTCGGGGACAACTCGGCCGATGCCTACGAAAAAATGGTGGAGCGTTATTTCGCCTCCCCGCACTACGGCGAGGAAATGGCGCGCCACTGGCTCGACGTGGCGCGCTACGCCGACACTCACGGCCTGCACCTCGACAACGAGCGCCAGATGTGGGCCTACCGCGACTGGGTGGTGAACGCCTTCAATGCGAACCAGCCCTTCGACCAGTTCACCATCGAGCAGCTCGCGGGCGACCTGCTGCCGAACCCCACGCAGAGCCAGCTCATCGCCACGGGGTTCAACCGCTGCAACGTCACCACCAGCGAGGGCGGCTCGATTGATGCGGAGTTTGTTTTCCGCTACGCAGTGGACCGGGCAAGCACCACCGCGCAGGCGTGGATGGGGCTCACCGCCGGATGCGCGGTCTGCCACGACCACAAATTCGATCCTCTCTCGCAGAAGGAGTTTTATTCGCTCTACGCATTCTTTCACAGCGCCGCCGATCCGGCGATGGACGGGAACTCCCTGCTCACCCGGCCGGTCATGAAAATAGACTCGCCCGCCCAGAAGACGAAGCTCGCGGAGCTGGATGCCCAAGTCGCCGCGAAGCAAAAGGAACTCGACGAAAGCGCCTCCAAAATTTCCTACACCGACCCTGCGGAGCACAAGGCCCAGGCCGCCCCCGTGCCGGTGGAAACGGTGTGGCTCGAGGACGAGTTCCCGCCGGGCGCGAAGGTCCAGTCGCTCGGCCATCCTCTGAAATTGCGCTCCGCCGCGCAGGGCGCCCAGGTGCTCAGCGGCAAGCTCGCCATCAAACGCAGCGGACAGGGCACCATCCAGGATTCCTTCGAGGCCGGCGCCGCGCCGATCATCATCCCGCAAAAAGCCGAGCTGTTCGTCCATGTCTTCCTCGATCCGGCTGACGTTGCGAAGTCGGTGATGATCCAGTTTCACAAAGGCGGGTGGAAGCACCGGGCGGTGTGGGGCGATTACAAGGCGATCGAGTGGGGCAAGGAGGGAACCACCGAGCGTGTCCTCGCCGGCCCGCTTCCGCAGACGGGCAAATGGGTGCGCCTTTCCATCCCCGCCGAAAAGATCGGCCTGCACGCTGGCGACCAGTGCGAGGGCTTCGCGATCACGCAATCCGGCGGCCTGGTGTATTGGGACAAGATGGGCGTCACCGGCCTCGGCGACCCCGTGGGTGATCCTTCGCAATCCTACATCGCATGGCGAAAATCCCGCGCGGGCAGGGATTCCAATGACGTTCCCGCGGAACTTCGGGCATGGCTCAAGGAAGGGCCCGCGAAAACCCGGACGGCCGCGGAGGAGAAGCAACTGCGCGGCTACTACCTCGCCAATGTCTGCACGAAGACCAAGCCGCAGTTTGCGGCCTTGCAGGCCGGGATCGCCAGCCTGCGCAAGCAGCGCGACGACCTCGGGAAGCAGGCTCCCAGCACTTTCATCTACAACGACCTGCCCACTCCGCGCGAAAGCTTCGTGATGATGCGCGGCGCCTACGACAAGCCCGGCGAGAAGGTGGAGCCAAACACCCCCGCCATCTTCCCCCCGCTCAGGAAACCCGACGCCGCAAAGCGGGCCACGCGCCTCGACCTCGCGAAGTGGCTCGTCTCCGCCGAAAATCCCGTCGTCGCACGCGTCGCCGTCAACCGCATCTGGCAGCAGATTTTCGGCATCGGCATCGTGAAAACCAGCGGCGACTTCGGCTCGCAAGGCCAGCCGCCAAGCCATCCCGAACTGCTCGATTGGCTCGCCATCACCTACCGCGAGGGCGGCTGGGATACGAAGGCACTCGTCCGCCTCATGCTCCGCTCCGCCGCATTCCGCCAATCATCGCGCATCACGCCCGCGCTCACCGCGCGCGATCCGGAGAACCGCCTCCTCGCCCACGGGCCGCGCTTCCGCCTCGATGCCGAGGTCATCCGCGACAACGCGCTCTTCGTCAGCGGCCTCATCAATCTCCAGCCGGGCGGTGCCGGCGCAAAGCCCTACCAGCCTGGGAACATCTGGGAGCCCGTCGGGTTCGCCGGCTCGAACACCCGCAATTACAAGCAGGACAGCGGCCCCGCCCTCTACCGGCGCAGCATCTACAATTTCATCAAGCGCACCGCTCCGCCGCCGTTCATGAGCAATTTCGACGCGCCCAACCGCGAGCAAATCTGCGTCGTGCGCGAACGCAGCAACACCCCCCTCCAGGCGCTCCAGCTCATGAACGACATCCAGCATGTCGAGGCCGCCCGCTCCCTTGCCCAGCGGGCCATCACCGAGGGCGGTGCCACCCCCGGGGATCGCATCAAGTTTCTCTTCCGCACCGTCCTCTCGCGCATGCCCGGCCCGGACGAGCAGGCCATCCTCCAAAAACAACTGGCCGCCCATGCCGTCCGCTACAAGCAGGATCCGGAGGCCGCAAAAAAGCTTCTCAACGTGGGCGAGAGCAAACCAAAAACCGGGATGGATCCCGCCGAACTCGCCTCACACGCCCTCCTCGCGAGCACCCTGCTGAACCTCGACGAAACCATCACACGCAACTGACACGAGTTGCCGTGATCGAACGCGCGTCGAACCCCTAATGTGACACAGCCGTCCCGGCTGTGAGCCCATCGGGCATCCCGCCCGAGGTCCGCCCACGCTGAAACTCAACACCACGACTGCCCTCGTGACCGCACCCTCCCCGGATTCTCTATTGACGATGTCAATTTAGAGCCTATGAAATTAGCGCACCTACCAACCTATGAACACACTCCACCAGATCCGCCATGCCGCTTTTGCGGCGTTCACATTCCTCATGGCAGCGTCGTCCTTCGGCGACACCTTTGTAATCATTGATGGCCCCGGCGTCGGGGCAGTAATCGAGGGCACTCCAACCGGAGGCGGGTTTTTCGATGTCACGGACGACGATCCCGTGGCGGCGACCTCGGGCACGATCATACCCGGCGAGGCCGAGTGCATGGAGCCGCACTACCACGGCACGCTGTTCGGCGAGCCTGATCCCCACCAGCAGGGCTGCGGCTGGGGGCGCGTGCAGAACGTGACCGACGTCGCCACGCGGCTCATTGATCTGCGCAATGTCATCGCCGCGAACATCGGCGACACCGTGCTGAAAACAAAACTCAACGCGATCCTCGACGCGATCGTGAACGCGGTCGGGGACGAATGCTTCAGCGTGATGGAAGGCGGGGCGGCTGCCTTCGGGCGCGAATTGACCGGGGCATTTGTGCGTGAGGCCATCAACCAGGCCGCGGTGAACACGATCAACCAGGCCTTTCTCGCATGGTGGCTCGGCGTGTCGCAGCAAGTCCTGAACGTCGCGAACGCGGTGATTCTCGCCGGCGGCAAGCAGCTCCCCCCACCGCCACCGCCGCCCGCCCCACAGCCATGCAAAGTACGCATCTTGATGCCGTTCGACACGACGGGCAGCCCGGGGAAACTCGCCGATCCCGGCGGCACATTCACCATCCGCCCCGGCAACGTGCTCTCCCTCATCGCCGAGGGCAGCCCGGAGCCCGGAACCTACGAATGGAAAATCAAGCCCGACATTTTTGATCCGGATAAACCGTTCCGCGCGGGCTTCGTCACAAGCGCGAACCGGGCGAGCTTCCTATCGGAAAGGAACGGCACGTTCACCATCACCGTCACTTTCACGGATAAAAACGGGCACAAGTGCAAGGACACCATCATCGTGAAAATCAACGACGCCTACCTGCGGGATCTGTAACCCTCCACTTTCCGGCAGGGCCTCACGATGGTCGCAGGTTTTGGCCGCCGACTTCCGCTTTGGCCTCCGCGGCGAGCGCGGTGGCGAGTTGGCATTCGCCGGTCGGGCAAGCGCCCATCACGATCACCTTTGCCCAGTCCCTACTTCCCACACGTCGCCTCTTCCAAAGCGCCAGAGGGCCGGCGCACTCCAAAAACTCGCGTCCGTCCGTGGCGCGATCGAGCTTCGCGACAGCGTCTTGGAGTGCGCCAGCCCTCTGGCGCTTTGAGCGGCGCGCACACCGGAATCACGTCGGCAATCCCACTTCGCGTAATAGACGCTCGCATCAAGCTCAATTCACGAACCCCCAGAAGGCGTGACGAATCATCGGCCATTCACTAAAAGCATCGTACGTATGCTACCGTTTCTCGTGACGCTTTCGGTTCTGCTTGTCGCCTCACTCGCTTATCTTCTCTTTTTCCGCCGGAGTTTTGACGCCAAGCCGAGCGCATCCGCGCTTGCACAATTAGATTGCGATCACGGCCCGCAAGCGTCGCTCCTGCCTCGCTCACCGCTTGACGGGCTATCGTTTGAAGATGCGTTGGCGATCACACCGGTTTGGGCCGGGCTTCAGGCATCGTCGGAGCAGATGATCACTGCTCAGTTCACTGCTCACCTCGGAGATGGCATGGTCGTTACGACCAACGCTGTTCGATTCATCCAACAAACAGGAGAATACGTCGTGGAGTTTTCCGAGAAAGGGCAAAAGCTGCTCGAAGTTGGAAAAGCAACGCTGATGCGGTCCAAGGAAACTGGACAGATGATACCAAAGCTGATCGGATCGAACGGTAAGATCATCGAGAGTGCAAAGGAGGTCAGCAAGCTGAAGTCTTTGGCTGGGACGCTTTCGACCTTGGGTTCACTTGTGGTTTCAGGAGCCCATGTAATTTCGGGTGCGGATGTGGCCAAGACGATCAAGTCGGTGCAACGCGACATCAAATTCCTCGTTGAAGCACGGAAGAATGACCAACTCGCGAAACTCGAAGCCATTTTTCATTCGACCAAGCAGCGTCTCGCTCAACCACTCACCGAAAGCATCAAGTTGGAACTCCGTGGATTCATGCACGAATTAGGTGAATTGAGGGCAGCACGCAGACGCGATTTGGAGATGAAGCTCAAGGAAATCCAGGATCCAAAGGATGCTGGGTGGGTCGAACGAACGTTTACCTGGCAACGAACAAGCGACAGGTCGGTAGCCGACAGCATTTCCGGATTCTGGCTAGAGTTGAGGGTGATCGAAGTCGGCCTTGTTTTACAAATTGGGATCGCGCAACACATCGGCGAATGTGAAGCACTGTTTCTACACGCGATTCCCAGCGAGCTGGCGCTTCTCGCAAAGTCATCATCGCTGCTGTCTGAGAAGACGAACTACATCGTTTTATCTGAAGTCTCCGTGGATGTGGCTAGCGATCTCGCAGCGATGAACGGACTCATTGAGCGAATGTCTGCACTAGTCGCATACGATCAGTTGCCGCTCTCGTGCCGATTCGTACGCCACGGTTGCTGATTTGCCGATGACGCCTAGTCGCATACGATCATTTGCCGCTCTCGTGCCGATAACTCTGTGAACCGAATTGCGTTCCACTGACGTTCAAGCTCGCAGCTTGATCATCAAATCCCCCGCCTCGACCGCATCGCCGATACTCACGAGCGCCTCGGCCACCGTGCCATCAGCGGGGGCGAGGATGTTCGTTTGCATCTTCATCGCTTCGAGCAGTGCCTCTTTCGTTTATGAGGCGTTTCCAGCAAGACGAGCTGATCTGCTGCCTCGCGCGGTAGCAGGCCAATTTGCTCAGCGACGGTGAATGGAATCTTCAAGTGCTCTAGCTGGCGAGGTTCCACTTTGAGCGCGCCACTGCCGTAGGACTTGGCGACATAAACAAGATTGCGCAGCGTGAGCGGGTGGTTCAGCGCGCGCCACAGCCGCTCGACGTTCTTCGGCGTGTCGTCGTGCGGATAGACGCATAGAAAGCCCGTGAGCGGGACGACGCTGGAGCGGTTCAGGACAAAGCGGCAATCGCGACGCCCCAAGTATGCAAAGAGCAATGGCGGCGGCGTGCGTTGCTCCATCCGATACCACGGGCGTCGGGTTTGGACGAGTGCGCCGCGCGGGATCCCTGCGTGCTCGCCACGCTCCAAGTGTGCGCGGAGTGGCGCGGGAAAACTCTCCATCGGCTGATCACCGAGATTCAGCAGCCAGGTCGGGCGTCCAGCCGCATCCAGTGCCTCTAGGTCTTCGGGCGAAATCACCGCGCCCGGGCAGTCGCGCGTGCGCCCAATCGCCCGGCGAAAGAAACGCTCCGGCAGCTTCGCCTCACGCAGTTGGGCGTAGGTGAAGAAAAAGAATTCGTTCTCACCGGTCGCGATGCCGCGCATGACGCGGGCGAAGCGAGAGAGCGGGTAGCCGTCCTGATCCGGCGGCGCGGGCGAACGCGAGAGGCCGGTGGCGATGGCTTCCTTCGTTTCGCGGCGCAGGATTTTTACGGTTTCAGTTTTTGCGCCGTAACGCACGCCATTGCCGACCGCGCGAAGGATCGCATCGCCGTCTGGTTCCTCGACGCGGCACCAGAGCAGTGTTGCGGCAGGTGGATTCTGGCTGAGGAAGAAGACCATCGCGTTCGTGTCCACTTGCGGGAACGGCGCCGCAGTCTCAGCAAAAGAAAGCACGGCTTCGATGCGAAAATGCTCAGCGATCCAATTCCACAAAGGTCGTGAAGAAAATCCCTCGCACACATCAGCGGGGAGCAGAAACGCAAGCCGTCCGCCCGGCGCGAGCATCGTGAGACACTTGATCAGGAAGTAGGCTTGCAGGCCGGCGCGGCCATCCAGCGCGAAGCCGAGCGTGCGGCGTGCGTAATCTTTCAGCTCGGCTTTCCGTGCGTCGCCAAGACGGTGGTGGCGGATATAGGGCGGATTGGAAATGATTGCGGGGAACAATTCACCGATTCCCGCCTGCAAGAAGTCACCGACAGCGACGCCGCCGAAGTCCGACGCATCAAGACCCAGCTTTCCACAGCCCGCGAACGCGGTGTGATCCAACTCAAAGCCTCGCAATCCACCCTCGAATCCGACTGCCCGTGCGGCGGAAAAGAATGTCCCCGGCCCAACGGCGGGATCGAACAACTCCGCAGGCTTTTCCTCCGTCACCCAAGCCGCCATTGCGCGGGCCAGCCACGCCGGAGTCCAGAACTGCCCCTTTTCGCGCAACGCCTCCCGCGCCGGACCGCTTGCCGGGAGTTTCTGTGGAGATGCGTGGAGTGTGCGGGAGTTAGCCACGGGTTTTGCGGACTTCTTCGATCTTTGTGAGCGCCTCGGCAGACAATTCCAGTTTGCCGCCGCTGAACGTGACATACGGGAGGATGTGACCGTTCTTGTCTTCCACGACTGCCGGCAACAACTGCGGTTCGGCTGTGCTGAGACCGAGCGGGTAGCCGTAGTGGTAGTAGTGTTTGTAGATCGCCTTCTTCGTCGTCGCTCCTCCGGGCGCTTGGAATGTCTGCACAGTCGCTTGAGTCAGGCCCTCAGCGATCAACTGCTCCGCTCGATCAAACGCCAAGCCGTAGGCGCGATCAAAAAAGACGTGCCATACATGCAGCGGTACTCCGCGCTGGCGCTGCCATTCGCGCAACGGTTCCCGATCTTCTTCCTTGATGATGATGTTTGGGAGCACTGCCCCTTTCTTGAGTCCCATCTTGCCCTCAAGTCGGCGCTGTGGGCGCAGCGGAGTTTGAAAATCCGGCATCTTCGCTCCACGCCAAAGGCTGTTCTCGCACTCGACCGCGATGATTGCGGCTTTGAGCAACTCTTGCAGCCGCGTATCGTCTTCCGAGATGAACGGCAATTCGCCGATACCTCCAGCGTCCGTAACAAGGGCTTCAACCGTCGCGCGATTCCGCTCGGCGAAGACCAGTAAGTCGGGACGCTTCAGTTTTCCAAGCCCGGCGTGTTCGAGCCGCTCGAAGTAGAGTTCAAATTCACGAACGCTGCTTGTCGGAGCAGTTCCGCTCGGGCCGTATGGAATCGCGAAGAACTTGCAGGTGGCGTTCACCGCCTCGATCAGCCGATGTTCGCTCCACACGCCTTGCGACCAGCGCATCAGAAAATCGCTACCTCGAAGCCGACGAGGATTCAGCCAGAACTCGAACCAAGGCACTGGCGGCGGAGACAGCAGGATGCCGTCGAGCAGTTCGCACGAAACCGACAGCGCCAATTCAAATGGGTGGGTTGTTTCCGACATGGTGCAATTTCTCACGCTCTCAGCCTGATCATCAAATCCCCCGCCTCCACCGCATCGCCGATGCTCACGAGCGCCTCCGCCACCGTGCCATCCGCGGGGGCTAGGATGTTCGTTTGCATCTTCATCGCCTCGAGCGTCGCGAGCTTGTCGCCTTTCGCCACGGCCTTGCCCACGCTCGCCTCGAATGCGGTGATCATTCCGGGGATCGGCGCGCCGATTTGCAGCGGGTCGTTCGCGGCGGCTTTCGGGCGTGTCTTCACGTCCTTCGCCACGCCTTTGTCGGCGACGGTCGCTTCGCGCGGCATGCCGTTTAGCTCGTAGGAAATCACGCGGCGTCCGTCTTTGTCGGCGACTCCGATGCTGATGAGTTTGATGAAAAGGACTTTGCCTTCTTCGATGTTCACTTGGATTTCCTCGCCGGGGCGCAGGCCGTAGAAAAACGCGGGCGTCGGCAGGCAGCTCACGTCGCTGTAGCTCGCCTGGAACTTCGCGAAGTCGGCGAACACCTGCGGATACATGAGGTGCGAGTAAAGGTCGTCGTCGCTCGCCTCGCGCTTGGTTTTCTCGGCGACTTCGGCGCGCGTGTCCTTGAGTTTCACGGGCTCGGGGCGCGTACGTTTTACCTTCTTGTCGCCGAGGACGGCGCGCACGACATCGCGCGGGAATCCGCCCATCGGCTCGCCGAGTCCGCCACTAAGCATATCGAGCACGCTCTCGGGAAATGCGATGCTGCCCGGCTCGAGATTCACCACGTCGGCGGGCTTGATGCCGCGAGTGAAAAGGAAGAGCGCCATGTCGCCGACGACCTTGCTCGATGGCGTGACCTTCACGATATCGCCAAAAAGATCGTTCACCTCGCGATAGCAGCGCGCAATTTCCGGCCAGCGAGCGCCGAGGCCCATGCTGGCGGCTTGCTCTTTGAGGTTCGTGTATTGGCCGCCGGGCATTTCGTGGAGATACACTTCGCCGCTGCCGGTTTTTGGCGCGGTGTCGAACGGGCGGTAGAAATCGCGGACGTGCTCCCAGTAGTCGGAAAATTCGTTGAGCGTATCGAGGTTCAGGCCGGTGTCGCGGGGCGTGTTTTGCAGCGCGGCGACAACGCTGTTCATGTTCGGCTGCGACGTGCTGCCGCTCATGCTGGCCACGGCCAAGTCCACGACATCCACGCCCGCGTCGCTCGCTTGCAGGATGCTCGCGGCGTTGATGCCGCTCGTGTCGTGCGTGTGAAAATGAACGGGGATTCCGATTTCGTCCTTGAGCGCCTTCACGAGCGCCTTCGCGGCGTAGGGGCGGCAGAGGCCGGCCATGTCTTTGATGGCGAGCATGTGCGCGCCCATCTTCTCCAGCTCCTTCGCGAGGCCGACGTAGTATTGCAGCGAATACTTCGTGCGCGCCGGGTCGAGGATGTCGCCGGTGTAGCAGACCGCCGCTTCGCAAATGCCGTGCGTGTCCTGCACGGCTTCCATCGCGGCTTTCATGTTCGCGAGGTCGTTCAGCGAATCGAACACGCGGAAAATATCCATGCCCGCCTCGGCGCTGTGCTTCACGAAACCGGCGACGACATTCGCCGGGTAGCTCGTGTAGCCGACGGCGTTCGCGCCGCGCAGGAGCATTTGAAAACAGATGTTCGGAACGGCTGTGCGGAGCGTGCGGAGACGCTGCCACGGGTCTTCGTTTAGAAAACGCATCGCGGTGTCGAAGGTCGCGCCGCCCCACATCTCCAACGAAAACAACTCTGCCGTGCGACGCGCGACAGCGGGCGCGATGGCGAGCATGTCGGCGGTGCGGACGCGCGTCGCCATGAGCGATTGATGCGCGTCGCGGAACGTCGTGTCGGTCACGAGCAGGCGCTTCTGCTTCGTCGTCCACTCGGCGAATTTTTTCGGGCCCAGCTCCAGCAGCAGTTGGCGCGTGCCTTTCACCGGCTCCACGCGGCCATCCCACTTCGGCAGCGGCGCGGGCTTGAGCTGCTGCTCGGGCTTGTAGCCTTTCGCGTGCGGGTTGCCGTTCACACTCACGTTGCCGAGGAAATTGAGCAGCTTCGTCGCGCGGTCGCGGCGCGTCTTGAACTCGAACAGCGCCGGCGTCGTATCAATCAGCGTCGTCGTCGCCGCGCCGCTGCGGAACGTCGGATGCGCGATCACGTTTTCCAAAAACGGCGTGTTCGTCTTCACGCCGCGGATTCGCATTTCGCGCAGCGCGCGGTCCATGCGATCGAGCGCGGTGTGAAAAGTCGCGCCGCTCGTCGTCAGCTTCACCAGCAGCGAATCGTAGAACGGCGTAATCACCGCGCCCGCGTCGCCCATGCCCGCATCCAGCCGGACGCCGAACCCCCCTGCGCTACGATACGTGATGATTTTGCCGTAGCTCGGCGTGAATTTGTTCGCTGGGTCCTCGGTCGTCACGCGGCACTGCACGGCGAAACCGTTCCGCGGGATTTTATCCTGCGGCGGGATGGCGACCTCGGCGCTGTCGAGCGCGTGGCCCATCGCGATGAGGATTTGCGAGCGCACCAAATCAACGCCCGTGATTTGCTCCGTCACCGTGTGCTCCACTTGGATGCGCGGGTTCATCTCGATGAAAAACCACTGCTCGGAATCGAGGTTCAAAAGGAACTCCACCGTGCCCGCGTTGTCGTAGCCGATCTCCCGCGCGATGCGCGCCGACGCGTCGCAAAGCTCATGGCGCACTTTGTCCGAAAGCCCGTAGCTCGGCGCGATCTCGACGACCTTCTGATGCCGCCGCTGCACCGAGCAATCGCGCTCGTGGAGATGCAGCGCGTTGCCGTGTTTGTCGCCGAGCACCTGCACTTCGATGTGCTTTGCGCGCGGGATGTATTTTTCCAGAAAGACCGCGTCATTTCCAAACGCGCGTCCCGCTTCGCCCTGCGCCTCATCGAGCAGCGCATCGAGGTCGCCCGCCTTGTGAACGACGCGCATCCCGCGCCCGCCGCCGCCAAAGGCCGCCTTGATGATGAGCGGAAAGCCAATCTCCGCCGCGATCTTGAGCGCGGTTTTACGATCCGTCACCGGGTCTTCGGTACCCGGCAGCGTGGGGATTTTCAATTTCTGCGTCAGCGCGCGCGCTGCGACTTTGTCCCCCATGAGATCCAGCAAATCCGCGCCCGGCCCGACAAACTCCATCCCCGCCGCGCGCACCGCCCGCGCAAAATTCGCATTCTCCGAAAGAAACCCGTAGCCCGGATGAATGAGATCCACGCCCTTCGCCTTCGCGAGCGCGACGATGCTCTCGATGTCGAGATACGCGCCGACCGGCCCCTTCCCCTCGCCGACGCGATACGCCTCATCGGCCTTGAAGCGGTGCATCGAAAACCGATCCTCCTCCGCATAAATCGCCACCGTTCGCAGCCCCAGCTCCGTCGCCGCGCGGAAAATGCGGATGGCGATTTCGGAGCGATTGGCGACGAGCAGCTTCTTCGCGTTGAGAATCGGAACGGATTTCTTCCCAGTCTTGGCAGCAGCTTTCGGCATAAAATCGGGTGCGTTTTGTAAGGAGCACATCTACCCGCGGCTAGCGCGAACATTCGCATCCCCTCAAGTTTACCGCAAACGTGCCCGCCTCAATCCTCCGCCGTCGTCTCTACCCCGGCTCCGGCGATGGGAAGTAGTGCCCGTCGTGCGATTCCCGTGATTACGAGACTGACGGCAAGTGCTGGCCGAAGCAGCGAACGCAACCCGATTTTCCGGGTCAGTCGAGAATCGCCCGCAAATTCACGGCCAGCGCGGGGACGTTGGTTTTTGCGACGCTCCAGAGCAGTTCATCGTCCACGGAGTCGTAGCCGTGGATGATGCGGTTTCGCATCCCTACGATACGGCGGAGTTCGGGGATTTGAGCGTCCACTGTTTCATCGAGTTGCGTGGCGCGGTTCAGGGCTTCACCGATGATCTCGAACTGGCGCTCGACCGCCGAGCGGAGCAGCGCATCGGCGAGATAATTGTCGCGGGTTTTCCCGGTGGTGAACTGCGCTATAGCCTCACACGCTTCGAGCGCGTGTCCGAGACGTTCGCACGCTTCAGCATTCATAGAGGACTTCCTGCGCTGCCTCGATGGCTCTGCGGAAAGACGGGCGGCGGATGGATCGTTCAGTGACGAGGTCCACTTTCCGCCCAAGCAACCGCTCCAGAGCCTCGGCGAAGTCGAAATAGCGGTTCGCGTAATCCGGCGCGGCGGTATCGCGGAAGGCGACGATAAAATCAAAGTCGCTCGTCGCCGGATCGAAGTGCCCGCTCACCGCCGAACCGAACGCTGCGAGGCGCTTCACTCCATACGCTTCGCACAGGCGCGCAAGCTCCGGCGTAGAATTGGCGAGCATCGGAATCATGCGTGAGGCTTAGCGATATCGAGCGCGTCACGCAAGCAGCCCCGCGCGTTCATCCCGCCTGAATGTGGGACGCCCACCTCAATCCTCCGCCGTCGCGAGCTTCGCGAGCACGCTGAGATCCTCGAGCGTCGTCGTGTCGCCCTTGATCAATTCCCCCGCGGCAACCTGCTTGAGCAGGCGGCGCATGATTTTTCCCGAGCGCGTCTTGGGCAGCGCGTCGGTGAAGCGGATCTCGTCGGGCGTGGCGACCGGGCCGATGACTTTGCGGACGTGTTTCTTCAGCTCGTCGGCGAGCTCTTTGCTTGTGGTGATGCCCGTTTTTTTCGGTGACGAAACACACCACGGCCAGGCCTTTTAGGCGCTCTCGTTGGAGCGCTGGCCGGAGTAGCCGGCGCGACTCCCGCGTTGCCGTCGTGTGCGCGGCATTTATCTTCCACCGCA
>CAMAUI010000098.1 GCA_945861385.1 Prosthecobacter debontii
ACGCGCCAAAAAAAACTTCTGGTGTCACGTGGGAGCAGACGCTGCGGGCGATTCGGCCGTGGCTGGTGAGATCCACCGGCTCCTGCTTTTGCTGCGGCATGAAATTTGACGACATCCTCGCCGATTTAACTTAACGGAGTAATACTAGCTCCTCGTAGCCAAACACAATCCCGAAATAGATTCGTTTCATTTGCGTCTATTTTGAAGGTGCCGCCCGGCTCTCGAAACGGTAAAAAAAGACATGATCGTTCTTGCTGGCTTCGGTGGTCATTCGGAAGACAGCGAACTCAGTATTGAACTCATTATTGGAAAAGATTGTTTGAATCTTCTTTTGGATATCTTCGAACTCCGTCTTCGCATTATGCCGAGAACCGGAATATTCAGATTCAGGGAGTTTGGTAGCCAACATCTTTGAGAGTAAATCCCGGACATCGGACAAAGAAGCGGACTTCAGTTCATCATCGGAAAGAGGCTCGTAAATGAGCGAGCTAACCTCAAGCGATTGTTTCCATCCCTCGATTTCGTAAATGTATTTATTTGGATTCCATTCAGCCAGAAAATATTTCCGGACAATAACGAAACTTTTGACCTTGGTGGGCTTCGAAGCGCCTGGTTGAAAAAACTCACTAGTAGGCATTACGAAGAAATCCGGCCGCTTTTCAAACCTTTCATCTCCAAAATGGGCTCCAAAAAGTAGATTCTGAGAGGCCGATTCGTTGAATGGCAAAGAATAGTCATTGTCGGCATCCAAAGGTTTGACCGATACCTGTTCCTCGTTCTTACGCCACATTAACAACGGAATGACTTTTGGTGTTTTCTCATTGGCGTTTAGAACCCGCGCCCGGAATTTACCTTCCACCTTGCCCTCTCGAAGTCTGATGCCGAGACACCCATGAAGTCCGACTTGAAAGGTTGGCTCAATGTAGTGTATCCATAAATCGGTGTCACAATCGAGTCCGGGGGACTGAAGTGGTTTGTGTCCGTCCCGCACCTCGCGAAAGAACGTTTTATTCTCGGGGAAAAACTCTTTCCTAAAGGTCGGGGGAGCATTTCTCGCCAAAAAATAGGATACTCCAAAGTATGCGGCTACGACGAGAGCGAGAATGGCGAGTGTCAGGCCGACATTTATGAGCGTCGCGCGATCCATTGCAATCGGACGAACAGTGCGTTTCCAAGAGCGCTCAAGCCCGGGCGCAGCTTTCTCTTCACTACGCCAGTCGGCAGCACCTCCGGGGATGGGATCCCAGAATTCAGGTTCTTTCGGCCTATGGTCAGGAAAATGCCCCTCAAGAATCTTTCGGGCAACAGACTGCCCATGCCAAACGAGACATCGAATCTCGTGCTCCGAAAAGGTGTCGAAATCAGTCCGAATTCTTCTTACGGCTTTCCGCGCCTCGCTCGGGAGCGGGTGCTCAGCAACCCCCTCCATATCCATATCGATCTCGATCAATTTGCAGGCAGCGGCGACTGAAGTAGCCGCCCTTTTTCTGGCGGCTTCAGAGCCAACCTCCGACAGCACCTCCACCATCCGCGGGAACCACCGGAAGCCGCTACCCAACGGGTTCTTCGTGTCCCAGTCCAACTGGGCTCCAGCGTTGGAGGCGATGACGAAATCCAGCTTTTCCGTGACAACCAGCTCGGACATGACCCGCAGACCAGTGTTGTCGAGCACTCCACCATCCGTCAGGAAGTGGGTGAACGGCAGTTCCTCTTGTTTTACACCGAGGAACCCGTGATCGCACACAATGGGCGGAAAGAGTGCGGGAAATGCTGAGGAAGCAGCGGCCGCGGCACTAATCAGAGTGCGTCCGGTAGTTAGCTTGGAGCCCTTAGTAGGATGCCAGACGCTGAAGGTGCTTTGATTGAAGGAACACGCGGCATCCGGGAGCGTGAGACTTGTAGAGATGAGCTCGACCCGCGGCTCTTCTGGGAGCGTCGACATTGGCTTCTTGTCGAAAAGAACAGCATCATACTCCTCCATCAACAGATGCGTTAGATTTGGCCTGCGGCGAAGGAGATAGCGCCAAAAGAAGGCTCTGGTCCCTCTTCCCCGGACACCACGGCGAGCAAGTGCGACCACCTGCCCGGCTTGTTGCTCGCAATTCTTCAGCGAAGAAATATACGAATCCCATTTATGGGCCAGATGTGCGGCGGCAATACTGCCACCGGAAACTCCACAGATGACCTTTACGTCGGCTAGGAGGCCACGATTCTGCAACTCTCGGATCACACCCAGGTGAAAGAGCGTTGCACGAAATCCGCCGCCGGAGAGGCATAGTCCGATTCTCATAAATGTCTGAACCAACCGTATCGGTTTCGCGGCGGCGAAAGCGATTCATTTCTGACCCACCAGCCTCCCGTCCAAATTCTGAGACCGCTCAGCGCTCGATTGCGAACGAAACTCGGGCTGCAAAACGAAAAACCCCGCTGCCGTTTCCAGCAGCGGGGCTCGCAACCACCGAATGAGGTTCCGTGCGCCTTACGGCTTCACGATGCGCTTGATGCCGCCGGCGATGGCCTGCTTCCAGCCGTAGAGGCATTCGACCGTGACGAAGATGCGGTTGCTCTGCGGTTGCCGCTCCGGCGGCCATGCAGCGTGCGCTCCGCGACTTCTTGGGATTGGCGCCACCGCGCCACGCATTCGGTGTAGCGCATGGCGACCGCGAGACCGCTCGGGTGTGCTGCGAAACCGACTTCGGTTGTCCCCATTGCACCGTGGACTTCCCGCCTGCGGAGGTAATCTCGCCGTTCTCCGGCAGGATGACCGTCTCGAAGATGTCGAATCCACCGAGCCGGCGAATCTGCGCCTCGACCACGCCGGGCTGCGCGATGGGCACCATGAAGCTGTTGGCCACGATGTCGTCGCCGAGATGCCGCGTCCGCTCCCGTCGCTGGACCTGATTCTCATCACGCCCCCGAGCAGCGCGCTTCCATTTTACTGCGGGGCCGCTAACGTCCGGGGAAAACGCTGTGTCCGAAAAAATTGAACCGCCATTAGCAGTTCCCCCCGCGCCATCCGCCGGATCGCCGGGCAGGAAGCCCCGCCGGCGTCGTGGCTTCCTCGCAAAAGTGCGGGTGTTGCTTTTGTGGCTGGTGCTGGTGCTGCTGGTCGCGGTGCAGGCGCCGGTTTTTCCGCACGTCATCCACGGCATCCTGAAATTGGACGCGTGGCGGAAGGGAATCAGCATCCAGGTCGGGGCCGTCGAGGGCAGCCTGTTCGATCCGGTGGTGCTGCGGGACAGTGTGTGGAGCTATCGCTCGGAGACCGGCGCAATCACACGCATCGAGGCGAAGCGGACACGTGCGTGGTTCGCATGGAGCAACATCTTCCCCGAGCCGTTCAGCCGCTGGATTCGCAGTGGTGCGGAGGCGGTGGGCTTTGAGCCGGCGGGCAAAAATGGAATCTGGTTTCAACGCCTCGAAGTTTCCGGGGTCTCGGCGAAAATCTCGCTTCCCACCGACGGCGAGGATTCGCCGGAGCCCGTTTCCTGGCAGTGGTTTCGTTCGTCACCCGGCGAAGACTGGCTGCGCGCCCCCGGCACAGTCTCGATCCGGGACGCCGATCTGACTCTCGTCCGCGGCAACGACTGGGTGCGCGCGGACGATGTCCGCATCAGGCTGGGTCGGATCGAGCCAGGGGCGGTGCATGCGGCGCAGATTGCCTGGGATATTCATGGCTCCGCCCAGACATTTCGCGATGTCCGCGGGCGCACCACGCTCGAGGGTTCCCGCGCAACTTTCTCCGGGCTCGCCCTCGGGCCGGACGTGCGGGTGAAATCATTCTCCGCCGGGCTCGCCGACCTCGCGACGGGCAGGCTGAGTTTCCAGGCGGAGCTTGACGCATTCGGGGGCACGCTCGCCACCTCCGCGGAAACCACCCCGCGCGACCGGCAGCTTCGCGTGGATGTGAATGGCACCTTCGATGGCATCCAACTCGCGCCGCTCGGCCGCTTCATCGGACGGAACGAAGCCGCCGGCGGCGTGTTGAAAAAGGGCGGCTTCACATTTCGCGGCAACCCGCGGGACTTCACGCGGGCCGAGGCGAACGTGCGTTTCGACGCTGACAATTTCCAGTGGGACAACCGGCAGTTCGACAGGCTGGCGCTCGGCATGTCGCTGCTCGACCAGCGCCTGCACATCCATGAATTCAAGCTCCTGCAAGGTGAGAACCAGCTTGTGCTCAGTGGCGCGATGGCATTGCCGCAGACGGGGGTTCCGTGGTGGAGGCGGCAGTTTGACTTCACGGTGAACGCCGACGTTCGCGACCTCACCGGCCTCGCCGCATTGGTCCTGCCGGAGTTCAAATTTGTCGCCGGCCAGCTTTTCGTGCGCGGCGCGATCAACGGTACCGGCCATGCAGGCGGTAAACCGCCGACATACGGCGGACAGCTCATCCTCAGCGGCGGCGGCATCAAGTGGCGGAGCGCGCCACTCGACGTGCTGAACGCCGCGCTCGTGCTGCACGAGCGCGAACTGCAGATCATCAATGCGCAGTTCCTCCACGGCGACGACTACCTTCGCGGCGTCGGAAAAATCAGCCTCGCGGGTGACGGCGCATACGAGGGGATCGTGCGCCTTTCGGCCCGCGATCTCGCGGAGTACCAGACGCTGCTCGGCCCCCCCGTCTTGCCTTCCCCTCCCGGGGGGCGCACGGTCATTGACTGGCAGGGCTCCGGCAAGGCGGCAAAGCACGAGGGAAAGTTCAAGGCCCGACTTGCAGGGGTTGGAATCCTCGGGGGCAAGGGAGCAAGGCCGACGCATCCGCTCGATGCCACGATCGAGGGCCGCTACTCGGGTGAACAGATGCAGTTCGACAAATTCGAACTGAGTGAAAACGGCACGTCATTGACAGCCACTGTCGCAGTCGGGCCGAGTGCCGTGAATCTCCGCGGCATCCGGCTCTCGGAGAAGGGCAACACCATTCTCGAAGGCGACGCGCTGCTGCCACTGAACCTCTGGCAGCGCTGGCCGGATGTGGACTTCGGCGGCCTTTTGAACGAGGACACTGTCGCGCGGGTGAACCTGTCTGCAAAGAATCTGGATCTGAGGAAAGCGAGTCTCCTCACAGGCATCGAGTGGCCGCTCGCGGGGATGGTAAACGGAACGCTGTCGGTGGACGGCGCATTGAAATCGCTCCAACTCGGTGGAAGCCTCTCGCTGCAAAATGCGCGGATCCCGCTGAACTGGAGCGGCTCTTCCGTCACCGAAACGGGCGCCGAATTCACACTCGCCAGCACCACCGTCTCGCTGACCAGGGCCACGGGCCGGCATGCCTCCGGCGCGTTCACCCTCGAGGGGACGCTGAAGCTGGCAGACCCTCGCGTGCCAGTGCTGTTCGTCACGGGGATCGGGACAAACACCGGCCAGCCGTTCAGCTTCCGCGTCGAGGGGCCGGCAACCAAACCGGTGATCACCACCGACGGCCCCGCGCCGTTTGCCGCCCCGAAACCCGCACCTCTGCCAGCCCAATGATTTTACCGCGCAACCCGGCGGCGCTGCCCGCGTTCAACCCTCAAGCCATGAATCCAAACACCTGCGGAAACATCACCCCGCTCCTCACCCGGCGGGACATCCTCTCCTCGCTCGCGTGCGGTTTCGGCTGGCTCGCATTCTCCGGCCTCACGGGCCGGAATGCCGTCGCCGCCGAAGCGAGCCCGCTCGCGCCGAAGCCCGTGCATTTCCCGGCGCGTGCAAAACGGGTCATCTTCCTCTGCATGCGCGGAGGCCCGTCGCATGTGGACACCTTCGACTACAAGCCGAAGCTCAATGCCGACAATGACAAGCCCGGCAAACGCCCCGGCACCAAGCTGCTGGGCTCGAAGTGGAAGTTCCAGCAACGCGGAAAAGGCGGGCTGTGGATCTCCGACCTTTTCCCGCAGCTCGCCGCCCATGCGGACGAGATGTGCCTCGTCCGCTCGATGCAGACGAATCTGCCCGCACACCCGCAGGCGATGGTGAACCTGCACACGGGGAACTCGCAATTTGTCCGCCCGTCGCTCGGGGCATGGACGCTCTACGGGCTCGGCACGGTGAACCAAAACCTTCCCGGTTTCATCACCATCGCCCCGCCATCGGGGTTCGGCGGCACGCAGAATTACGGCAGCGCATTTCTCCCCGCGATCTACCAGGCCACGCGCATCGGCGCGGACAACCGCAGCATCGCCAACGCCCATGTGCGCAACATCGAGGGCACGCTCAGCCCCGGCGCGCAGCGCGCGGAACTGGAGCTGATCCAGACGCTCAACCGCGAGTCGCTCCGGCGCGACCGTTACAATCCGGAGATCGAGGGCGTCATCGAAAGCTACGAACTCGCCTTCAAAATGCAGAGCCAGATGCCGGCGGTCATGGATCTCGCAAAGGAAACGGAAGCGACGAAGAAGCTCTACGGCATCACCGGCGGCCCGGCCGACGAGATGGGCCGCAAATGCCTGCTCGCCCGCAAATTCATCGAGGCCGGCGTCCGTTTCGTTGAGGTATCCCATGGGAATTGGGATCAGCATTTCAACCTCGGCACCGCTCTCGAGAACCAGTGCCGCGGCGTGGACGCACCCATCGCCGGATTGCTCACGGATCTCAAAAATCGCGGACTGTTGAAGGACACGCTCGTCGTGTGGAGCGGCGAGTTCGGGCGTACACCGCACGCACAAGGCGGCGACGGGCGCGATCACAACAACAAGGGCTTCACGCTCTGGATGGCCGGCGGCGGCGTGAAAGGCGGCTTCAGCCATGGCGCGACGGACGATTACGGCTACGAGGCCGTGGACAACAAAGTCCAGATTCACGACCTGCACGCCACGATCCTCGCCCTGCTCGGCCTCGATCACGAAAAACTCACCTTCAATTACGCCGGCCGCGATTTCCGCCTCACGGACGTCGCGGGCAACGTGGTGAAGGCCATCATGGCGTAGCGGCAGGATTGGACTTGGACAAAGCCGCGGGGCTGCGGAAGGTATTACAGTTGTCCATGCGAATCATCTCCTGCATCGCTCTGCTTTCCGCTCCTTTGCTTGCCGTGGAGGCGCCTGACTTCAACCGCGAGGTGCGTCCCATCCTCTCCCGCCATTGCCTCAAGTGCCACGGGCCGGACGCGAAAGCGCGCAAGGGCGAACTGCGCCTCGACACCCGCGAGGGCGCGCTTGCCCCCGCGGAGTCCGGCGCCAGGGCGGTGGTGCCGGGCAATGTGAAGGACAGCGAACTCATCAAGCGAATCTTCCATGCGGACGAGGATGAGAGGATGCCGCCGCGGTCGGCCAAGCAGCCGCTTCCACCGGAAAAACGGGAGATTCTGAAGCGATGGATCGAGTCGGGCGCGGAGTACCGGGAACACTGGGCATTTATCCCGCCGAAGAAAGTCGCCCCACCCGGAAATGCAGCCAATCCGATTGATGCGTTTGTCTCCGCAAAAACCAAGGCTGCCGGGCTGGTGCTTTCGCCGGAAGCCGATGCAGCCACGCTCTGCCGCCGGATTTACCTCGACCTGACCGGCCTGCCACCGACGCCGGCGGAGGTGGCTGCGTTTGCGAAATCCGCTGGCGCAAACCGTGATGCCGCGGTGAGCGCGCTCGCGGATGAACTGCTGGCCTCGCCCCGCTACGGCGAGCGATGGGCGCGCAAGTGGCTCGATCTCGCACGCTACGCGGATACCAACGGCTACGAAAAGGACCGCCCCCGCAGCATCTGGCCGTATCGCGACTGGGTGATCAGGGCGCTCAACGCCGACATGCCGTTTGACCAGTTCACGATCGAGCAGATCGCCGGCGACATGCTGCCAGGTGCCACCATCGAGCAACGCGTCGCCACGGGCTTTCACCGGAACACGATGCTCAATGAGGAGGGCGGCATTGATCCGCTTGAGTTCCGTTTCGCCGCGATCGTGGACCGCGTCGCCACGACCGGCATGACATGGCTCGGGCTCACCGTCGGCTGCGCACAATGCCACGCGCACAAGTACGACCCGATCCAGCACGCGGAGTATTTTCGCATGTTCGCGTTTCTCAACAACGCGGACGAACTGGATCTCGACCTCCCTCCGCCGGAGGCAGAACAACAAAAGCAACGGGAGGCCCGGGCTGGCAGGCTTCTCGCGGAACTCCCGGAAAAGTGGCCCCTGCAAACCGCAGCCGCGGAATGGGCCACGCCAAAGCCCGCCGCAACCGCGCGATCCGGCGCAAAGCCAGGGATGCTCGCAGACGGCTCGATGCTTTTTGCGAAGGCGGCGGCGGAGTCCGACAGCTACACGATCACGCTCGATGCGAAGGGTACGTTCGATCGCATCCGCATCGAGACACTCACCGATCCGTCACTCCCATCGAAAGGCCCCGGTCGCGCAGCCAACGGAAACTTCGTGCTGAGCGAAGTGACCGTCACCTCGCAGGCGGGCGATAGCGCCGCGGCGCCTGTGAAACTCATCCGCGCGGAGGCGGACATCGAGCAGGGCGGCTGGCCGGCCTCGGCGGCGATAGACGGCAGGCAGGAGACCGGCTGGGGTGCGGACGAGAAGGGAAAAAAACTCAACGCAAACCACGCCGCCGTGTTCACGTTCGAGCATCCCCTGGCCGGGGCGCGGAAATTCACGGTGCGGCTCGATCAAGCCTTTGGCAAACAGCACACGATCGGACGTGTCCGGGTGAGCCTTGGGAGCCCGGTTAAAGACGCGCGCACCGCCGCGGAGCGCCGCAACGAGGCTCTCGAGCGGGCATTTTCCAAATGGCTCGAAGATGCCCGCGCGAAGGCCGTGCAGTGGACCCCGCTGCGGCCCGCCTCCGCAATTTCGAATCTCCCGCTGCTCACCATTCTCCCCGATGCCTCGGTGCTCGGCAGCGGCGACATTTCCAAAAACGACACCTACACGCTGCGTTTTGAAAACCCGCCGCGCGGCATCACCGCCATCCGGCTCGAGGTGCTCCCTCACGAGAGTCTCCCGGGGCACGGTCCGGGGATGGCATATTACGAGGGGCCGAAGGGCGATTTTTTCATGGGTGAATTTCAGCTCGGCGCGGAAGGCCGGCCCGTGAAATTTGCGAGGGCGAGCGAGAGCTACTCGAAAAATAATTTCGGGAGCCTTGCCAGCGCCGCGCTTGCCACCGACGGCGACCCGCAGACCGGCTGGTCCTGCGCAGGCCTCCCGGGCGAGCCGCACGAGGCTGTGTTCGTCCCCGCGGAGCCGGTGAATGCGGCATCGCTCGATCTCAAGCTGGTCTTCGGGCGCCACTACGCGTGTTCGCTCGGGCATTTCCGGATTTCTGTGACCACGACTCCCGGCGGCACCATCGCGCGGCAGCCGGTCGGGGAGATCGAATCGCTTCTCGCCATGCCGGCCGGCAAGCTCGACGCCGCTCAAACAGCCCGGCTTCGCGAGCACTTCCTGCTCTCCACTCCCGAACTCGCCGCCCCGGCGCGGGAGATCCGTGAACTCCGCAAGCCGGAGAAATTTTCCACCACACTCGTGATGAGCGAACGCCCCCCGGCAAATCCGCGCCCCACTTTCATCCACAACCGCGGCGAGTTTCTGCAACCCACCGAGCGCGTGGAGCCGGGTGTCCTGGGGGTGCTCAACCAGCTTCCGGAGAACACGCCTCGCGACAGGCTTGCCTTCGCGCGCTGGCTCGTCTCGCGTGAGAACCCCGTGACCGCGCGGGTGGTCGTCAACCGCGCGTGGGCGTCATTTTTCGGGCGTGGCATCGTCAGCACGACCGAGGACTTTGGCATCCAGGGCGAACCCCCGTCTCATCCCGAACTGCTCGACTGGCTCGCGGTGGAATTCATGGAACGCGGCTGGTCCTTCAAGAAGCTGCACAAGCTCATCGTCACGAGCGCCACTTACCGGCAGTCTTCGAAAGTTCCGCCCGCCGCGCTGACCACCGATCCCGGGAACCGGCTGCTCTCCCACTTCCCCCGCGTGCGGCTGGAAGCGGAAATCATCCGCGACTCCGCCCTTCGCGCGAGCGGGTTGCTTGCGGAAAAAATCGGCGGCCCGAGCGTGCGCCCACCGCAGCCGGCGGGCGTCACCGAAGTCGCCTTCGGCTCGCCGAGATGGAACGCGGACAGCGGCGAGGCGCGATACCGCCGGAGCCTCTACACCTACGCAAAGCGCACCGCGCCCTTCGCGCTCTACAACACCTTCGACGCACCGGCAGGCGAGGCATGCCTGACGCGTCGCGACGTGTCCAACACACCGCTGCAAGCCCTGTCGCTTCTCAACGACGAGGTCTTTCTCGAAGCCTGCCGGTCGCTGGGAAAGCAGCTCGCGGAAAAAAAGTGCGATGATCGTGAGCGTGCAAACGAGCTCTTCATGCGCCTGCTCTCCCGCCTCCCTGGCGACGACGAGGCGGCGGCCGTGTTGAAATTCTTCGAGGCTCAAAAGGCGCGCTTCGCCGGCGGTGAGATCCAGCCTGCGAAAATGATGAAGGAGGAAAAGGGGGCGACCGCGGAGCAAGCGGCATGGAGCGCCGTCGTCCGCGCAATCCTCAACCTCGACGAGAATGTGACGAAGGGCTGAGGCTCCCGGGCTAGTCCCCGAATGAAATCCCCACCGCGCGGCACGTCTCGACCATCTGGCTCTCGGGAGGGACGGTCTTGAGCCGGCGCACCGCGCTCGCGATCGGCACGCTGAGAATCTGGTAGTTCTGATAGCTCACCATCTGCCCGAATTTTTCCTCTGCGATGAGATCCACCGCTTTCACTCCGAAGCGGGTGCCGAGGATGCGGTCCAGCGTCGTGGGATCACCACCGCGCTGGAGATGGCCGAGCACGCAGGTGCGGATTTCTTTGACGAGCTTTGGTTTGTTGAGCCGGTGATCGAGTTCTCGCGCGACGGTGTCGCCGACTCCACCGAGGCGGTATTCCCCCGCGGCGGCAGCCCGGTATTGCTCGCGCCCGCCGCGCGAGGTGGCGCCCTCCGCCACGACGATCAGCGTGCTCGGGTAACCCTCGTGGAACCGCTTGCGCACAGCGGCGGTGAGCTTGTCGAAGCTGAACGGAATCTCCGGGATCAGGATCACGTCGCTGCCCCCGGCAAGGCCCCCGTAAAGCGCGATCCAGCCCGCGTGACGCCCCATCACCTCGATGATCATCACGCGCTTGTGCGCCTTCGCGGTGGTGTGCAGGCGGTCCAGCGCATCCGCCACGCAGGCCACGGCGCTGTCGAATCCAAACGTCATCGCCGTCGCCTCGAGGTCGTTGTCTATGGTCTTCGGCACGCCGATCACCTTGATGCCGGATTCGTAGAGCTGGTTCGACGTGGCCAGCGAGCCGTCACCGCCAATGGTGATCAGGCCGTCAATATTGAGCCTCGCGAGCGTGGCCCTCGTCTTTTCCATGACCTCGGAGGAAATGCGCGCCTTTCCTCCCTGGCCGGTCTTGCTGATGAAATGACCGCGGTTCGTCGTGCCCAGGATCGTGCCGCCACGTTGCATCACCCCCTCGGTGTTTTGAAGCGTGAGATCCATGTGCGTGTCCTTCCCGAGCAATCCTTCGTAGCCATCGAGGAAGCCGATCACCTTCCAGCCGAGATTTGTTGCTGCGCAAACCACGCCGCGCAGCACTGCGTTCAGCCCGGGGCAGTCGCCGCCGCTGGTGAGAATGCCGATGATTTTCTGCTTTTCGACGCTCATTGCCCTGCCTTCCACCCTTTCATCGGACGACCTGCGGCGGCCCACTGGTCCAGCAGCGCCCAGCCGCGCGTGAGCAGACCGCGCGCCGTGTCGAAGCGGCGCTGGGCACCGAGCACAACGACGGTGAGCCGGCGTGGTGTGATCTCATGCGTTCCGTTCACCTCACGGCTCTCGGGGCGCTGGGCGGATGAAATCACCACGCACGGTCCGGCCTTCCGGGTCGTCCCGGTTTTCACCCCATCCACGCCGGAGACCCCGAGAAGCTCGTTCGTATTTTGGAGGAGGGCGCCGGTGGTGTCCCCGCTGCCTGTCTGCCATGTGATGCGGCGTTGTTTTTGGGAGGTGTAGAAAGTGAACCCTCCGTGGCCGAGCGCATAGTTCGTGAGCTTCGCGATGTCGCCCGCGGTCGAATACGGCAGTTTGCGCTCCAGGTCATCCAATCCATGCGCGTTGAGGAAGCGCGTGTCGCGCATCCCGAGCCTCCGCGCGAGCGCGTTCATCTGCGCGACAAAATAATCCGCGGCCTCCTGGTCCGCCGAGCCGCCTCCGAGCACGCGGCCCACGTGAACTGCGAGCGTTTCCGCCGCCTGGTTGTCGCTCTCCATCATCGCGGCGTAGAGCGCTTCGCGGAGGGCGATGCGATCACCCGGTTTCAGTCCGATGCTGTTTGGGCTGTTCAGCGCCGCGACCGTGCCCGGCACGGTGGCCTGCTGGCCGAGGTTTTCGCTTTTGTCAGCCGCCCAATCCAGCACCACCAGTGCGGTCGCGATTTTTGTGATGCTGCCGACCTGCAGCTTGCGGCCCGCGTTGGCGGAATCGAGCAGGAAGCCCGTGGTCGCATCCGCGATCACCCACGCTGCCACGTCGTCGTGTGCCTGTTCCGCCCTGCGAAAAAACTGCGCGGCAGCGGGGACCGGAAGGCCGCCCACAAGCGCGCAAAGGCTGAGAATGAGAAAGGTGCGTTTCATCTGCTCTGAAAAATCCGCGGCCATATGTATCCTCCGTCTCCCGGGAGGCAAGAGCGCACTATTCGCTCCGCAGCGCGTCGAGGTGCGTCCCGCGCAACGCGACCCGCGTGGCCACCCACGCGGAGAGCGCGGCGAAAATGACCATCCCCGCGAACAGCGTGCCGATGCTCATCCACGGGAACGTCGCGCCCTGTTGCAAAATGCCCGGCCACACGGCGACGAGCGCGCTCACGGCTCCGATACCGAGCGCGCCAGCGATGAGCCAGCGGTGCTCGGCGAAGACGAGGCCGCGCAGTTGACGCGGCGTGAAGCCCACGGCCTCCAGCAGACCGAACTCCCGCCGCCTTTCGAGCACGTTGCGCGCGACGACGATGCCGAGGCCCACGCTGCCGAGCAGCATCCCGAGTCCGCCGAGGACTTGGAAAATGGAGAGGTAGGTGTTTTCCACCGCGTTGAACTCCGCGAGGCGCTGCGCGGCGGGGATCAGCTCGAGGCCGCGGTCGCCGAGTTGCTTCGTGAGATGCTCGCGCACTTCGGCCATCTTCTCCGGCGGGCAATCCACGAGGAAGAAGCGGTAGCCGGCGGTGTTGGGGAATCGGGAAATGAAATCTTCCTCTTTGATGATTACGGATCCTTGCAGGATGGACGCTGCAATCGTTGCACGCACATACACAGCTGCGGATTCGCCGCGTTCGTTGTTCACGACGAGGCGTTCACCGAGCTTCTTCTTCAAAGCCCACTGGAGCGTGTTGGCGTCCACTACTGCGCGGATGAAGCCCTTCTCCTCATCCACATTTGGAAAGTGAGCCGAGGATAGGATCGGGTTAAAAAACACCGCCCAACTCACCTTCGGATCCGATAATTTTGGCTCATTGATTTGAAAGTGCCCGTCCAAGTCGTCGGGCTTCACCCCCAGCACCCGCGGCTGCACCGCCCGGTTGAGATTCAAACAACTCGCATCGTCGCCGTCGCGCACGCGCATCTGCACCACGCGCACGCCCTGCATGATTTTGTCATCGAGCGCGTAGGCGGCGCGGCCTTTGGCGGAGTTGAGGTCTTCATAAATGGGCGCCGCGCTTTCGCCCATGAGCGCGAAGCCGCCGGTGCCGTTGTCACGCCGCGTCGCATCCGCCGACGAATCTTTGCGGAAGGAATGCACCGCCACGACCATGAACACGCCGCTCGCCAGCACGGCGATGG
The DNA here is from genome assembly GCA_945861385.1 of Prosthecobacter debontii. Classification (GTDB taxonomy): domain Bacteria; phylum Verrucomicrobiota; class Verrucomicrobiia; order Chthoniobacterales; family Chthoniobacteraceae; genus SXWH01. The sequence continues at coordinate 13,781 of CAMAUI010000098.1, forward strand.
TCGCCAGCGAACGCCCGCGGCGGCGCGTGGTGTTGCGCGCGGCGAGGTCGGCGGGGGATTCGAGCCCCGTTCCCACTGACACGCGGCGCAGCCAGTGTCGCGCGAAAAGCAGCCCGCCGGTGAGCAGCAGCGCGCCCGCGCCGAAAAACATGCCGGGATTCCCACGCGAGAATGCCGCGAGCGCAAGGGTGGCGACGAGGCATGTGGCCGCGGAAAGTGACACAGCCCGTCCCGGCTGTGGCTCGCCGTTCGCACAGGCGGGACGCGCTGTGTCACTTTCTGCCGCGCCCGCCAGCAGCGCGGCGGCCTCTCTTATATATATACGCCGCGATGCCAGCCACATCGCGAGCCGCGCCACGATGACCCCGGCGAGCAGGCCGATTCCGCAGCTCAGCGGAGTCGGGGAGAAAAGGAACGTCGTCCCGCCAGTCGCGCCGCTCCATGCGCCGGCGAGGCCGTGCAGCACCGCTTTTGTATAGAGCACCGCCGCCGCGACGCCGGCCACGCTGCCGATCACCGCGAGCAGCGTGCCTTCGCGAAGGAAGAGTTTTTTCACCCGACGCCGCGTCCACCCGACGGCGAGGAGCAGGCCCGCTTCCGCCGCGCGCTGCTCGATGCTGAATGTGAAAAGCAGCCCCGTGAGCACCGCCGCCGCGGCGATGAGGAAAACTGAGAACGCCGTGAAGAGCTGTCCGAAATCCACCGGCGCATCCGTCGCCGCCAGCGCCTGCTCGCGCAGCGGCACGATGCGGAAGCCGAGCGCCTCCGGCTCGATGAACGCGGCGATGCGCTCGACTTGTTCGCGCAAGAGTGGCACGGGCGTCCCGCCTGTGCGGGGCTGCGTGGGCGTGCCGGGCACAGGCGAGACGCCTGTGTCACCATAGTAGCGGATGCTCGTGAGGTTGCCCCAGCGGTTGCCCCACATTTCCTGCCCGACTTTGAGGTTCACAAATGCTTTCGGCGTGCCGCGATGTTGGGCCCAGTAGTCCTCGTCCTTTTTGCGGATGCGCTTTCCGTCGAAGGGGAATCCGGGCTTCCACTTCGAGAAGCTGTCCTTGTCGGGGATGTTCGGGAAATCGGGCATCCACGACGTGTCGAGCCGCGGCTCCGTCATCTCGATGATGGGCGCGAGGATGGTGAAAGTGCGCGCCTTTTCCACCAGCTCGCGCCGCTCGCCCATGACGAAGTAGCGCAGCGTGATTTTGTCGGAGGGCTTTGCGCCGAGGTCGTCCGCGAGCCAGCGGGTGATTTGGATTTCGTTGTCGGAAAGCTCCGCCTGCACGAAGCCGCTCGCCGGGGCGTCGAGGGCGGTGACGAAGGAATACGGGGTGGCGGGCGTCGCAGCCACGGTGCCGCCGTCGCCGAGTTTGAGGGAGTTGACGAAGTAGGTGAGGGAGTCGATGCCGGGGGGAGGTGCGGGTAGGGTGGGTTTGTAACCCGCCGGGCCGGGTTTTGAACCCGGCCCATGGAGCGTCGGGGTATGTGCGTTCGCATTTGGCCGTGAGGGCGTTTCGCGTTGCGGCGCGCCTTCGACGTTCGATGCGCCGGGTAGGATACCCGGCGCGGCGGGTTTCAAACCCGCCCCACCCGATTCATTCGCCCGCGCGGCGGCGACGATGGGTTCTTCGAGGAAGATGCGCGGGGAGCGAAGCTCGAATCCGCTGCGGTGCGGCAGCTCAGTCACCCTGATGCCGAACGCTTCCATAGATTGGAGAATCTCAACCGAAATGCCGCGAGGTCGCGCGAACGCGTCATGGACTTTCGCGGATTGATCTTCGGGGGATGGGGGCACCAAACCCGCCTTGATCGAGAATTGTTCGGTAAGTATTGGCTTCGCTCCTACCGCTTTGGCGGCCTGATCGAAAAAGCGGAGATAAAGCGGCGTAGGTTCGAGTTCCGCATCATAAGCGGCGCTCAGCACCACATTCACCTTCTCCCCGACGCCCAATTTCTCCTGCAACGCCGCGAGCGGGATGAAGGCGGTGTGCGGCGGCACCTGCCCGCTCGTGAGCGCGAACCGCCCGAACTCGGCATCGCCCACCACGCGCGCGATGCGGAGCCGCAGCGAGACGACCACATCGTCCCCGCCCGAGAGCGGCGCATCCTTCGAGAGCGCTCCCGGCTTCTCGAATTTGATGAGCACCTCGTCGCCAGCCCGCGCGCCGAGCTGCACGGCGAGGCGGGCGTTGAGATGGACGGGATGGACTTCATGGACTGGATGGACGGCGCCCGGT
>CAMAUI010000099.1 GCA_945861385.1 Prosthecobacter debontii
CGCATCAAGGACGAAAAATCCTACTCCGCCCCGCTTGCCGGCACGCTGCTGAACGAATTCAACCCCGAGCCGCTGAAGGGCAGCCACCTGCTCGGCACTGACCTCATTGGCCACGACACGCTCTCGCAGACCCTCAAAGCCTGCCGCACCGCGCTCATCATCGGCGGACTCACCAGCGCCATCTACATCCCCATCGGCACCATCCTCGGCCTCTGCGCAGGTTACTTCCGCCGCCGCGTGGATGACGGGATTCAGTATTTTTACAGCACCCTCGCAAGCATCCCTGAGATCCTCCTGCTCGTCTCCATCATCCTCGTGTGGGACAAAGGGCTGGTCCAAATGTCCGTCGCCCTCGGAATCACGAGCTGGGTGGGGCTTTGCCGGCTCATCCGCGGCGAGACCATGCGGCAGAACGAGCGCACCTACGTCATGGCCGCCCGCGCCCTCGGGCAGAGCCACTGGCAAATCATCACCCGCCATCTGCTGCCGAATGTGATGCACCTGGTCATCATTAACTTCATCCTCGGCTTCAGCGGTGTCGTCCTCGCCGAGGCCACCCTCAGCTACCTCGGCGTCGGCAGCCCCGTGGGCACCGCGAGCTGGGGCGCGATGATAGACGGCGCACGCGCCGAGCTGAGCCGCGACCCCATGGTCTGGTGGAACCTCACCGCCGCAGCCGTCGCACTCTTCGGCCTCGTCCTTTCGCTGAACCTCCTCGGCGATTCGCTGCGCCGCGCATTTGACACGAAGCGTTCCTGACGCGAACATCGCACCCTCATGTTCCGGCTCGCGCTCAAGATGCTCTATGGCGACGTGGCGAAGTTCATCATGCTCATTGGTGGGCTCACCGTCTGCTCACTGCTCATGACCCAGCAGAGCGGCGTCTTCTGCGGTCTCATGATGTGGACCACCGCGACCATCCGGAACATTGATGTCCCCATCTGGGTCTGCGACGCAAAGGTCGAGCAGGTCAATGAAGTCGTCCCGCTCCGCGACGTGGATGTGAACCGCGTTCGCAGCGTGAAAGGCGTGGAGTGGGCTGTGCCGCTTTACTGGGGCATCATCCAGACGCGCCTGCCGAATGGCGCATTCCAGCAGGTGCAGCTCACTGGCCTCGACTCCGCGACGCTCGTCGGACGGCCGCCGCGGATGGAAAAAGGAACCGCGGAGGAACTGCGCCTGCCCAATGCGGTGATCGTGGATCAGGTATGCGTGAAGAAATTCAAGTCCAAGGGTCTCACCCTGAAGGTCGGCGACGTCTTCGAGATCAATGACAAGGAGGCCCGCGTCGTCGGCATCTGCAAAGCCGAGCAGAGCTTCATGGGGCAGCCGTATGTTTACACCACATACGAACGCGCACTCGAATACGCACCTCCCCAGCGCAAGCAGCTCTCCTTCATTCTCGTCAAGCCGCGCGCCGACACCCCCGCCTCGGAGGTCGTCGCGCGGATTCGCGAGGTTCCAGGCCTTGCCGCGTTCACCGCGAAGGACTTCGCCGACCAGACCATGGGCTGGTACTTCAAGTACACGGGCATCCCGATTTCATTCGGAACCGTCGTCGTGCTCGGGATCATCGTGGGCATCGCGATCGCCGGGCAGACATTCTATCTCTTCGTGCATGAAAATGTGCGCCATCTCGCCGCGTTGAAGGCGATGGGGGCAGGCAACGTCCTCCTCGCCGAGATGGTCTTCCTGCAGGCCTTCGTTGTCGGCATCGCCGGCTACGGCCTCGGCACCGGCCTCACCGCAATGCTCGGCGCGAAGTTCATGACCCTCGGCGAACCGCCTTTCTTTCTCCCCTGGCAGGTGCTCGCATTCGCGGGCGGCATCATCGTTTTCATCTGCCTGTTCGCCGCCGGCATCGGTCTCATCAAAGTGTTCCGCGCCGAGCCCGCGGTGGTTTTCCGATGAGTGTTGCAGCGGAAAAGAACACGGCGATCCGCACCCGCGGTGTCACCAAGTCCTTCGGCCGCGGCGAGTCGGCGGTCAAGGCGCTCAAGGGCGTGGATTTTGATGCGCACTGCGGGGAGCTGATCATGATCGTCGGCCCGTCGGGGTGTGGAAAAACCACATTCCTCAGCGTGCTCTGCGGCACGATGCGGGCGGACGAGGGTAGCATCGAAGTCTTCGGCACTGACATCGTCCACCTCGGCACCGGCACACTCACCGCGTTTCGGGGACAAAATGTCGGGTTCATCTTCCAGCAGTTCAATCTCATCCCCACATGGAACATCGTCGAAAACGCCTCAGTCCCACTGCTCATCAACGGCGCAAGCCGCCGTACCGCCGAGACCGCCGCGCGGACACTTCTCGCAGAGATCGGCCTTGGCGCCCGGCTGTCCGCATTTCCCAGCCAGCTCTCCGGCGGCCAGCAGCAGCGCGTCGCCATCGCCCGCGCCCTCATCCACGAGCCGCGTCTGCTCATTTGCGACGAACCCACCGCCTCACTCGACGCTGCCAGCGGGCGCAAGGTGATGGAACTCCTCAAGGGGACCGCCTGCCGTCCCGACCGCTGCGTCGTGGTCGTCACGCACGACAGCCGCATCTTTCATTTTGCCGACCGCATCGCTGAAATGGAGGACGGTGTGATGAAATCCGTCCACAAGCCCGGTGAATACAACCCGCAATACGTCTGACCATTCATGAAACGACTGTTCTTCTGGATCATCCTGCTCACCGCCGTCGCAGGCGCCGCCAGTGCAATCCGCCTCGCCATCAATTCCAGAAAACCACTCCCCTCCGCCGAACTCGCAACCGAGCCGCCGAGCTCGCCTTTCAAAGACTCAATCGGCGCGCGCGGACTCGTCGAAAGCGTGAACGAAAACGTCCACATCGCCCCGGCCATCGCCGGCCTCGTCGAGGATGTGAAAGCCGAAGTCGGCAAGCGGGTCACCGCAGGCGACACCCTCATCGTGCAGGACGGGCGCGAAGCCCGCGCAGTCATCGCCGCGCAGGAGGCCGAAATCGCCGCGCTCCAGGCCCAGCTCGCCGAGGCAGGGTTCGCGCTCGCCGAGAAACGCGACATGTGGACGCGCATGGAAAAGCTCATCGCCGGGCGCGTCGCGAGCGACGAGGAAAAGCAGCGCGCCCTCTTCGCCACGCAAGCCGCGGAGGCACAGGTCGGCAGCGTCAAGGCGCGCATCGCCAGCGCCACGGCACTGCTCGAGCGCGCAAAGGTGCAGCTCGATCTTCTCACCACCCGCGCACCGCGCGACGGGCACATCCTGCAAGTGGACATCCGCAAAGGGGAGTTCGCCTCCCCTGCCGACACAAAGACCATGATCATCCTCGGCGACACCGAGCACTTCCAGCTCCGCGCGGATGTGGACGAGAGCGACGCCTCCTACGTCACCGCGAAAATGACCGCCATCGCATTTGTCCGCGGGCGGAGGGAGATCAGCATCCCCCTCACGTTCGTCCGCTTCGAGCCCTACATCGTCCCGAAAAAATCCCTGACCGGCGCGAGCACCGAGCGCGTGGACACCCGCGTCCTCCAGATCATTTATAAATTCGACAAGCCCGCCGAGAAACCCAACGAGCCGATCGGCGTCTATGTGGGCCAGCAGATGGATGTCTTCATCAACAGAACCCCCGGAGGCCAGTAGCAGGATCCCGCCGACTCACGCCTCGAAGCACCACCGCACGATGTGGAAAAATACCGGCGCGGCGAAGCAGAGCGAATCAATGCGGTCAAACACCCCCCCGTGGCCGGGGATGATGTCGCCGTAGTCTTTCACCCCACGGTCGCGCTTCACGGCAGACATCACGAGGCCGCCGAAGAAACCCATCAGCACAATCACCGCCGACATTCCGGCCGCTTGAACCAGCGTGAATGGCGTGGCCCACCAGATCGCCGCGCCAGCCACACACGCGGAGAGTCCGCCGCCGACGAGACCTTCCACCGTCTTGCTCGGGCTCACATGGGGCGCGAGCTTCGTGCGGCCGCAGAGCTTGCCCCACACGTATTGAAACACGTCCGAGACCTGCACGACGAAGACGAGGAAGAACAGCAGCAGTGCGCCGCGGCCCTCGTACCCGGGGATGCGGAGGATCAACAGCGCGGGCGCGTGGCTCGCAAAATAGACGGCAACCATCAATCCCCACTGGATCTTCGCGGTGCGCTCGAGAAACCGCTCGGTGTCGCCCGCGAGAGCGTTCCGCATGGGGATGAAAAGGAACGCGTAAACCGGGATGAGAATCACGAAGAGCCCGTACCATTCCGTCGCCAGCGTCCAGTAATGCAACGGCGTGATGATGAAGAACGCCCAGAACAGCGCGCGATGATCCCCGCGCCGCGTGGGCGTGAGCGTGATGAATTCGCGCAGGGCCAGGAACGACGTGAGGGCAAACATCACCACCGTGGCGACCGGGCCGATCATGAGTGCGCCGCCGAAGACCGCGCACATGATCCACCATGCGTTCACGCGGGAGACAAGGTTCTCCACCACCTTGCGCCCGGCATCGCCGGTCACCCGGCTTTTCAGAATGGCTCCGGTGATGCTCCCCGCCGCGAGGAAGCCGGCAACGATGCCGAGAAGGAGTTTCGCCTCGTGATTCATAGCGGACGGAGTGCGAGCAGCGCCTCCCGGGCGCGGGCAAGGAATGCGGCCTTTGTCTCATCCGCGATTCGCGGCAGCGGTGCGCCAAAGTGAACGGAGCACAAAACCGGAACGGGCAGGATCTCGCCCTTCGGCAACACACGGTTGAGGTTCTCGATGAAGACCGGGACAAAATCCACGGACGGGCAGGCGCGGGCGATGTGGAAGAGGCCGGGCTTGAACTCCCCGGGCTCTCCGCCGGGATTGCGGGTTCCTTCGGGGAAAATGATGAGCGAGTCCCCGTCGGCAAGCGCGCCGAGCATTGGCGCGAGCGGGTTTGTGGCCTTCGTGACGCGATGACGCTCGATCAACACCGCCCGGAACACATCGTCCGCAAGCCGCTGGCGGATGCCGCCATTCCGCCAATAGTCCGCCGCGGCCACGGGCCGCGTCTTTGCGCGGAGAGCCGGGGGCATCGAAGCCCAGAGCAAAACAAAATCGAGGTTGCTCGTGTGGTTTGCAAAAAAGACCGACTGCCTCGATCCCGGCAGTTCGCCGCTCCAGCGCGCGCGAACCCCGGTGAGCAGACGTGCAAGGAATACGATGAGCGATGCGGTCATGGAAGGCGGCGATACAAGTTCAGCACACGCCGCGCGGTCGTGATGAACGTGCCCGCGACGATGATCCAGAGCGCGACCGGAAGGACCGGGATGTTGATATTCAAAAGTTCGCACAAAGCGGCCCCCAGCATGGCCGCGGTGAGGATGGCCATGCGATGCTGCTTCGCGCACGGGCCGGAAAAGTCCTGTCCCTGCCCGAGCGATGCCCCGAGCGCGCGGACGTAGGCGGTGATTGCCGCGAGTGCCGCGCAAGCCCAGCCGAGCGCCGCTTCGCCACACGCATGGCCCGCAGCGGCGAGAAAGAGCGTATCCTCGATGCGGTCCGGGAACTCGTTGAACAGGTCGCCCGCCTTTCCCTTCAGCCCGCCTTCCACCGCGACGAGGCCATCGAGCAGGTTGCACATCAGCCGCGCTTGCACGCACAACGCGGCGATCACAAGCGCAGGCACCGGCCACAGCCAGCCACGGCATGCGGTGGCGAGCGCGACCGCGCCCACCAGCGCGAAACCGATCCCAATGACGGAAATCTGATTCGGCGTGACACGCTTCGATGCAAGGGCGGACGCGAACTTTTTGACCGCCGCGTTGTTGCGCGTTTGGATTGGCCGCCTGCCCGGTTCGTTTTCGCTGCTCACGCTCAAAGAATAGCCTCCAGGAATTCGCTGCCCATCAAACTTTTTTGCAATGCGCCATCACTTGGGAAATGAGGCGGGGAGACCCAGCGCGGCTACGGGATGCCGATGAAAATGAGCGCCTGCGGACGGTTTGCAAAACTCACGAACGCCGTGACGCCGCCGGCGTTGTTGAAGCTGCGCGTCGCGCTGAACGCCCCCGGGACCGAGGTGAGGAGCGTGAACTTTTTCACGGTGTAGTCGCCGAGGACATCGCCATTGCGAAGCAACTGGCGGATGAAACCGCGGCTGTCCAAGCCCCAAAGCCCCGTGTTGTTCCTGCTGTTCACCCCCGTGCCTTTCACTGACGCGAGAAAGATTGGCCCGGTTGCCGGCAGCGCCATGTTCTTGAACGCGGAAATTTTGCCGTGCCTGGATTGCCGATCGAATCCGGTGCAAGCCCGTCGGCCCGCGCCACAAGGGCGAGAGCGCCCGGGGTGCCAAACCAGAGCCCGTTTTTGTTCGAGCCTGTCACACCCTGGCCTTTGAGAGAGCCCGCGAATGCGTAAAGAGCGCCGGGTGCGGAAACCGGGTCGCTGAAACTCCCAAACACCGCCGTGCCCGCTCCGGGCGCAGCCGCACCCTCGCGGGCGAGATCATCAAAGGATGCACCGTTCACGCTGGTGACGATCACCGAGTCATTGGTCCCATCCACACCGCCGGACTTCTGCACGAGAGTGGCGAGTGCGGCGTAATTGAAGCCGTTCGTGGCAATGGCGGGTGGCCCGAACGACTTCCACTCTGCCCCATTCGCGACATTGGCCGCAGCGCCACCCGAGGCCAGAAACGGAGTCACGACGCCTCCATTGCTCACGCCGAGCAGCACATTGCGTTTATCTGCAAGCACCGCCGAAGCGATGAAACGGAGGTCGCCATGATAGCGACCGTGTCCCGGTGACGTTTTCGCAGGCTTGTAAACGCTCAGGCTTTTTATCGTGCCCGCCTGTGCATCCACAGTGACCGGATCGCCCCCTTGCAGAAGTTTGAAGCCCGTGGTCGGAGAGGTCATGCCGAGCAGGACGGTCTTGTTTGCGCCGGTGATGCCCGTGCCCTTCACCGTGATGAGTGCGGCAAGATAAAAGTTGCGTAGCGAGATGCTGGTCACCGAGTTCAGGAGCACGCCAGCGGGAAGACCCGGCACTTGCTTGCCGGTCTGGAGGGCGAGCTGGAGGGTGCCGGTGAACGTGTTCGTCCACACGCCTGTCGCCTGGGAGCCGGGCACCCCCGAGAGTTTTCCAATGAACGCGTGAGTGGCGTTCGGCGCGATGACCGGGTCTTTGAACGATTTGAACTCACCCCCCGTGACCCCCGGCGCAGGCTGTCCCTGCAGCGCGGTAATCGTGTTTCCACCCGCAGCGCCTTGGGCGAGCACGGCGGCAAATCGCTTCCTGCCGTCCTTCACGCCGATCCGCACGGCGATGGCGCCGGTGTCAGCCAGCGCGGGAACGGTCAGCGACGCAACGACCGCCGCATCGGTCAGGCCCGTGCCTTGGACCGGGTCGCCAATGGTGAGCAGGAAGCGCGTATATTTCACCGAGATGATCTCGAAAAACGCGCTGGGATCAGCCTTCCTTGCGGTGCCGGTGATGGCAACATTGCCGCCGGGATCAACCGCCACACCGTGGGAATAATCGTTGCCGGCATCACGGTCGCCATTGAGCTGCTGCTCCCAAAGAATCGCGCCGGTCGCACCGTCGAATTTTACCGTGTAGTAATCGTCCGTCACATCCTCGCGCTGGCGCGACCCCGTGGCCACGAGGTTCCCGGCGGCATCCACGATGAGCGCGTTCAGGTCGTCATCCACAAACGCGTTCGCCGGGCTTCCGGCGGGCGCGGTGGTGCGGTTTTCCCAGAGCGTCGCGCCATTCGCGGAGGCATACTTCGCGACATAGAAAGTGACCTTGAACCCATCGAGCCGCGAAGTGCCGCCGATGATCGCATTTCCCGCACTATCCACGCCGATCCCCGTCGGCCCGTTCGTGTCGCCCCCCGCGCTGGTGAAAGTCTTTTGCCAGAGCACCGTCCCGGCGGCGGATGAGTATTTGATCGTCTGGAACGAATAATCGCCGTTCGCCTTCCTGACCGTGCCGGTGATCAGCACGTTGCCCGACCCATCAATTGCCACACCGTTGCCTTCGTCGTCCCTGTTCTCCGCGCCGTCGAAAGTTTGCTGCCACGTCACGGCCCCGGTCGCGCTGTTGTATTTTGCCGTGTATATGCACTCGTCGCTGCCCACGCGCGACCTGCCGGTCACGGCCACGTTTCCACTCCCGTCCACCGCGAGATCCCGCGGCTCGTCAGTGAAACTCGTGGTGTACCGGCGCTCCCACTGAAATGTCCCGGAGCTGTTGTACTTGATCGTGTGAAAATCAAAGTTCGTCGCCGCGCCAATCGAGCGGCCCGTGATAATGACGTTGTCACTGCCATCCACGACGACCTTCCTCGCCTCGTCCGAGCCGTTCTGCGCGTTGTTGTAGGTTCTTTGCCAGAGCCGCGTGCCGTCGGCACCGTCGTATTTAATCGTGTAGTAGTCGTGCCCGTTCGCCGTGTTCGTGTAACCGGTCACGATCACATTCCCGTCGCTGTCCGTGGCGATCGAGGCCGGTCGCGCATCGCCGACGGCGGCGGCAAAAGTATCATCCCAGACGAGCGCGCCGGTCAGCGAATCATACTTCGCGGTGTACCATGTGTCGCTCGAACCGTCGTGATAGCCCGTCACGAAGACATTGCCGCGGCTGTCCATCGCCACGGCCACGCCCTGCTGCGTGGAACTCTGCGCATGGTCGTAGTGCGACTGCCACGCAAGGAAGTTTTGCTCGGCAGACAGCGTGCCGGTGAGAAGTGTGGCACAGGCTCCGAAGACGAGTGCGCGGGGATTTGATGGACGGGTGGATTTGTGTTTCACAGCGTGCTTGTCCCATCTCCGGGGAATTCACGCAACACTCGCTATTCGGTTAAGTTCACCCGTTGCGCTCCCGCGATCTTGCGGCTTTTCAGGCTATGCGTGCTTGCACTTCACCCAGCGATGGCTCTTTGCCGAGGCGAGCACGGCGTCGCAAACGTACTGGGTTTCCAGCGCGTCGCGGAACGTCGGGCGGCAGGGCTTGCCTTTGCCGACCGCGGTGAGGAAATCCGCGACCTGATGCGTGAAAGATTCCGCGTAGCCGATCTGCAGGCCGGGCACCCACCAGTTCTTCATGTAGGGCTGATCGCCGTCCGTCACGTGGACGCTGCGCCAGCCCCGGACGATGCCCTGGTCGCTGTGATCGAAGTACTGGAGGCGGTGCAAGTCGTGGAGATCCCAGCGGATGCTCGCGTTCTCGCCGTTGATTTCGAGCGTGTAGAGCGCCTTGTGTCCGCGCGCGTATCGCGTGCTCTCGAAGAGTGCGAGCGAGCCGTTTTTGAAATGGCCCATAAACGTGCAGGCGTCGTCAATTTTCACCTCCTGCACCTTGCCCGTCAGCGTGTGCTTGCGCTTCTTGATGAAGGTCTCGGTCATCGCCGTCACGTCGGTGATCGGGCCGTTCAGCCACAGCGCCGTGTCAATGCAGTGCGCGAGCAAATCGCCCGTCACACCGCTGCCCGCCGCCGCCGCATCCAGCCGCCACAGGCCCGCACCGCCCTGCGGGAGGTCGGCACTGATCGTCCAGTCCTGGAGAAAGTTCGCCCGGTAGTGGAAAATTTTCCCGAGCTTGCCGGAATCAATGATCTGCTTCGCAAGGGTGACGGCCGGGACGCGGCGGTAGTTGTACCACACGGTGTTCGGCACCTTCGCCTTCTCTATGACTTTCACCATTTCCTCACCCTGTTTGCCATTGAGTGCGAGCGGTTTTTCACAAAGGACCATCTTGCCCGCGCGTGCCGCGGCCATGGCGATTTCGGCGTGCGAGTCGTTCGGCGTGACGATGTCAATCGCGTCAATGTCCTTGCGGGCGACGAGAGCGCGCCAGTCGGTCTCCATGCTCTGGAAGCCCCAGTTGTCCGCGTAAGCCTTGAGTTTCGCTGCGTCGCGGCCGCAGGCGGCCTTTAGGACCGGCTTCAAAGGGAGGTCGAAGAATTTGGCGGCGTTGTGGTATGCGTTCGCATGCGTGCGACCCATGAATCCGTAGCCGACGATGCCGATATTGAGTTCTTTCTTGCTCATAGATTGGTGTTGGAAAGGCGCGGAGTTGAGCAGCCCGCCGTGCGCGGAGTCAACTCCGGGAGTTGAAAAGAAACGCCGCCGGACACAGGATATCCGGCGGCGTTGTGAGGAACACTGGGCCTTATCTCGGGATGCTGACTTCGATCAATCCGAAGCCGCCCGTCTTCCGCCGGTGGAGGATGTTCACGCGCTCGGTCTTCGCATTCAGGAAGACCACGAACGGCCGGTTCGCTGCCAGTTCGAGCTGGAGAACCGCCTCATCAACGAAGAGCTGCCTGACCACGAGGCGCTCGGTATGGAGGTGCTGAGGCTCGGATTCCTCGTGGGCCTCAAACTGGTCGTCAATGTGGAGCACATGCTCGTCGAAATGCTGCGCCTCGTCCCGGCGTGGGCGGTGTGCGCGGAGCATTTTCGTCTTGTACTTCCGCATCTGGCGGGCGACCTTGGCGACCACGGCATCAATCGCCGCATACATGTCCTCACATTCCTCGTCGGCCTCGATGGTGATGTGATTTGCGCAGTGCAGGATGACTTCGGCCAGATGCCGGTGCTTGGCCACATCCAGGATCACGTGGGCCTCGACGATTCTGGGGTAGTCGAGGTGGATGTGTTCGAGTTTGTTGTGGACGTAATCGCGGATCGCATCCGTGATGCTCATGTGTCGGGCGGTGACTCTGACTGGGACGTTTACGTTGGCTGTTTGCATGGGTTTATTTTGTGGTTGTCTTGGGAGATAGCTGTACGGCTCTTGGCCGAAACGAGGCCGGTATTGAAAAGTTTTTTGCCTTCCGGAAGGCACCATCCAGCATCGCTGCCTCCATTTTTTGCAGTGGCGTTTTGCGGTGCATCACATTGAAAAATTCTCGCCGAGGTAGAGCCGGCGGGCGTCGGGATTGTTGATGAGGTATTCCTTGGTGCCCTGCATGAGCACGCGGCCCTCGAAGATAAGATACGCGCGGTCCACGATGCTTAGCGTTTCCCGCACGTTGTGATCCGTGATAAGGATCCCGAGGCCGAGTTTCCTCAGTCCGCTCACGATCCCCTGCACATCCTGCACAGCGATCGGATCCACCCCGCTGAAGGGCTCATCCAGCATCAGCAGGCTCGGACTGGTGACGAGCGAACGCGCAATCGTGAGCCGGCGCTTCTCACCGCCTGAAAGCGTGAGCGCAAGCTGCTTGCGAACATGCGCGATGCCAAACTGCTCCAGCAATTCCTCGCATCGCGCCTTGCGTTCCGCCTTGCCGAGCGCCGTCGTCTCGATGATGGCCATTATGTTTTCCTCCACCGTGAGCTTCCGGAAAATGCTCTCCTCCTGCGGCAGGTAGCCCATGCCCATGCGCGCGCGCTTGTACATCGCGAGGCTGGTCACGTCCTGCCCGTTGAAAAAGACGCGCCCCGAGTTTGGCCGCACAAGGCCGACGATCATGTAAAAACTCGTCGTCTTGCCCGCGCCATTCGGGCCGAGAAGGCCGACGATCTCACCCTTGCGGCAATTGATATCCACGCCATTCACCACGGCGCGACCGCCATAGATTTTCACCAATTGCTCCGTCTGGAGGACTGGCTTGCCGCCCATCGTGGCAGGCTCCCGCTCAGGTGCCGGTGCGGTTGCAGCCATGGTTCAGCGCGGCTCCTTCTTCTCGCCTTCCATCATGGAGACATCGGCGAGTGTTACTTTGTTGGGGCCATCCGCCTTGATCGCACCGCTCTGATCGAGCGTGATGACGGTGCTTTCCTGCGTGGCGATAATCTGTTTGCCAAGGTTCTCACCGAGGCTCTGCGAGACTTTTGGCCAGCCGGTGAGCACGCAGGTTTTCCTGTTGTTGTCATAGACCGCCTTCTTCGCCTTTCCGAAATACTTCTGCACCTTGCCACTGGCATCCTGCTTGTCCTGCGTGATGATCACGTTGCCCTCGGCGATGGCCTTGTCTATTCCGCTCTCCTGCTTGTCCTTCACCGGCGCGGGAGCCGGATCAGCATCTGCACCGATCGGACGCGGCTGCTCGGGAGCTTTTTCGCCGCTGCCCTTTGGCTTTCGGAGATACACCGTGAGCTTTTCGCATGAGAGATTGAACTCGGGATCCTTCACGTCCACCTCGCCGCTGAAAACCGCGAGGTGAATCTTGTTGTCTATCATCGCTTCACGCGAGGTGATCACGGTGGGACCTTTGGGCGCCTTTGCAGACGGCGCGGGCGCACCGCCCACGGCCAGCCGCCCCGAGGGTGCGCGCACAGGCGGTTCCTCCCCGGTCTGCGCATGCGCGGGCGCGGCAAACGCGATCACAGGGGCCAGTGCAGTAAGGAATTTTCGACGATTCATTTTGGGTTCTCCTTCTCGTTGGGTGCGGGTTTCAATTCGATCGAGGTCTTCTTCTCGCGGGGCTTGGCCCCGGCCTCCTCCTGGAGGTTGTAAATGATCATCTTCACCCCGCCGCCAAAAGTGCCTGCCCCGGTCTCGATGTTGTAAGTGAGCGAGTTGCCGGCGATCTCGAAATCATCGCGCTTCACCGTGGCCGCGATTTTGGATGTCAGATCCTTCGTCCGCTGGTTCAGCACCGCGTCGGGCAAATCCATGTCCATGTCGCGCGTGCCATCCTCCTTGAATGTCTCGATCCGCAGCTTGGTCATCTTGATGTTTTCATCGTCCACCCAGGTGCCAGCGCCGATCTCGAACCGCATCCTCATCTTCCCATCCGTGTCATAAATCGGGATCTTCACTCCTTGCTGCGGCTGGCCTTTCGGGAAAGGCAGATCCAACGGCTCATCGCCTCCCTTTTTCTTGATCTCAATGTCCGCGCCCTTCCCCGGCTTTTTCGGATCCTTTTTCGGCGCGTCCTTTTTCACCCCTCCCTTCCCCTCCGCACCCGCCTGCGCAAAAACCTGCGCCGCTCCGAGCGCGGTGGCGAGGGCTGTGATGGCGGACTTACGAGACGAGGGCATGGATCTGACGCAGAGTGTTTAGAAGCGGGGCCATTTGTGCCAGCGGAATTTGATTTGGCCCGTCACTTAATGCGCGAGATGGATCCTCGTGCGTCTCGATGAATACCCCGTCGCACCCCGCCGCCACCGCCGCCCGTGCCAGCACGGGTGCGAGAATCCCGTCGCCGCTCGTCGTGTCCCCGCCC
Organism: Prosthecobacter debontii; assembly: GCA_945861385.1. GTDB lineage: Bacteria > Verrucomicrobiota > Verrucomicrobiia > Chthoniobacterales > Chthoniobacteraceae > SXWH01. The sequence continues at coordinate 13,102 of CAMAUI010000099.1, forward strand.
CCGCCCGGCCGCTGCACGCTATGCGTCGCGTCAAACACCGCGAGACACCCCAGTTCCCGCATCCAGTAAAGCGAGCGCATATCCGCCACGAGATTGTTGTAGCCGAAAGTCGTCCCCCGCTCCGTGAACATGAACCGCTCGCACCCGAAAGCCCGCAGTTTCTCCGCGATCGGTCGCACATCCCACGGCGCGAGGAACTGCCCCTTTTTCACGTTCACCGCGCGCCCGGTTTCCGCCGCCGCCTTGATCAGATCCGTCTGCCGGCAAAGGAACGCCGGGATTTGCAGCAGATCAATCCACTCAGCCGCCGCCACCGCATCCTCCGGCGAATGCACATCCGTCGTCACAGGCACGCCGAGGTCCTTCCCGATTTCCGACAAAATGCGGCACCCCTCCCTCAACCCCGGCCCGCGCGCACTCTTCACGCTCGTCCTGTTTGCCTTGTCGTAGCTCGCCTTGAAAATGAAACGCACACCTGCCTCCCGCGTGATTTCCACAAGCGCACGCGCCATCCGCCACACGAATTCCTCACTTTCCAGCACACACGGCCCGAGGATGAACACGGGCTCCGCGCCGCCCCACGTCACATTGCCCACTTGGAATTTCGGTCTCATTTTCCGCATCAAACCGGAGCGAACCCCTCACACGCAACCGTAAAGCTCCACTCGACTCATTCCACGCCGAGAATCAGCTCGCCGAGACGCTTCTTCAGCGCATCCAGCCCGTCGCCCCGGTCTGCGCTCACCGCGAACACCTCCAGTTTTTTATACCGTGTCGTGAACTGCTCGAGTTTCACATCCGCCCCCTCGATGTCCATCTTGTTGGCCACCACGATCCACGGGCGCTCACTGAGCTTCGTGTCGTAAAGATCGAGTTCCTTGCGCAGCTTCTGCAAATCTTCCAGCGGCTCGCGCCCCTCGGTGCCCGCCATGTCGAGGACAAAGACCAGCAGCTTACAGCGCACAATGTGACGCAGGAAATCATGGCCGAGCCCCACATTCTCGTGGGCGCCCTCGATCAGCCCGGGAATATCCGCCACGGTGACACGCGAGTACCGCTCGGGAAGCTCGACCACGCCGATGTGCGGCGTCAGCGTCGTGAACGGATACGGCGCGATCTTCGGGTGCGCGTTCGAGATCTGCGAGAGCAACGTGCTCTTCCCCGCGTTCGGATAGCCGACCAGACCGGCGTCGGCGATTTTCCGGAGTTCGAGGTAAAACTCGCCCTCCTCACCCTCCTCACCCTCGGTGAACTGCGTCGGCACGCGATTGGTGCTGCTTTTGAAATGCACGTTCCCCTTCCCTCCACCGCCGCCCTTGCAAAGCACGAACTCCTGCCCCGGCGCGGCAAGGTCGGCGACCACCTCGAGTTCCGCCGGATTGACCGGCGGACGCCTCACCTTGCGCCCCTCCAGCACCTCCACCTCGCGGTCGCTCAGCGTCCCGAGGTCAATATAAGTCTCCGTATCGCGCGGCGCAGTCTCGGCCCCCGCAGCCTCGAAGGGCATGCGATAGATGATCGTGCCGATCGGGACATGGTAAATCACATCCTCCGCCGCGCGGCCATAGCAGCTTTTCCCCTGCCCGTGTTCACCGTTCTTCGCCTTAAGGTTCGACTGGTAGTAAAAGTCCACGAGATTATCCACATTCGGGTCCGCGCGGAAAATGATGCTCCCCCCGCGCCCGCCATCGCCCCCACTCGGCCCGCCGTTTGGGACGAATTTTTCCCGCCGGAACGCCACGCAACCGCGTCCGCCATTCCCGGCCTTCGCGTGAACCTTGATATGATCAACAAACATGCGGCTCACTCTCCCCGCTCGACCGCCGCGTGTCGAGGATCGCTCTCACATCGTGCCCTGGCACCCGCCCAAACCACCTCCGATGGCGCGGCGTCCCGTGCCCTACACTCGTTTTCCGGCCACCCGGTCAGTCGCTACAATCTCGATGGAATGCCCGCGGAAATCGTCATTCTCGCCCGTCTCCGCCGAGGTCTTCAACGGAGGCGGTTTCGGCACGGGTGCAGGTGGCGCATTGATGCGCCGCAATTCGGCCATCTCCTGCCGCAGACCCGTCAGTTCAATAGTCAGCTCAGCGATCCTCTGGTCTCGTTTGTCAAAACGCAGCTCCTGCTGTTGCTTCTGCACATTCTCGACGGCAAGCCCCTCGAGCACCCCCTGAACTTCCTTTTTCAGCCGGTCTCGCTCCGTGGCCACATCGGTAAGCGCCGCGATGGCAGCACCGAGTTCCTTCTTCAGCCGGTCGCGATCCTCCGTCATGCGGGCGAGCATCTTGTCCAGCCCCATCGCCCTCATCGCATCGTTCGCGAGCTTGTGCCGTTCCGTGCGCAACGCCGCAACACTGTCCTGCAAATGCCCGAAGTGGGCCTTGGTCCGCTCCAGCAAAAATTTCAAGTGCAGCACCTCCTTGGATTTCCCCGCCAGTTCCTCCTCCAAAACCAGCGTGACATCCTTTGCCTGCCGCAAATCATCCTGAACCACCTCGCTCCCCTCCTGAACCGCGGCGCCCAATGATGGATTCACCGGTGAATTCGATGCAGCAACAGCAGCTTGAGGCGTGTCCTCTGGTTGCTGCTCAGAAGCCTCGCTCGACTCATTCATCGGCGGTGGATCGCTGAAGTTTGCACAGACTCGAAGTCCGTCCGCCGTCTGCGGTCTGAATGTGCCAGCCTGTCGGTATCGCTGTAAAACATGGGCTGAATGGATAGCAGATCAGGTGCCTGCCAGAGAGTTACAATCTCCACAATGTCGGCAGGAGTGGTCGCGAAAACTGGAGGCTTGGAAATTGGCGCCCATGCTTTAGATGCATGGTCATCCGGGCAGTTAGCTCAGCGGTAGAGCGTCTCGTTTACACCGAGTTGGTCGGGGGTTCGAATCCCTCACTG
>CAMAUI010000100.1 GCA_945861385.1 Prosthecobacter debontii
AAACCCACGAGATCAACGGCCTGGGCTTTGAACTCTGCTGTGTATCGTTTTCTGGTCACTGGTTTCATCTTCGCTTATTCTCTTATTCTGTGGTCCAGAATTCTCGCGCACCTCACTGCTCACACGAGCAAGAGCAAGAGCAAGAGCACGAAGTAAGATTTTGCCGTCGCGCACCCGCTCCTGTTGCATGTAGGCTGGCCGCTGATGAAGCGCACTCTGACAATTTTCTCCGTTCTGCTCGCGCTGGGCGATTCCGCTTTTCCACAAAAGGCTGCGGAGCCAGCACCGGCGCCGCCCGCGGAAATAGACGAGGTGGTGGTGGATGGCGCGAGCGAGCAGATCATCGCCGGGGCGCTGAGGTGGCTGGCTGCCCAGCAGCGCGCGAACGGCTCGTGGACTGTGAATGCCCGCAGCAATGAACATCCGGTGGCCATGACGGGGTACGTGTTGCTCGCCTACATGGCGTCCGGGAATCTTCCCGAGGAGGGCGATTACGCGAAGCAGGTGAAGGCAGGGATGGAGTTCCTCCTCGACAGCATCGGGGTGGATGGCCAGTACCGCGGCGTGGATGGCGGGAGGTACATGTACAACCACGGCATCGCCACGATCGCGCTGGGCGAACTCTACGGGCAGACCAAACACCCGGCGATCCGTGAGAAATTGCAACGCGCGATCCGGCTCATCGTGACAACGCAATCTGCGAAGGGCGACCATCGCGGGGGGTGGCGTTACCAGCCGCGACCGGGCGATGCGGACATCAGCATCACTGTGCTGCAGGTGGTGGCGTTGCGCGCCGCAAAAAATGCGGGCCTGGATGTGCCGCAGCAGACCATAGACGATGCGGTCAATTACGTCCGGCGCTGCTCAGTGAAGGGCGGCGGCGGCTTCGCATATCAAGCCGGGCAGGGCGGCGCGGGGTATGCCAGAACCGCGGCCGCGATTTATTCCCTCCAAGTGTGCGGGCACTACGACGACCCGCTGGTGAAGGCGGGAAGCCAGTATCTTTTCCAGCACAAGGCCGACCGCCAGCATTGGGCCTATGGCTCGAACTACGCGGGGCCAGCCCAGTACATGATCGGGGGCGAGACGTGGAGGCGCTGGTACGATTTCATGAAACAGTCCATCATCCCGACGGTGAAACGTGATGGCGACAAGTACTACTGGGAGGACGGCCAGATCGGGCCCGTTTATGCGACGGCATGCTTCACGACCATCCTCGCAATGCCGTGGCACTACATCCCGCTCTATCAGCGATGAGGTGGATCGCGTGCATGCTGGCGGCAGCGGGCTTTGCCTTTTCGGCGATGGCAGGTTCGGTGGTGCTGCTCGATGGCGCCGCCCACGAGGGGACCGTTTCGTTTGACGGCACCGGAATCCTGGTGCGCGGGGCAGGATCGGTGAAGGTGGAGTTGCGCACGGTGCTGAGTGCGCGGTTTGCCGATGGCGTGGCGGAGGAGTTTCAACCGGGGATCGTGCTCACCGACGGCACGCAGATTGCCGGCGCTTTCACGACGCTCTCGAGCGACACGGTCACGGTGCGCGGCATGCGCATCGTGGCGGCGGATGTGGCGTGGGCCGTGTTCCAGCCCTTCGCCGCGGCGCTCGGCGCGGATGTCCCTCCCGGCAAAATGGGCGCGCTGTTGAAGGGCGGTGATTTTTTCGAGGGCGCGGTGAAGTCTTGCGATGCGCAGTCCGCAAGAATCGTGAACCCGGAGTTCGGCCCGCGCACTTTCCAAGCAACGGAGAAGGACTTCCTGGCAATAATCCTGCGACCGTTCAAGGCGCAGCCATCGGCGTATGAAGTGGTGACCAAGGATGGCAGCCGCTTCCCCGCACTGGACGTGATCGCACGGGACGCGACCGGCGTGATTCTGCGGCATCCGCGCTACGACGGCCTCAAGATCGCGATGGCCGACCTTGTGGAGATCCGCGTCCACCCGACACGCTATTTGGCCCTCACTTCACTGAAGCCCGCGCGCATCACGGGTGGCGACAACGCGATGACGCCCGCGAAATCCGCCCGCGGGCTCGAGTTTCGCGCGGGATCCACGGTGACTTGGGAACTCCAGACCGGAGGCGGCACATTTGTGGCGCGCATTTCCCCGTCCGCTGAGGCAGCGGGCACGGAGAAGCTCATTTTTACAGTGTTTGCGGACGCCAATGCGGTGTTCCGCTCAAACCCGCTGGCCCCCGGAACGCCACCGCAAACCGTGCGGGTCGTCCTCCCGCAGGCCGCCACGGTGACGCTGCGCGTGGAGGGCACTGAAGGGAGCGGAGTGTGGTCCGATCCTGTCGTCCTCCGGCGATAGCCTACTTCCGTTTTGCAAATTTCTTCGCAGCGGGCGCCTTCAGTTTCTTGAATTCCCGCGTGAGGCTGGTCAGCGATTCCTCGATGCCCATGCGTTCGAGGCTCGTGGCGCCGACGAAGCCGACGGCGTCCGTGGCTTTCATCACGCGATCCGCGTCGGCGGGCGTATTGATCGGGCCGCCGTGGCAGAGAAAGAAGATGTCCTTTCGCACGCGCGTGGCGGCATCAATGATCTCCTGCGTGCGCTGGATGGTGTGATCCCACGAGACGACCGCTTTTTTCACACCGATGCTGCCGCCGATCGTGGTGCCGACGTGGGCGATGATCGCATCCGCCCCTGCTTTCGCCATCTCGGCGGACTCCTCGGGCGAGCCGACGTACACGACGGAGAAAAGATCCATCCGCCGTGCAAGGGCCACCATCTCGAATTCCTTCTTCACGCTCATGCCCGTCTCTTCGAGCACGCCACGGAAGTGGCCATCCACGATCGTGTGAGTGGGGAAATTATTCACGCCGCTGAAACCCATCTCCTTCACCTTCCCGAGCCAGTGCCACATGCGGCGGCGCGGGTCGGTGGCGTGGACGCCGCAGATGACGGGCACTTCCTCGACGACGGGAAGGACTTCGTATTCGCCGATCTCCATCGCGATGGCATTGGCGTCGCCATAGGCCATCATGCCGGCGGTCGAGCCGTGGCCCATCATGCGGAAACGCCCGCTATTATAGATGATGATGAGATCCGCGCCGCCCCGCTCGATGAACTTCGCGCTGATGCCCGTGCCGGCGCCGCCTGCGATGATGGCACTGCCTTTCTTGATCGTCGCCATGAGGCGCTCGCGCACCTCGTTGCGGGTGTATGGATTTCCTTTTCCTGTCCAGGGATTCGGCATGGTCGTGATTCGGTTTTGGTTGTGAAAACGGTGCGGAAACTACTTCAGCCACCCATTGATGCGGAACCAGAAAAGGAGATCCTTCCCCCACGGATGCACATCGCCGGCCGGGACGCCGTTGCGCCCGCTGCTGAGGCCGATCCCGTGCGGTCCCTTTTGGTAAACGTGAAAGTCGTACGCGACTTTCGCACGCTGAAGCGCGGCGACGAACTGCAGGCTGTTCTCCACCCGCACCGCCTGATCCTCCATGGTGCTCCACACAAAGCACGGCGGCGTGTCCTTCGTGACCTGCTTCTCGTTTGAAAGCAGTTCGACGAGCTTTGGATCGGGGTTTTTGCCGAGCAGATTGTTCTTCGATCCGCCATGCGTCACACCGTCCTCCATGCTGATCACCGCGTAGCACAGGATGCCGAAATCCGGGCGGCAGCTCTGCTTTTCCACGGGATCCTGGGAGTCCGCGGAGCCCGCGTCGAAGTGCGTCACCGCAGTGCTCGCGAGATGACCGCCCGCGCTGCTTCCCATGATTCCCACACGCTTCGCGTCCACGCCCCACTTCTCCGCGTTCGCGCGCACGGTGCGGATCGCCCTCTGCGCATCGCCGAGCATCACCGGGTGCCTGTAGCCTCTGCTGCCGAGGCGGTACTTCAGGACAAAACACGAAATCCCCTGCTCCGACAAATATTCCGCGTAGCCCGCGCCCTCATGCCCTGCCAGCCCGCCGTACCCGCCACCGGGGCAGATCACAATCGCTGCACCGCTCGCCTTTTCCCTCGCTGCAAGGAAGGGCGTGAGCGTCGGGGTATCGTGATCCGCAGTGCCCAGCGCACCGGGCGCATCGCCCTCCCACAGCCGGACCGGCTGGCCGGGCGCGACGGCATGAATGCTGATGACGGATGCAAGAAGGGCGATGATCGTGGATTTCATCACGCCCGTTTGCGCGTTGCCGGGGAAAGATTCAAGCCCTCGTCGGACTATCAGCGCCCTCAAGTGCCCGCTTGCGCCGCATCGGCTTGATCTGGAATCCCGTGCCCACCTGATAAATCTCCTCGAGATCCTTCAAGCGGCTGAGCGTCCACGGCCTCGTTGCCGCCCCTCCATTCTTCGTGAAAACGATATCGTCCGCGATGAACACGCAACTGTGCATCGCCTGCGTTCCGTCATCCGACACGAAGAGGAACACATCCCCAAGTCTCCACGGCCGCTCTGCTTCCTCGAAGTTCTGTTCGATGTAACTCGATGTCAGTCGCAGATCGAGATAGATCTCGTGCGGCTCGTGGTTGAAAAAATTGAGCGAGGTCCAATGGCAGTCCGGCATCCGTCCACGAATTCCCATCTCGAGCGACGGGTAGCTGTTCAGGCATTTTCGCGCGAGTGGCGGAAGCATGTGGATCAGGTCCAGGCTTGACGGAATCTCCGCGACACTCTGAAGCAGCGGCACGATGTCATCCGTCCGGTGCGACACCGACCAGTAGCGGGCGAGTGCGGCGATATCCGTCGCGGGAGTAACATTGAGGCGCGCGATGATCGCTCGCGTCCGGGTGCATAATTTGTAAAAGCGCCGGGCCTCCAATTCATTCTCCGCACAGGCGATCAACACCTGCACATCGGAGAAACACACAGCCCCGCCCCGGTGATAGCACATCCTTTCGAGCCGCCGCACGATGTCGCCGCGGATACCTGCATCACGGAAAAACCCCGCGTTGTCTCCTCCCGCGATGACCACCGGATAAAAGTGGAACGGATTTTCCTCGTGCCTCGCGAGTTCACGGAAAATCTCCACGCGTACCGACGGAGATAAATTTTCGACGTGGTCGTTCACAGGCAGCATCTGGGTAACGCCACCCTGCTCCGCCATCCTGCCCGGCGAGCTCCACGCTGCGATCCATTCCCCTGGCACCCCGCACTTCTCAAGGAAGGCACACACCTGGGCCGGCGACATCCCGGGGAATTCCCAGCGTGTCTCCGAGCCTGGCAGACGGATGCTCTGGATCACGTGGGTTGATGCCTCGAGGTAAACGAAACGGTACTCGATCTCCCCCCACGGCCCCTCCTTGCATCGCATCCACCCATCCTCGCGCATCACCTTCGTCGCATCCAGACGTTGCTCGGCCAGGGGCGGCCCAAACGCGTGTGAGTACTGCCGGGAGCCAGCATTGGGACGAACCCGCAGACCTGATTGAATTCGGAAAGGCATGGCAGTAAAACTCCGCCACAAGCGGGATGGCCCATAAATTCTGCGTTATTCTCACAACCGGCCATGCTGATGCGCACATTATTTACATTCTGCTTCCCCATCGCGCCGCCACCGCGCACCTTCCGGCGCCGTGAAACGCGCCATCTACGCAGGCTCCTTCGATCCCGTCACCAACGGCCATCTGGACGTGCTCGCCCGTGCGGCGCATGTCTTCGACGAGGTGCTCGTCGCCGTCGCCCACAATTCCGAGAAGCAGGGCCTCTTCACGCCCGATGAGCGCGTCACCCTTCTGCGCGCGGCGGTGGCCGGTTTGAAAAATGTGCGCGTCACGCACTTCAGCGGCCTGCTCGTTGAATTCGCAAAGCGCGAGCAGGCTTGCGCCATCATCCGCGGGCTGCGCGCGGTGAGCGACTTCGAGCTGGAGTTCCAGATGGCCCTCATGAACCGCCGCCTCGCACCCGCGCTCGAGACGCTCTTCCTCATGCCGAAGGAGGAATACAGCTACGTCTCCTCGCGCCTCGTCAAGGAAGTCGCCGGTCTCGGCGGCGACGTAGCCGCATTCGTCCCAGCCCCCGTCGCCTCGGCGCTCCGCGCGAAATTCGCCGCCCGCTGACGCCACGTTTGCCAACCGCCCCTCACGCCACTACACCGCGCCCGATGAAAGCTGAAAACATCCTCGTCGTGCGCCGCTCATTGCTCGAACAACTGGGCATGTTCCAGGGCCTGTGCTTCGACGCAGCGCGTTACCTTCCCGCCCTCCTCTCACGCGAAAACAACTTCTTCACTCCCCGCGAGCCCGCCGAGACCAACCCCTCCCTCAAACAGCTCATCCCCTATGTCCTCATCGTTCACGGCGACACTGTGTTTCATTATGTCCGCGGCAAAAAAAGCGGCGAGCAGCGGCTCGTTGCCAAAGGCAGCGTCGGCATCGGCGGCCACATGAATGACGGCGACGAGGGCCTTTTTTCACTGGATCACGACGCCTACAACGCCGCCGTGCAGCGCGAAGTCGCCGAGGAAATGTTCATCGAGAGCAGCTTTACCAACCACATCGTCGCGCTCCTCAACGATGACTCCAACGACGTCGGCAAAGTCCACCTCGGAGTCGTTCACATCTTCCGCCTCGCGGAGGACAAGGCGCGCAAACGCGAGAGCGTCATCACCGGGGCCGGCTTCCTTCCCATCGCCGAATTGCACCGCCGGCGCGACACGCTGGAAACGTGGAGCCAGTTCTGCATGGACGGCATTGATCAACTGCTCGCCGCTGCGAAATAATACGATTTATACGATCACACAGCAGGAACGCCGCGCGAAGCGCGGCCCTTTCGGGTGGAGCACCCGACTCGGGTGCGGTTTCCGGCGACTCGCCGGAAACACCACGGACCGGGTGGGCACCCGGAGGCTCTCGAAAATTCAGGGGCGCTTTTCGTGGCCCACGTGCGCGGAGGTGTTCGCGGCGAGTCGCCGCGAACGGCACTCGAGTCGAGTGCTCCACCCGGAAGCCCGCCGCCGGTTGACTGGTTGCCGCCGGCTCCAGCCGCGCTTCACGACTGGCGGAGCACCAGTTCCTGGATCACTTCGTCGCTCGTCCGGCCCTCGGCTTCGCCTTCGAAATTGAGGATCACACGGTGCCGGAGCGCGGCCGGCGCAGCCTTGGAAATATCATCCTTGGCGACGTGGCAGCGACCATCGAGAAGCGCGAAAATCTTCGCCCCGAGGATCAGCGCCTGTGCGCCACGCGGGCTTGCGCCATAGCGAACATATTTTTTTGCAAGCGCGCCGGCATCCGGCTGGTCGGGATGGGTGGCGAGGACAAGCTGGACGGCGTAATCCTGCACTTCGCGGGCGATCGGGACCTGCCGGACGACTTCGCGGAGGGCGGGCAATTCGGCCGCATCACCCGCAACCTTCCCAATCACGGGCACGGTTGCGGTGGTCGTGCGGTCGAGGATCGTGTGCAGATCCCCGGCTGTGGGGTAGAGGACTTTCAGCTTGAATAGAAAGCGATCGAGCTGCGCCTCGGGGAGCGGGTATGTGCCCTCCATTTCAAGCGGGTTTTGCGTGGCGAGGACGAGGAAAGGCTGCGGGAGCGGATGCCGCACGCCCCCGACGGTGACGTGCTGCTCCTGCATGGCTTCGAGCAGGGCGCTCTGTGTTTTTGGCGTGGCGCGATTGATCTCATCCGCGAGCAGAAGGTTCGTGAAGACCGGGCCGCTGCGAAACCGCATCGTGCGGCGGCCCTGCTCATCCTCGAGGATGATGTTCGTCCCGATGATGTCGGCCGGCATGAGGTCGGGTGTGAATTGCACACGCTGGAACTGAAGGTCCACCGCCTCGCCAAGCGTGCGGACGAGCATGGTTTTTCCAAGGCCGGGCACGCCCTCGAGCAAGACATGGCCGCCGGCGAAGAACGCAACGAGAACCCCCTCGATGACCTCGTGCTGGCCGACGATGAGTTTTCCCATCTCGCCGGCGATGCGGCGGAAGGTGGTGCGGAATTGTTCAAGCTTCGGGGCGAGATCGCTCATGGCTGTTGGGTGGGAAAAACGCACCTTCCGGCCGGAATTGCGAGCATCCTTTGCAGACCGCGCCGCTCCATGGCGCGATCGCGGGCGGAAAAAAAAACTCAGCCGCCCGCGCAACAAGCACGGGCGGCTGGGTTGAGATCCTTGGAACCGGGACGCTACGCTCCGATGGTCAGAACCTGACGGCCTGAGTAGTAGCCGCAGGAGGGGCATGCGCGATGGCTGCGGGCTGTGCTGCCGCACTGGCTGCATTTGTTGAGCAGCGGCGCGTGCCAGCGGAGCGATGCCTTGTGCGTGCGGAGACGCATTTTCGATTTTTTACGCTTTGGGACTCCCATTTCGTTTTCGTAGTTAAAGTTTCAGTTTGTCTAGTTGCTTCCATGCATCCCGTGTGTCGTCGAGTGGCTCGGCGACGGATTGCTTGGTGGAAAAATTGGCTTTGCAGGCCTTTTTCCCATCCCAATCACAGTGCGGATGGGCCGGAAGCGCGAGGAGAATGTCCTCCCGGATATGCTCTGTCAAGTCCACCATCTCGCGTCCTTCGAGTTCAACCTGAAAGGCGAAATCGGGCACGTCGAGGGTGCGGTGAAATTTCTCCAGGCAGCGCACACAACGGCATTCCACGGGAGCCGAGAGGGTGCCGCGCGCCCAAAGGCCACCGTCGCTCACGCCGACATCCAGTGCGTAACGGATGGAGCCTGTGGAGCGGGTGTTTTCGTCATCAAGACCAAGCACGGCGCCGGGGACTTCGCCCTCGTAGTGCTCACCGTCCAGGGGAATCTGCAATACGTGAACCTTCATGCGCGGCAGAATATGCGGAGGAAAGTGATTGGCAACCCCGGGAGTCTCGCAGTGCGTAAAATACAGCTCATTGCGCGGGGAGACTGCCACGGGATCCCACTCCGCACGACGCAGACCGGTCTGCGCGTGAATTTGCGCTGAGAAAGTATTTGCCGCCCATGATGCCCCCTGCTTTCCTCCGCGCCTCTCTAATTTAATCAACGAACCAGCACGACACGAATGGGCTCCATCAAGAAGCGCCGAAAATCGAAAATCAACCGACACAAACGCAAGAAGCGGATGAAACTCAACCGCCACAAGAAGCGTTTGCGCTACAAGAGCTAGGCGCTAAGGTCGCCGTCATGCGACGATTCCGGATGGCAGTGGGCCGCGTTTTGCGAAAAGGGAGGTCCGGGCTGCTGGCCGTGGTGATTCTCATCACTCCAGGGCTTCTGCCTGCCGCGCCGAAGCCGGCGAAGGCGGACAACAAACCCCAACCCTCCCCGCCTACGAACGGGGATGACCTCTTTGAAGGTACAGGCAGGAAGACGGTGAAGCCGGTTCCGAAGACTGTTCCCGCAAAAAATGAACTCGCCGCACCGGCCGGGACGGGAACCCGTTTCGCGGATGTGTGGCCCTCCGAGTACCGGGTCGCCGAGGCGGATTTGCAACTCGCCCCCGCCGCCCAGAACCGTGCGAAGGCTCTGGCTGAATTCGCGCGTGGACAGGCCGCGGATGCCGCCGGCGATCCCGACAAGGCGCTCGAGGCGTGGAGGCAAGCCACCTCGCTGGATCCGGCGAACGGGGAACTCGCGGTAAAAGTCGCCTCCGAACTGGCCAAGCGCAACGAACCCGGTGAAGCGATCCGTCTTTTGAAGGATTCCATCGCTGCCACACCGGCGGAACCTCGCACGCGCATCTACCTATCGCAGCTTTACGCACGAAATCTGAACAAGCCCGATCTCGCGCTGGCGGCGGCCGAGCAGGCTGTCGAGGTCGCACCGGCCCACTTCCCGGCCTGGGTCGCAGTGCTCGATCTGCTGAAGGAATCCGGGGATGCGAACAAGGCGGCGGCCCTCCTCGACAAGGTGCTGAAAAGCCAGGTGAAGGATGCGGATTTCTGGCTCCAGCTTGGACGTTACCTGATGAAGGATGCACTGCTCTCGAACACGGGGGCAAAGCCCGGCGAGGCGGAGCAGAGAAGGATGGAGGCTGCATTTCACAAAGCCGCCGAGCTGAAGCCCGACGATGCGTCTGTCCTGGCCCAGACGGGTGATTTTTACACGCTCATCCGGGACGAAAAGAAGGCGCTGGAATTCTATGACCGCGCAGTGAAGCTCAACCAGCCCATACGGGACGAGGCCACCAGGAACCTCCGCGAAAAACACATCCGCGCCCTTGCAAACAACGGCCGAGCCCGCGAGGCGATTCCTTTGCTTGAGCAGCTCGTTCGCGACCCGGTTTTCCAGTCCGGCAATTCGCTCTTCGAGTATCTCGGCGAACTCTACGAGCAAACCGGCCAGCCGGAGAAGGCGATCGAGCAATACAAGCAGTCGCTCGCACTCGATGCGGCGGAACCGCGCAATCACATCAACCTTGCCGAGGCACAGCTCCGCGCGAAGCTGCACGATGACGCGCTCGTGACGATTGAAAAGGCGCGCAAACGATTCCCCGAGCGCGTCGAACTCGCCTATGCACTCGCTCAAATCCTCACCAAGGCAAAACGCAACGACGACGCACTGGCTATTTTCAGCAAGATCGCGCAGGAGGCCAAGGGACGGAACGAGGAGGTGCTCGACGAGGATTTTTACTTTCAGTGGGGCGCGGCGGCCGAGCAGGCGAAGAAATTCGACCTCGCGGAGGAGAAGCTCCGCAAGTGCATCGAAATCGAGCCGAATGCGCCCCAGCCTTACAACTACCTCGGCTACATGTGGGTCGAGCGCGGCCTCAATCTGGAGGAAGCCGGGAAGTTCATCCGCAAGGCCCTGGAGATGCGGCCCAATGAGGGCGCGTATCTCGACTCGCTTGGCTGGTATTATTTCAAAGTCGGAAAATTTGAGGACGCGAAACGCGAACTCCACAATGCTGTCAACGCGCTCAAGGAGGAGGACTCCGTTGTTTACGATCACCTGGCTGATGCGTATGAGCGCCTCGGAGACAAGCCCAACGCCATCAAGTACTGGGAGCGCGCGCTAAAACTGGAGCCCGAAACGCCGGAAAAAATCCAGTCCAAGATCACCGCCGCGCAGAAGTGAGACTGGAGCGGAGATGGGCGGGGAAAGGGATCATCCTCACGCTGACATGAACGACCAACATCCCTGCTGCGGTGGAAATACTCCCGCGCCCGAACCGGCGGATGAGGATGATTCCTGCACGCACGGACATCATCACCACGGCGTGAAGCCATCCGTGGCAGCGAAATTCTTTTGCCCGATGTGCCCCGGAGTGGAGTCGGACAGGCCCGGCGCCTGCCCGAAATGCGGCATGGCGCTCGAGCGCAATCCCACGTTCCCCGCCGGGCCGGAGGACGACGGCGAATTGTGCGACATGACACGGCGGATGTGGATTGGCGCGCTGCTCGCGCTGCCGGTGTTCATTCTGGCGATGGCGCATCTTTTTCCCGGCGCACCCCACTGGCTCATGGGCGGCGCTTCGCGATGGGTGCAGTTTGCGCTCACGACGCCGGTGGTGCTGTGGGCGGGATGGCCGTTCTTTGTGCGCGGCGCGCGGTCGCTCCGGTCGGGGCGCTTCAATATGTTCACGCTCATCGCGCTCGGCGTCGGCGCTGCTTTCGCATACAGCGCGGTGGCGATGCTCGCGCCGGGATTCTTTCCGGCTGCGATGCACACGATGGGCGGCGTGGGCGTTTATTTCGAGGCAGCGGCGGTGATCGTCGTGCTGGTGCTCGTGGGGCAGGTGATCGATCTGCGCGCACGGGCACGGACGGGCAGTGCGATTCGTGCGCTGCTCGATCTCGCACCGCCGACGGCGCGCATCTTGGAGAACGGCGCGGAACGCGAAGTGCCGCTCGATTCCGTGACCGTCGGTGCCACGCTCCGTGTGCGGCCCGGCGAAAAGGTGCCCGTGGATGGCACGCTCATCGAGGGCCGTTCGAGCGTGGATGAATCCATGCTGACCGGCGAGCCCATGCCCGTGGCGAAAACGCCGGGCGACGAGGTGACCGGCGGCACGATCAACGGCACCGGCGCGTTCCTCATGCGCGCGGAGCGCGTCGGTGGCGCGACGATGCTCGCGCGCATCGTGCAGATGGTCGCCCAGGCGCAGCGCAGCCGCGCGCCCATCGCGGCGCTGGCGGATCGCGTGGCGGGCTGGTTTGTGCCCGCCGTGCTGGGCATCGCCGTGCTCACGGCGGCGCTGTGGTTTTTCCTCGGCCCGGAGCCGCGCCTCGCACACGCGCTCGTGAACGCCGTCGCCGTGCTCATCATCGCCTGCCCGTGCGCCCTCGGGCTCGCCACGCCCATGAGCATCATGGTCGGCATCGGGCGCGGCGCGCAGACCGGCGTGCTGGTGAAAAACGCGGAGGCGCTGGAGCGATTGGAGAAGGTGAACACGCTCGTCGTGGACAAAACCGGCACGCTCACCGAGGGCAGGCCGCGCGTCGTGGATTCGCACATGCTCGCCGGTTTCGACCCCGCCGGGCTGCTCCGGCTTGCAGCGTCACTGGAGCAGAGCAGCGAGCACCCGCTCGCCGCCGCCGTCGTCGCGAGCGCAAAGGAAAAGGGCCTCGCGCTGGAAAACGTGCGCGACTTTCGCTCCGTCACCGCCGCCGGCGTCGCGGGCACCGTCGCAGGCCGCACCGTGCTCGTCGGAAAACCCGGCTTTCTCCGCGGCGAAGGCATCGCGGGTCTTGAAGAACTCGAATCCACCGCCGTCGCCAGCCAGCGCGAAGGCAGGAGCGCCATCTTCGTCGCCGTGGATGGCAGGCCGGCCGGCATGTTCATCCTCGCCGATCCCATCAAAACCACCACGCTCGCAGCCATCCGCGAACTGCACGCACTCGGCCTGCGCATCCTCATGCTCACCGGCGACAGCGCCGCCACAGCCAGGCACATCGCATCGCAGCTCGGCATTGATGAAGTCACCGCCGAAGCCAGCGCCGCCGACAAACACGACATTATCCGCGACATCCGCCGCAAAGGCGCGCGCGTCGCCATGGCCGGCGACGGCATCAACGACGCCCCCGCCCTCGCCGCCGCCGACGTGGGCATCGCAATGGGCACCGGCACCGACGTGGCGATGGAAAGCGCAGGCATCACCCTCCTCCGCGGGGATCTCCGTGGCCTCGTCCGCGCCGTGCGCCTCAGCCGCGCGCTCATGCGCAACATCCGGCAAAACCTCGCCTTCGCCTTCCTCTACAACGCCCTCGGCATCCCCCTCGCCGCCGGCGCGCTCTACCCCGCATTCGGCCTGCTGCTCAGCCCCATCATCGCCGGCGCCGCCATGAGCCTCAGCTCCGTCTCCGTCATCGCCAACGCACTGCGCCTGCGTTTTGTATCGCTCGACGGGGCACCCACAACCTCCACCACTTTGCACTGGCCCGCGTAAGCGGCATCGAAGTGTTGCCGCTACGCGAGTCCTCGCCGATGATTCCCGCGCCATGATGCTCAGCATCGAAATGAACTCCACCCTGCTTCCCAATCACAAAGCTACTAAACCGCACCCGTGCGTTACACCGTCATCCTCACTGATGAAGTAAAAGCCGCGCTCCACGCCCTGCCGCTGGCGCTGCGCCGGGAGATCGGGCACAAGCTTTTCCTGCTGGAGGAAGACCTCACCGGTGACGTGAAGAAACTGAAAGGCTCCCGAAACGAATACCGCCTGCGCGTGGGCAACTACCGGGTCATCTTTGAACTCGAAGGCCGCACCGTGACCGTCTATGCTGTCGGCAACCGAAAAGACATTTACCGATGAGCACCACACTCAAAACCAAGCCCGCCGCCGCCACGGACATCGAAAAGCAAATCCGCCGTGGTAAAGCGGTGCTGCGCGAATTGAAGGCCACGCTCGAAGACCTCGAAGACCGTCGCGAACTCGCCGCCGCAAAAAAGCGCAACGCCGGCAAGCCCGGCACCTCCTTGCGCGACGCTGCAAAGGAACTCGGCCTGTAATTCCGCGACTGCTGCGAATGAATAATCAATCCATCCTCGCTTCCCTCGTCCAAACCGGGAGCGAACACAGCAGCGTGGATCCCCTCGTCTCGCGCACCCTGCGCGCTGACTTCGTTGTTGCCGCTCCAGCAGTATTTCGCGCCGACGCCCTCGGGCGGGCCTTCGAGCGATTTTGTCATCGCAGGATCCAGCTTTGACCGCGGCGACCGGGCGTCCCACAGGCGGAAAGCGTTCCCGACTTTGAAAAGCGCGGCCTTCGGGATTGAATCCTTTGCCCGCGCACTGAGCGCCTGATTTCATCGCCGCCATGCTCACTCGCCTTCTCTCCTTTATCGCCATCGCCTCGACGCTCACCGCCGCGCCCGTCGAAGTTCTCCCTCCCGAAATGCGCGGCGCTTTGCAGCCGCAGGTCGCGGTCGCACCGTCGGGGCGCATCCATGTGGTCTTTGGAAAAGACAACGCTGTCTTCCACACGACGTCGGCGGACGGGCGCGTGTTTTCCGCGCCGGTGATAATCGGCGAACTCGAGAAGCTCGCGCTGAAGATGCGCCGCGGACCGCGTGTCACAGCGACGGACAAGCTCGTGCTCGTCACCGCCATTTCCCACGCGGATGGGAATGTCCATGCATGGACTTCCGCGGACACCGGCAGGACATGGAAGGAAGGCGCGCATCTCAACACCGTGCCGAAATCCGCGCGCGAGGGATTGCAGGCGGTCGCGGGCAACGGGCGCGGCCTTGTCGCCGCCGTCTGGCTCGACATGCGCGGCAAGGGCACGGAGCCGTGGTGCCGTGTCTCGCGCGATGGCGGGGCGACTTGGACGGGCGATTTTTCCATCTACCAATCGCCCGACGGCCGCATCTGCGAATGCTGCGCTCCTGCTGTCGCCATCTCGCCAGCCGGCGAAGTCGCCGCGATGTGGCGCAACTGGCTCGGCGGTTCGCGCGACCTCTATCTGGCCACCAGCCGCGACGGGCGCACCTTTTCCCCCGCGCAAAAACTCGGCACCGGCACCTGGCGGCTGAATGCCTGCCCCATGGACGGCGGAGGCCTCGCCGCAGCGCCGGGTGGCGGGTGGCTCGCGGTATGGCGGCGCGAGCGCACCGTTTTCGCCAGCGAACCAGCCTCGCAGGAAAAACAGATCGCCGCCAATGCCGCGCAACCCGTCGCAGCCTTCGCGGGCGGCACCCCGCTCGTGCTGTGGGAAGCCAACGGCGCGCTGATGCTCCAGCGCGGCACCGAAGCGCCCGCCCGCTTCGCCGAAAACGCCGCCGCCGCCAGCATCGTGAACGGCCCGGAATCGGCGGTCATCGCGTGGGAGGCGGCCATCGGCGGGTCGAAAACAATTCTGCTCGACCGCGTTCGCTGAGCCTCCATTCCGCCCCTGCTTCGCAGGATGCCTTCCATCCCACCCCGGCTGCGTTTCCTGGCGGAGGGTAGTGGCTCAATTTGCGGCATGCCAGTCCTTACTCTTTGTCATGCTCCTGCTCCTGCTCTGAAAACCCCCGCCATTCGAGCAGGAGCATGAGCAAGACAAAGACGGATGATTTCAAACTGAGCCAGCACCTGGCGGAGTCTGAGGTGTCGGGGTTGGAGCAAAACCGGACATAATTGTTGGAGCAAAACCGGACAGGATCTTTGGACGGCGAGAACCTTCCGATTTTTGGCGCGCAGCGCCGACCGGAGCGTAGCGAAGGTCGGC
>CAMAUI010000101.1 GCA_945861385.1 Prosthecobacter debontii
CCTCGGCCCGTCCGGCGCCCGCGGCGCGCTCGTCTCATTTCACGCGGAATGGGCGCATCCGCACGATCTCACCACCTACGCAAACCAGCATGGCCTCGCGCTGCGCGGCGGCCACCATTGCAACCAGCCGCTCATGCGCAAGCTCCGCCTGCCCGGCACCACGCGCGCGAGCTTCTACTTTTACAACACGATGGATGAGGTGGAGCGCGCCGCCGCCATCCTCCGCGACGCGCGCAAATTTTTCGACCGATGAACGACGACCTCGAAGATCTCTACCAGCAGGTCATCCTCGACCACTCGAAGCGCCCGCGGAACTACGGCGAGATTGCCGGCGCCGTCCACGTCCACGGCGACAACCCCTCGTGCGGCGACGAGATCGCGCTGCATGTGAAATTTTCCGCCGACGGTGGCGTCGAGGACATCAAATTCACGGGCAGCGGATGTGCGATCAGCCAGGCGAGCGCATCCATCATGACGATGAAGTTGAAATCGAAACCCCGCGCCGAAGCCGGGCGGCTGCTTGGGAATTTCAAGACATTGGTGACCTCCGACACCGAGCCGGACACCACCGGGCTGGGCGATGCCGTGCTGCTCCGCGGCGTCCGCAAATTCCCGCAGCGGGTCAAATGCGCGATGCTCGCGTGGAGGGCATTCGAGCAGGCGCTGAGCGAAGGCGGGGAAGTGACCACCGAGGGGCCAGGCTGATCCGGGCGGCTGGCGCTACTCGCCGAAGAGGAACTGGAAATCCTCCAGCGAGAGCGCGCGGCCAAAGCTCTCCTCGCCGAGGATGTCGCCGGCCATCGCGCTTTTTTGTTTTTGCAGCGCGCGGATTTTCTCCTCGATGCTGCTCTTCACGATCAGGCGGTAGGCGATGACCTGGTTCACCTGGCCGATGCGGTGGGTGCGATCAATGGCCTGGTTTTCCACCGCGGGATTCCACCACGGGTCGAAAAGGACGACGTAGCTCGCGGCGGTGAGGTTCAGGCCGAAGCCGCCGGCGCGAAGGCTGATGAGGAACACGGCGGAGCCTTCGTGATCCTGAAAACTGGCGACGAGAGGGCCGCGATCCTCGGTTTCGCCGGTGAGGACGAAGTGCGGCCACTCGCGCGCGGCGATCTCGGCGCGGATGAGGGAGAGCATTTCGACGAACTGGGAAAAGACGAGGACCTTGTGCCCCTCGGCGACCAGCGGCTCGAGGATGTCGAGCAGCGCGGCGAGCTTCGCGCTGTCGGGAGCGGGATCAGCGTCGCCGGATTCAACGGCGGCGGCCTTCCGCTTTTTTGAAGCACCGATGAGCGCCGGGTGGCAGCAGATCTGCCGGAGGCGCAGGAGGGAGGAGAGGATGTGGAAACGCTGCGAATCGAGTTCCGCCTTGGTGCCCAGCTTGAGCAGCGCGGCGCGGGCGCGCTTCAACTCGGCGCGATAGAGCGTGGATTGCGGCCCTTCGAGTTCGCAGAACAAATCCTCCTCGATGCGCGCGGGCAGATCCTTCGCCACCTCGGATTTCGTGCGGCGGATGACAAACGGGCGCACCCGCGCCGCGAGCCTTCGCCGGGCGAACGGATCGCCGCGCTGGTCGTACGTTTTTCCAAATGCGGCGCGGGTGCCGAGCACGCCCGGCATGGCAAACTGCATGATGCTCCACAGATCGAGCAGCCGGTTCTCGATGGGCGTGCCGCTGAGCGCGAGGCGGTGCCCGGCCTTCAGCGACCACGCCACCCTTGCAGTGCTGCTCGCGGGGTTCTTGATCGCCTGCGCTTCGTCGAGGATGACCGCACCCCATGGCACGGCGCCGATCTCGGCGGCGAGGATGCGGAGCTGCGCGTAGTTCACGACGACGAGGGCGGCCTCGGCACGGGCTTCGGCGAGCATGGTGGCGTTCGCGCCCGTGGGGAGGATTCGCACGACGAGTTCCGGCGCGAACCGGGCTGCTTCGTTTTGCCAGTTGTCGGTGACGCTTTTTGGACAGACGACGAGGGACGGGTGCTGCACGCCATTTTCCGAACGGAGCCAGAGCAGCCACGCAAGCGTCTGCAGCGTTTTGCCAAGGCCCATGTCGTCGGCAAGGATGCCGCCGAAGCGGTTCTCCGAGAGGTAGGCGAGAAAGTGGAAGCCCGAGAGCTGGTAGGGCCGCAATTCCGCGCGAATGCCGGCGGGCAGGGGCGGCTGGACGCGCGTGCGGATTTCCTCCGCGCGGCGCTCGACGGTGCGCGCGTGCTCCTCGCCGATCATTTTTTTCGCGGCACTCCTGCCGGCGAGTTGCAGCGCGTGGAGGCGTTGCGGTTCGCCGCTGAATTCACGCGCGCTCAACCCCAGTTCGGCAAGCTGTGCCTCGTCCTCCTCGCTGAGTGAAAAGGCGAGTTTGCGCCAGCCCTTCGCCCCGAGCCGCACGAAGCCGCCCTTCGCATCCAGCAGGGCCTTGAGTTCCGCCTTGCTCAGAGTCGTGTCCTCGACATCGAGGGCGACGCGGATGTCGAACCAGTCAATTCCGCTCTCCTCGACATCGAGCGTCACGCGCGCGACCACGCTTGGATCGCGCAGAGACGCGAGCACCGTGTCGAGTTCCACCACCGCCTCGGCCGGGAGCGCCTGCAGCCATTCGGAGAAGAGCTCGGGGAATTTTCCCGTGACTTTGCGCTGCCACGCATTGTCGCTGAACTCCGTCCAGTTCAGCTTCAGCCCGGCGAGCATCTCCGGCACGCAGCCCAGCGCCGAACGGTCGCCGACAAGGATCGCGCCATCCCCCTGCGGCCCGTCCATGTGCGGCTCCGCCGGGATCCAGCCGTCGCGCGCGTACACCTCCCCGAGTTCGCCGTTCGGTCCGCCTGCATGCACCCGGATCCTCAGCGTCTCCGCATCGCCCCATGCGTTTTTTTCCAGGACGCACTGGAAGACAGGCCGCAATCGCACCGTGCGAAACCGACCCTTGAGCCGCGCCGGCGGCTCGATCTTCAGCCGCCCGAGCAACGCGGCGCCGCCCCTCGTCTCCATCGCCTCCGCGGGGATGAGGATCGGCTTCTCGAATACTGTCAGTCCGCCAAGTGGTGGCCCGGTGAATACCGTGTCGCGCGTGACGTAAAGCGAAGGTTCGCCATCGAGCACGATGAGCGGCCGCGGCGGCGAGGAGCCATCGGGCAGCACCAGTGCGAGCCGGTAATCAATGCGCGTGCCCTCCCGCACATCCGTGTGCCACACGAGTGGTTCGGTCGCGAATCGAAGCGGCTCACCGCCCAGGCCAACCACCAGGCCGCGCGAATCCTCGCGGCGAAGGATCAGGTTCAGGATGCGGATCGCATCGCGTGAGCTGAAGCGATGCTCGACCTGGCTCCCGTACCCCGTGTGAAACGCATTCCAGACAGGCAGCGACGGCGCCGCGACAGGCACCTTCCCGTCGTAGGCTCCGGAGGCGATCTGCAAAAAGGTGCGGTAGCTCAACTCCTTGAAGTCGCCGGTTTGATTTTTCCGCCACTCCAGCAGCACACGATCCGTCGCCACGCACACCCGCAGATCATGCACCCGCGGATCATTCGTCACCTGTCCCGCGCTTGAGAGCCAGTTCCGCCACTTTTCCACGCTGTCACTGCGCTCCCATTCCGCCACGAGCGCGTCCACTTCAGCCCAGTCCGTCGCTTCATCGAAAGCCGGGAGCGGAGTCAGCTTTTCACAGCGCAGATAATTGGCTGCGTACAGCCACGCCTGCCAGGGCGAGTGCGGCGGCGCAGGCCAGATGCGCACCGTCTCCCACATCCAGTGACCCGTCTTCCCGAGCGTTGAGAGCGCGTCCAGCCGCCCCTTTGCCACGAGCGACATCTCGCGGGAGCGGAAAAGCTCATCCACAATGAGTGCCCCGGCTTTCTCCTGCTTCGAAAGCTCGCGCCCGGCCTTGGTCGCGAGCAGATCGGCGAAAGTCTCAGCCTTCGGCTTCTTCTCCTTTTTCTCGGGCTGCTTCTCCGGTTCCGAGGCCGGCTGAGGCTTCACCTCGCCCAGCTCCAGGAGCGTCAGCGCCCTCAGCATCGTCGCGCAGCAATGTTTGCAATCCACGACCACCGGGCACGTGCATGCGCCCCACCATTCGCCGTCAATGAAGTCCAGTTTCGTCGAATATCGCTGCCCGCCCTGCACGGATGCGCGGATGCCATTTTTTCCGGAGTTCGTCACATTGAACACCGCTGACTTTCGAAAAAGCGCCGTCCCCCGCTCCACCGTCGCCTTGCCCAAACCGCGCAACCACGCATCTGCTGCGCGGCTTTGCTCATCTGAAAGTGGATTGAGTGACATCGAACCGCTCACCATACACGACCCCGGGCCGCAGCCACAAGTGCAGGGACGACTGATTCGACGGGAGCCTGCCGGACACCGCGTCATCTTCAAACGAAACATTCGCCGTGTCGGTTGTCGTTCGGGTGAAAACGCTTATTGCTCCGGCTCGGGATCGGCGGTCTTTGGAGCGGGAAAGGCGAGGCGTCTCTCTGTTCGGTGACGGTTTCACCGGAGCGCTCCCGTCAATTTTTGCTGCCTGACGCCAGTTTCTCCACTGAACCTGGAATCGTGAATGGGAACTCGCACAAAGGCGCGAAGGCACAAAGCAGTGAAGCTGGGGTGGAGTGCGGACATCACCCGGCAGGAGAGACCGGCTGTGTTTCCATTTCTTTGTGGCTCTGTGCGAGAACCCTTGTTTCCATCCATTCGGGCATCGCGAAGCCTCATCTTCGGGGCGCGAGCGGGACGGCGGACGGAAGGCCATTGCCTTGTTTGCAGGCCGGTGGCTACGGCTCGTCGGCCGGCTTGTCTTCCTTGTCCCGGAAGCTGACCACAAACAGCACCAGCACCACGCCTGCGATCAGGCAGGGCAGAATCCAGAACTGCTGCCACGGGTTCTTGAATGACGAGAGCAGGCCGGCAGTCAGGGAATCCACGCCGGCTCCGAAAGCCGACACGGCTTTGTTCAGTGCAGCCTGGATATGGGCAATCACGCCGACCGGGTCTCCGGGTGGCGCGGCGTTGGGACTCGGGAAAAGCTTGCCGTATTTTTCTCCGGCCAGCCCAAAGCCAAAAAACATCCCGATCCCCAATGTGAAAAACACCACCAGCGACTGCGCCTGGTTGCGGATCTGGGCGGAAGCCACGCGGTCGGTGTACATATAGCCGGTCACGAAAAAGAAGTCGTAACACACCCCGTGCAGTGTCACTGCGGTCAAGGCCATCCACTTGACATGGTCGGGCGCGCTCATGGCGAACAGCGCGTAGCGCGCGACCCAGCAGGCGATGCCGACGGCGAGCATCCATTTCACACCGAGCCGGCGGAAGAAAAACGGAATCAGGACCATGAAGAAAATCTCCGAGATCTGCCCGAAGGTCATGAGGAAGCTGACGCGGTCCTTGTCGAAGCCCACCTCGGGAAGATAGACGGACGCGAACGCGTAATAATAGGCCAGCGGGATGCACACGAGGGTGGAGCAGATGATGAAGATCAGGAACGCGGGCCTTCCCAGCAGTTTGAACGCGTCCACCATGAAGATCGCCGCCAGATTGATGGGCTTGCCCCTGGCGGGCGGCGGCGTGTGGGGCAGCAGGAACGAAAAAGACCCCATGACCACCCCGGCTGCGCCGGCGAGGTAGAAAATGGTCGTCTTCGTCGAGGCTCCCATCGAGGCGAGAATCCACCCTGCGACGATCCACCCGATCGTGCCCAGCACGCGGATTCTTGGAAATTTGCTCTGATCCGGGATGTGCGTGAACGCGATGGAATTGGTCAGCCCCATCGTCGGCATGTAGCAAAGCATGTGAAAGTTGAACAGATTCACGATGGCCTGGGCAGCCGCACCCTGCTCCGCGGCGGGCAGCCCGGCGAACTCGCTGATTTTTCCCGGTATCATCAGCATGATCGCCCCGCCCATGAGATGAAGGAGCCCCAGCACCCGCTCCGAGGCGAAAAAGCGGTCGGCGATCAGCCCCAGCAGCAGCGGCGCGAGGATGGCGGCGATCGGCTGCGAGCCGTAGGCGGCCCCGATAATGGATCCGAGCTGATGGTTCGCCAGGCATCCGCCCATCGTCGCGAACCACGCACCCCAGACGAAGAATTGGAGAAACATCATGACGGAGAGTCGCATGACGACGCTGCGGGCTGTGGAATCGGATTGGGACATAAAAGGGCGGTTGTGGTTGCGAACAGGCGGCCTCCCGCCGAGCCGGGACGGAATATCGGATGGCCGGAGGAAAGGAAGTTGAAAGTCGGGGCCGGGCGCATCTCCGCATCTCAGTTTTTGATCACCGCTGCGGGCGGAAGTTCGCACCTCATGCTCGTGCTCTTGCACCTCAGCGCAACTGAGCAAGAGCAAGAGAGCAAGCTGCCAGAAACTGACATGCGCCCGCGGGTCACTTCCCCGTTGACGCCCCGAGTCCTCCCGCTGAATCTGCGCGCCCTTTTTCGCGGCGTCCATCGCTGCTCTGGAATTTCATCACTCAACTACTCACATGGCAGCATACGACCTCATTGTTATCGGCGGCGGACCGGCAGGCTACGTTGGCGCGATCCGCGCGGCGCAACTCGGCAAGAAAGTGGCGTGCGTCGAGAAGGAACGCGCGGGCGGCACGTGTCTGAACTGGGGCTGCATCCCGACGAAATCGCTCCTCCGCAACGCCGAGCTTTACCACCTCATGAAGCATCGCGCCGCGGAGTTTGGGCTCTCATTCACGGGGCTCGATTACGACTGGAGCAAGGTGATCAAGCGCTCGCGCGACGTGAGCGACAAGAACGCGGGCGGCATCGAGTTCCTCTTCAAGAAGAACAAGGTGGACTACCTCCGCGGCGAGGCCTCGATGGACAAGGCCGGCACGGTCACCGTGAAATCCGCCGATGGAAAAACGGAAACGCACACCGCGCCCAAGGTGCTCGTGAGCACCGGCTGCGTGTCGCGCCCGATGCCGGGATTTCCGTTTGATGGCAGGAAGGTGATCGGCAGCCGCGAGGCGATGATTCTGGAGAAGCAGCCGGCCTCGATGATCGTCATCGGCGCGGGCGCGATCGGCGTGGAGTTCGCGTATTTTTTCAACGCCTTCGGGACAAAAGTGACCGTCGTCGAGATGCTGCCGAACGCCCTGCCAGTCGAGGACACGGAGGTCTCGCAGGCGCTCGAGAAGGCGTTCGTGAAGCAGGGCATCACGATGCTCACGAACACGAAGACGACCAAAACGGAGACGACCGCGGACGGCGTGCGAATCACCGTCGCGGGCGCCGACGGCAAGGAGCAGGTGCTCGAGGCTGAGGTATGCCTCGTCGCCATCGGTGTGGCGCCGTTGCTGCCGGGTGGCGCACTCTTTTCGGAAAAGAAAATGCTCGGTGACCGCGGCTACATCGCCACGAACGACCGCTACGAGACGCCCGCACCCGGTGTATTTGCGGCGGGCGACATCATCGGGCCGCCGTGGCTCGCACACGTGGCGAGCTTCGAGGCCGTGCAGGCGGTGGACGGGATGTTCGTCGCCGGGCACAAGCCGAGGAAAGTCACGGTCTTCCCCGGCTGCACCTACTGCCACCCGCAGGTCGCCAGCGTCGGCCTCACCGAGCGGGCGGCGAAGGAAAAGGGGCTCAAGTTCAAGGTCGGCAAGTTCCCGTTCATGGCCAGCGGCAAGGCCCGTGCGATCGGCGAGATCGAGGGCTTTGTGAAAATCCTGTACGGCGATCCGCACGGCGAAGTCCTCGGCGCGCACATCATCGGCCCCGAGGCCACCGAGATGATCGCCGAGATGGGCCTCGCCATCACGGGCGAACTCACGAAGGACGAGATCGAAGCCACCATCCACGCCCACCCCACGCTCAGCGAGGCCGTGCATGAGGCGACGGGCGTGGCCTACGGGCACGCGATTCATATTTGAGCCGGAAGAAGCGCAAAGTCGCGGTTTGCCAAATCCGCGCGGACGGGGAACACTGCGCGCGCTTTGATCCCGCGCCACTCCAACCGCATCAGACATTTCGCCGCCGTGCTCTTCATTGCGTGCGCGGCTGCCGCATTCGCCGCAGTGGATGCGCCGGCATTGCTTGCCGAGGGCGAACAGGTGTGGGCGAGGGGCGACGCGGCGGGGGCATTCAAGCGATGGGAGAAGGCGGCGGCGGGCTTCGCGAAAAAGCGCGATGCCGCGGGGCAATCCAAGGCGGTGCTGCTGCAAATCCGCGCGTGCAACGTCCTCGGACAGTACAAAATCGCCCGGACACTTCTCGGCACGCTGGACGAACTCGCGGAGGGCGATGCGCGGCGTGAGGCGGAGGCCAGGGCGGTGCGCGGCGCGGTTTCGATGTTTTCCCGCGAGGCCGGCGATGCCGAGGCGCTGCTGCTCGATGCGGCGAAAGCAGCGGCCAGGCTGAAGGACGATGCGCTGGCGGCGACGGTGCAGTACAATCTCGGATTGCTGTTCGACGGCCAGCGCAAGCCGGAGGAGGCGCGCGCAGCATTTGCAAAAGCGCGTTCACTCGCGAAGAAGCGCGGCGATCCCACGCTCGCGGCGCGCACGCTCAAGGCGCTCACGGACACGGAACTCGGCGCGGGGGAATTCGCCACGGCGAAGGCGCGCGCAAACGAGAGCGTCGAGGCCGCCGATGCGCTGCCGGACGGCCACGACAAGGCATTCCTGCTCATGGCCGCGGGGCGCGCGCTGGAGCAAATTTTCCGCGATGCCCCGGAGCATGACAATGCGCTGAGGCTGCGCGCATTCGCGCTGCACCGGCGCGCGGCGGAGATCGCGGAGAAGATCGGCGACCGCGTGGCGCTGAGCTTCTCGCTCGGCTACCAGGGTGCGCTGTACGAGTTTGAAAAGAAGCACACCGAGGCGCTCGCGCTCACCCAGCGCGCCCTGGCGCTCGCGCAGCAGGCGCAATCGCCGGATGCCCTCTACCGCTGGCAGTGGCAGGCGGCCCGCATCATGGCAAAGGAAGGTGCGCGCGACCCGGCGATCGAAGGCTATCGGCGCGGGGTCGCGTCGTTGCAGAGCATCCGCAACGACATCGCGATCCGATACGGCAATAAAAACGCGCGCTCGTCCTTCCGCGAAGCGGTGGGCGCGATTTACACCGAACTCGCCGACTTGCTCCTCCAGCGCGCCGTTGCGGAGCCGGACGACGACGCGCAGCAGAAGCTCCTGCGCGAGGCGCGCAGCACCGCGGAGTTGCTGAAGGCGGCGGAACTCGAGGATTATTTCCAGGACGATTGCGTGAGCCTCCGCAAGCAGCTCACGAAGAGCATCGAGAACATAGATGAACGCGCGGCCGTCGTTTACATCATCCCGCTCGCGGATCGCACGGAGCTGCTCGTTTCCCTGCCGTCGAAGGATGGAAGTCCCGGGCGGATCGCGCGGTTCAAGGCGGAGCCAAATGACGACATGCTGACCGAGGTGGCGCGGCAGTTCCGCACCAACGTCGAGGACCGCAGCACCAACGCCTACCTCGAACAGGCGGGGCAGCTTTTCGACTGGCTCATCAAGCCCATCGAGCCGCTGCTCGCCGAGCGGAAGTTCAACACGCTCGTCTTCGTCCCCGACGGCGCGCTCCGCACCGTGCCGATGGCCGCGCTGCACGACGGCGAGCGGTTTCTCATAGAGAAATACGCGGTGGCGGTCACCCCCGGGCTCGAGCTGATGGAGGCGAAACGGGCATCGGAAGTCGTCACACGCATGCTCGTGAGCGGGCTCTCGCAGAGCGTGCAGGGCTTTTCCGCGCTGCCCGGCGTGCCGCCGGAAATTGACAGCCTCACCAAGCTTTTCAACGTGAAGGACACGCGCCGGGACACAGCCTTCAGCCGCAAAGGGGTCAGCGACGACCTGCGCTCGCAGAATTACTCCATCGTGCATCTTGCCTCCCACGGGGTGTTCGACCGCGACGTGCGCAAGAGCTTCGTCCTCACGCACGACAGCCAGCTCACGCTCGACGACCTCGAACGCCTCATCCGCCCCGGCCAGCTCCGCGACCAGCCTCTCGAACTCCTCGCCCTGAGCGCCTGCCAGACCGCCGCGGGCGACGATCGCGCCGCCCTCGGCCTCGCCGGCATCGCGGTGAAAGCCGGCGCCCGCAGCGCATTCGCGACGCTGTGGTTTGTGAACGACCGCGCGTCGGCGCGCATCGTCACTGACTTTTACACCGAATTGAAGGACCGCCCCGCCAGCGGCAAAGCCCACGCGCTCCA
The DNA here is from genome assembly GCA_945861385.1 of Prosthecobacter debontii. Taxonomy (GTDB): domain Bacteria; phylum Verrucomicrobiota; class Verrucomicrobiia; order Chthoniobacterales; family Chthoniobacteraceae; genus SXWH01. The sequence goes on from CAMAUI010000101.1 coordinate 10,173, forward strand.
AACCGCGCAAGTCAGACTCATCAAGGATCTGAACTACGGCCACCCGTGCTACTGGGCGCCGTATCTCATCATCGGGAACTGGCTATGATCGGCCTCCAGCGCGTGACGGTTCCGTGCAAGGCAGCGTGGAGGACACTGCTCAAGCTGCTTCACAAGCCGCTGCTTGCATGGCTGCTCCTGAGCGGGCTGACGATCGGGATTGTCCTGGGTGTCCGCTCCCGGATGATGCTCCAACGATGGGAATTCTGGACTTTTGACAAGCTGATCCAGATGCAGATGGAGCCGGAATCGCAGGACGACACGATCAAGCTGGTGGGGATGACGGAGAACGACCTTGAGAAGTTCGGTTACCCGGTTCCTGACGACGTGCTGATTGATGTTCTTGAGAGAATTGCCGCCCAAAAACCCGCGGTGATCGCATTCGATATGTACCGGAATTTGCCCGAGCCGCGGATTCGGAAAGGCACACCGTGGGAGACTGAGGATGAAAAGAGGTTTGCGGAGTTTTGTAAAAGGCTCGTGGCAATCGAGAAGCTTATCGCGATCGAACGATTTGGGGTGATTGCAAAGCCTCCCGCGTTCAAGGACGATTTGGATCGAGTTTCGGTCAACAACCTGAATAAGGATGAAGTGGATGGCGTTTACCGGCGGGCACCGCTGATCCTCGAACTCGGTACCGGCGGAGAGCCCATCCCGACGCTCAGCTTTCTCTCTGTCGCGAAATATCTGGAGCATCATGAGGGCGAGAACGGCGGGCAGTTTGGAGGCACGCCGTGGGAGATGATTCCGGATCCTGAAGATCCGGGAAGACCGCTGATTCGTCTTGGCAAGACAGTTATTCCGAGGCTCACGGAGGATGCTGGCGGCTACGTGGGCCTGACGAGACGCGACTACGAATACCTGATCAGTTACCGCAGCCCGTTGAAGTTCCGCAAACGCAAGAGCACCACGCTTGATCCCCTTGGCCAGAGCAAGACGGACACTCCCTACGACTTCAGTTTTTCTGAAATTCAATCGGGACGAACGGACGAGGGAACGAAGTTGGGGGGTGGTGAATTGACCGGAAAAATCGTGGTGGTTGCCACCGTGATGCAAAGCATCAAAGACAGCAATCCGACCCCGATCCACGACAACTTTCGGGGCGTGCAACAACACATCATCATGATGCGCCAACTGCTTGATGCTGCGTATGGAAAGAAGGCGCTGCTGTCGTGGTGGTCCGAATGGGCGGAGGTCCTGTGGATCGTCGGCTGGACATTACTTGGCGGAGTGCTTGGGCTGTTTTTCCGCTCCCCGATGAGGTTGGTGCCGGCTGTCGTGCTGGCGACCATCGCACTCGCACTCGCGGTAAAGGTGGGATTCGACAGGGGATTCTGGCTCCTGTTCGTGGCGCCGGGGATTGGCTGCCTGTTTGGGGCGGCACTGGTCACGTCCTTTGTCGTTCTCATCGAGCGCGCGGATCGCGCCGCTGTGCAGGAAATCCTGAACAAACATGTCTCCCGGCGCGTGGCGGACTACATCATGACCCACCGTGAACACATCGCCGAAGGCGGGATGATCCCGGCCCGCGCGTTGCGGGCGACCATCATGTTCACGGACCTCGCGGGCTTTTCCACGGCCTCGGAAAAACTCACGCCGGAACAGACGCTGCGCTGGCTCAACGACTACATGACGGCGATGGTGAGGATCATCGAGGAGTACGAGGGTGACGTGAACAAATTCATCGGCGACGCGATCATGGCGCTCTTTGGGGCACCCATCGCCAGCGATGACGATGCAGGGCTGGCGGACGACGCGGTGAAGGCGATCCGGGCCGCGCTCCGGATGCGCGAGGAAGTCCCAAAGCTCAACGCGCGCTGGCGGGAAACCGAACCCGACATGCCGCCGGTGGCCATGCGGGTCGGGATTTTCACCGGGCCGATCGTGGACGGGGGATTCGGCGCAACCGACCGCACCGAATACACCGTCATCGGCGACGCGGTGAACCGCGCGAACCGGCTGGAGGCCGCCGGCAAGGAGATCAAGGACCAGCTCACCGCGCCGGAAAAGCTCTGCACCATCCTCATCGGGCCGGAGTCGTTTAAGCGTGTCGGGCACCTCTTTGAAACGGCCCCGGTGGAAAACCTCTCCTTGAAAGGCATCACGGAGCGCGTAACCGTCTATCGCGTGCTCTCCGAGCGCACCAACACACCAGCAAGCCAGCCGCAAAAACCATGAACATACGTTTCCTTGTCACCATTCTCGCGATGGCCGGACCACTCACCGCGCAAGAGCCTGCTCCAAAAGAGCCGGTGCCGCCACCTGCTCCCCCGCAGCCGGGGAGCACCACACCACCCAAGCCGGCAAAGCGATCTCTCTTGAAATACACACCGCCCAAAGACACTGCGAGCGGACAGCGCATTGATGGCGATGGAGGCTCGCGCGGCGAAAAGAAAATAAAGCTGCCCAACTACCTCTGCACGCTCACACCCAAGAGCGGGCCGGCGCTCACCGTGCAGGAACATCCTTCGCTCTTCAGCTACGTGAGTGATTCGGTGAACATGGAATTCCGCGTGACGATCAACGAGCCGAAGCAATCGAAGCCCGCTTTTATTTTCGCGGTGTCGCAGTGCGCTCAGGGCGTCCATCGCGTGAATCTCGCGGAGTACGGCGTCACGCTGAAACCGGGAGTCGAATACAAGTGGACCGTGGCAGTGCGGCCGGACCAGAAGAACCGCTCCCAGGATCTGCCCGCGACGGGTCTGATCAAACGCATCGAGCCCGACTCCGCGCTCATGGCGAAACTGAAGGCCGCGCCGCAGGCGGATCACGCCGCGATCTATGCGGAGGCGGGGATTTGGTACGATGCGCTGGCTGCGCTCGCGGACCAGATCGCCGCGAATCCCCAGGATGCCGAGCTTCTCGCGATGCGGGCCGATTTCCTGAAGGCTGCCGGGCTGGACAAGGTGAGCGTGGCGAAGCCGTAACCCGCGGCGCTCACCCTGCCGCGACCATTTTCCGGCGGAAATAGTCCCCCCGCGCCACGCCCGCAGGCCGTCCGGCGAATGCACCGAGCGCGAGCGCGATGATGACATCCATGCCGGCGAAAAAACCGAACCGGCGGATGTGCCTCCACGCGTTGCCTGGCCAGTGCCTGATGAGCGGACGCCCGTGGCGCGTGCGCGCAAAAAGGAAGGCGCAATTTTGGAGCATCGCCGCGTGCTTCATCCGCTCGGCAAAGTCATCAGCGACTTTTCCACCACCCGGCGGCAGATGCGCGATGCGCGCAGCGGGGACATAGACACCGCGAACGCACGCGGTGATGCGGAGGGAAAAGTCCAGATCCTCGCCGCGCATCCAGAAATCCGCGCGATGCAACCCGGCCAGCCCGATGGCCTCTCGCGTGACGAGCAGCGCGACGCCGGTCGCCCACGTGAACGGCTCGGGGTGAGGCCCGCAATGTTCGAGGAACTCCTCCGGCGTCCGGCTTCGGCGGAGGACGTTGAAAACCGCGCGGTCGCGCAGGCCGGGGAACCAATTGAGCCGGCCCTCCGCGTCGGAAGCCTGCGGGCATGCGGCGCCGGCGTCCGCATCCTTCATCGCATCGAGCAGTTTCGCGAGCGTGCCGGGCCCGGGGACCGTGTCGTCATCGAGAATCCAGATGTGCGTGAGCGCGGGGAATTCCCGCAGCGCGGCCTCCTCGCCAAGACGGAGGCCGCCACCGCACCCGAGATTGCCGCCCGCATCCACACACCGGTGCGGGAGCGTGGATCGCTCGACGGCGTCGCGTGTCGGTGGATCGTCGGCATTGTTCACGACGACGACGCCATGCAGCGCGAGGGTGCTCTTTTCCAGCGCTGCGAGCAGGCGCGCGACCTCGGCGGGGCGGCGATACGTGGCGGTGACGGCGACGACTTTCATTGCGCTGCTTTCGTAAGCGACTTCGTGAGCACGCCGCTCTCCTGCAATCCGCGGAGATGCGCGAGGATCTCCGGCCAGACGGCTTCCGGCAGCAGTTTCGTCATGCAATACGGCTCGCGGAACAGGCAGTAATCGAAGCAAGGGCGCCAGGGGCAGATGTCGCGGATGGCGAGATGGGAGTGCTCGCTCCACGGGCGGAACCAGTCGGGATCCGTCGGCCCGAAAACGACGACCGCGGGCCTGCCGCACGATGCGGCGAGATGGCCGGGGCCCGAGTCGTTGCAAAGCAGAAATTCCGCGCGGCCGAGGACGTCCACGAGTTCACCCACGGCGAGCGGCGGGATCACCTCGTCGCACTGCGGCGCCAGGCCGCTGCCATAGCCGTCCGGATCCGGGATCAGCGCGAGATGAAAGTCGAACACCTCGCGCAACCGGCGCACGATCTCCGCAAAATACGCCTCGGGCCAGCGCCGCACGGGGATGCGCGCGCCGGGGTGAAGGACGACGAGCGGCCTGCCCGATGCCCGCTGCGCCGCGAGAAGATCATCAATTTTTCCCGAGCGATAGGCAGCGTGATCGAGGCGCGGCGGCACCCCGGTCACCCCGGGAAATCCGAGCGCCCTGCTGAGATCGTGCCAGTCCTCGACCTTGTGCTGCTTTGGCTTGGTGCGGGTGATGGGGCGGTTGAGAAAATGCCCGCCCTTCCACGGGAATCCAAACCGCGTGCGCGCGCCGGAGAGCCACATGATGACGTGGTCGCGGGGATCGTTGCGCACACTGACCGCGGCATCGAAGCGCAGCCGCCGCAGCCGCCCGATCAGGCCGAACAACAGCGGCCATTGCCATGCCCAGAGCCGGTACTTGCCACGGTAGGCGCTCCACGGCGCGTCGTACGCGATGAAGTTCACCGTGGGAAAAGTCGGCCCGAGCAGCGCCTGCGCGTGTGCCTTGCCCACGAGCGTCACGTCGTAGCGCCCGACCGCCGCACGGAGCAGGGGCGTGGAAAAGGTGAGGTCACCCAGGCCCCAAAGTTCGAGCACGAGCAATTTTGGTCGCGGAGTATCGGCCACGTTGGCCAGGAGTCTTGGAGGGAAGCAGGGTGCGTGTCGAGCGCGCGGCGGAGCGAGCGTGCGACGCGGGCAAACCCATCAAGGACGTGTGGCTTTGGCCCGGAGGAAGCCCAGGCCGGTCAGCCCGTTCGATCCGTCGAGACTGAAGCTGCGGTATTCGTAGCTGGCATCGAGGGCTGGCAAATGCACGGGAACTGAGGTGGACCCCGAAAATCGGGCCAGGGGCTAAGCTATAAAATGGCGGTGGGAGGCGTGTTCAAACACAACACAACGAACCACCAAAAAATGAAACAAAAACGGAAGCGGCACGAAGCCGCATTTAAGGCCCGCGTCGCTCTTGAG
>CAMAUI010000102.1 GCA_945861385.1 Prosthecobacter debontii
CGTGTGGCGGCGCGACGTGAATGCGCACGCGCAGAGCCCGGCCGTGGACACCGAGGACAACTACTATTGGTACGACGCCCTCTACCAAGTAAAGGAGCGCCAGCGCGGCGACCTGACCGGCACCGCGCCCGATTACACGGGCATCAGCAACCTTCAGCAGGACGAAGCGTGGACTTACGACGCCAGCGGCAACTGGCAGGCCAGCAGCAACACCGCCCCGACCAGCGCGCAGGCGCGGATCAACAACACCGCCAACGAAATCACGCTGCTGTCATCCGCCGCGGGCGACATCACCCCCGCCTACGATCCCGCGGGCAACATGACCACCCTGCCCAAAGCCCCCGGCACAGCCACAGCCCAGTATGACCTCAAATGGGACGCATGGAACCGGCTCGTGGAGGTCAAAGACGGCAGCACCGTGGTGGCCAGTTACACCTACGACGGCCTCACCCGTCGGCTGACCAAGAGCATATCCGGCGACTACCGCCACTACTACTACGACGCACAATGGCGGACGGTGGAGGAACGCGTCAACGGAAACAAGGAGCGCCAATACACCTGGGGCCTGCGCGACCGCTGGGACCTTCTCCGCCGCACCATCACCAACGGCGCAACCCACTTCTGCCTCCGCGACTACCTCGACCCGGTCGCCATCGTCGGCACCGACGGCGAGATCAAGGAACGCTACACCTACGACGCCTTCGGCAACGTGCGCTTCCTCGCACCCGACTACTCCAGCCGCTCAGTCTCGGACTTCGGCTGGGATTTCCTCTTCCACGCAGAGTTCCGCGACCCGGACACCAAGCTCTACAACTACGGGTATCGTTACTATGACACGGGGCTGGGGAGGTGGCTGAGCAGGGATCCGATTGGGGAGAAGGGCGGATTTAACGCATATGTGGCCTTGTTAAACGAATGCGTTGATAAGATTGATTCACTTGGTCTTTCTCCTGCCCCCTTTGGGGCGTATCCATTTCCTGGTATCAATCCACCACCGGGCGCCAATTTCAACCCTTGGACATTGGATCCACTCATGAAGCTTCGGAAACGATTGCTTATTCATTACGGGCCGTGGAAATGCACGGGCCAGTTAATTGGGAACTGCAAGACTGAATGCGCGAACAAAGGCCAGCCATTTCGGGGGTGTGTGTATATTGCGCGACTCGACTATTATCTTTTGTTGCCTTTCGACATAGAAAAGATCGGTGTTTTTCACTTTTATCAATGTTGCTGTGCTTGCCCCGATGTAGACCCAGAACCGATGCGAAATAAATTCAATTCCACTGGACGAGGCGCATTTCGAAGCCAATTCCAGAATTCGACAGGGTTGGATTTCCCACTAAAACCGGATGGTTCCCATTGGGATGTTCATCACATTCTGCCATTATTTAAAGGGGGAACCAATGACCCTGGAAACCTCATCCCAGTTCCACCCGCCGTTCATCAAGCGCTAAACCTAGCGAGTAAGAATTGTTATAATGAAGCAAATAATCCTTGGTCGATTGCGGGGCCGGGGCCAACCCCTCAAGACACGACGACAATAGGAACTCGATAAATCGGAAAGATGCCTGATGTTTTCCACTTACTAGAGCGTGTTGCTTCATTGCGGAGTCCAGTGCTTGAGAGAGAAATCGAACGTTGGGAATCGCATTCATTATGCTTTCCTCCAGACATCAAAGACCTATATCGCTTTTCCGATGGATTTTCAATTGGAAAAGCGCGTGATAGTGCGTTCAAACTGCGCTCTATGTCTGAATTGGTGCATATTTCTATTGCTATCTATGGACAAATGGTCGAAGAATTTGAAGATTCGCTAATCTTCGCGATGTTCGACTTATGGGATGGGAACTATGTTGGGTTAGAACTAAATCAAGGTGCCCCTTGTGGTTATCGCCTGCTTGACGCCTTTTCAGAGAACTTCTTTAAGCAATGGAAAGATCCCAGGGTGCTTTCCTGTTCTGTCTATACGTTTTTAGAGCAATGCGTTCGCACCGCATGGGAGGAGCAGCCGTATTGGTGGTTAAGAGAATGAGATAACGTAAGGAATCTTTCGCACATTCCCCTTTGGGAGGGACGGAGGAAGGGGTGTAAGAGAAAACCAATGAACAACGAAACCGAGAAGCAAACCAACGAACCAAAAATCATCAGTATCGACGAAGGGCATGGAACCGGGGACTGATTATTTGATGATGATGGCGAGGTTTCTCTGGAAATGTGCTCGACTTTCGCGTGTGAGCCGGGGAGATTTCCGGGCAGAGAGCGATGAGCATTTTCCACCCACGAATGACGCACAATAACGAGAGGCGTGAGTCTTTTCCAAAAATGCTGGAGAGCAAATCGCTCGCCTACCAGAAAGTGTATCCCGACAGCACGGGAAGCACGGACCGGGTGACCTTCCAATACAACCGGCAGCGGCAGGCGATCACGATGACCGACCAGGCCGGCACGGTGCATGGGTATGGGTTCGACATGTTCGGGCGGGGCACCGAGGACGCGGTGAGCGCGTTCGGCACGGGGGTGGACCAGGCGGTGAAAAAGATCACCCGCAGCTACGAGGTGCGCGGGATGCTGGAGAAAGTCTCGTCATTCGACACCGGCAGCACCCCGCTCAACGAAGTGCAGCTCGCCTACAACGACTACTCGCAGCTCGCCAAAGACTACCAATCCCACAGCGGAGCGGTGAACACCGGCAGCACGCTCAACGTCGCCTACGCCTACGAAAGCAGCGGCAACACCGTGCGGCGCATCGGCATCACCTATCCCGACAACTCGCCCACGATCACCATCGCCTACGACGGGACGACTGCCGACGCCCTCAGCCGGCCCGATGCGCTGAAGGAAGGGGGCACGACACTTTGTTCCTACCGATACCTCGGCAGCGGGGTCGTCATCGGTGTGAAGTACGATGCCGCCAGCAACATCGAGCTGACCTACGAGGACGGCGGCACGGGCGACGCCGGGGATCAATACACCGGGCTGGACCGGTTCGGAAGACTGGTCGAGACGCTCTGGAAGAAAGGTGGCACCGACCAGGTGCGGAGCAAGTATGGCCGCAACCGGTTCGGCGGAGTCGTGTGGCGGCGCGACGTGAATGCGCACGCGCAGAGCCCGGCCGTGGACACCGAGGACAACTACTATTGGTACGACGCCCTCTACCAAGTAAAGGAGCGCCAGCGCGGCGACCTGACCGGCACCGCGCCGGATTACACGGGCATCAGCAACCTCCAGCAGGACGAAGCGTGGACCTACGACGCCAGCGGGAACTGGCAGGCCAGCAGCAACACCGCCCCGACCAGCGCGCAGGCGCGGATCAACAACACCGCCAACGAAATCACGCTGCTGTCATCCGCCGCAGGCGACATCACCCCCGCCTACGACCCCGCGGGCAACATGACCACCCTGCCCCAAGCCCCCGGCACAGCCACCGCCCAGTACGATCTCAAATGGGACGCGTGGAACCGGCTCGTGGAAGTCAAAGACGGCAGCACCGTGGTGGCCAGCTACACCTACGACGGCCTCACCCGTCGGCTGACCAAGGCCAATGCCACCGAGACCCGCCATTACTACTACGACGACCAATGGCGTCCGGTGGAAGAACGCGTGAACGGAAACAAGGAGCGCCAATACACCTGGGGCCTGCGCGACCGCTGGGACCTTCTCCGCCGCATCCTCACCAGCGGCTCAACCCACTTCTGCCTCCGCGACTACCTCGACCCGGTGGCCATCGTCGGCACCGACGGCGAGATCAAGGAGCGCTACGCCTACGACGCCTTCGGCAACGTGCGCTTCCTCGCGCCTGACTACTCCAGCCGCTCCGCCTCGGACTTCGGCTGGGAATTCCTCTTCCACGCCGAATTCCGGGACAACGACACCAAGCTCTACAATTACGGGTACCGATACTACGACACCGGGCTTGGAAGGTGGCTGAGCAGGGATCCGATTGGAGAGAGAGGCGGAATTAATTTAGCGATGTTTGCTGGAAATGCTCCGATATGCACTCGAGATGTATGCGGGCTAATACGTTGGGGTTCGTTCTTTTCCGCGGTTGGTCAAGCTGTGGGCGCAATTGCGATGTTTGGAGCGGCCACCGTAGCCAGTGGAGTATTAGCAGTTGCTGCCGCTGCGGTTGGGATAGTACTGGTTGTGCAAGCGATCGGAAATGCTGTCGACGCATTGAAAGAATGCGGAAACCCAGTCAAAGAGTGGACCGTAAAACAATTCCAAAAATTAGGGCTTGATCCGTCAACAGGCGAAAAAGTTTACATCGCTGGCGAAATTGTAACCGGTCTTATAAGTTTTGTAAGCGCAGGAAAGCAAACCATATCCATACTTTTCCGCGCGCAAAAGACCACAACCAAGAGTATCGAAACGCTAAGATTCGCTCCGTTTTCGAGATCCGTAGCTTACGAGGTGGCTTATTACAAGCATCTAACGGAAGTCTCAGTATTCTTTCGTATATCTATCGCTTGTGGAGTTGGAAACGACGTTTATCAGTTTTACGCTAGCTTCAAGGCTCTTGAAGCAGCGCTCATTCCTGCTTCGGACGCAACGGAAGCAAGTCCTTTTACCGTTCCAAACCCTTTTCCTACTGCTCCTGATCCTATTCTTACCGACCCAAGTTATGTAACGCCTATCCGGTAACTACTTATGGACCCAAAGAACAACACGTGTATCATTGTTACCGCGTATACAGGATTTTCGGCACTCGTTGTCACGGGCATAATTTTAGGATCGAATCCAAACCTGTCGAATGATGAAAGATGCGTTGCAATCGTGCTTTGTGGACTCGCAGCATCGTCCGCATTGTTCGTCGGTGCTTATGCTATCCATCGTAGAGGGGGTAGCCCATCAGACATGTTTGCTTTCACGCAGCAACGCATCCCTGCCCTGATAATTTTTACATTTATCGCCATTTCTTTATTTTATAAAATCTGCCTAATGTTATATGAATGCCTGTGGAGATAAGCAAGTTTTCTCTGGAAATGCGCTCGACTTTCGTGCCTGAGCCGGGGAGATTTCCGGACAGAAAGCGATGAGCATTTTCCACTCACGAATGATGCACGAAAACGAGAGGCGTGAGTCATTTCCCCAAATACTGGAGAGCCAATCGCTCGCCTACCAGAAAGTGTATCCCGACAGCACGGGGAGCACGGATCGGGTGACCTTCCAATACAACCGGCAGCGGCAGGAGATCACGATGACCGACCAGGCCGGCACCGTGCATGGGTATGGGTTCGACATGTTCGGGCGGGGCATCGAGGACGCGGTGAGCGCGTTCGGCACGGGGGTGGATCAGACGGTGAAAAAGATCACTTTGGAAAGGTTCAGCACAGTCGTGGAAATCTTTTGCGACTGAATCGCAAATAATGATTGCGACAGAATCTCAATCCAGCCAGATTCTCCCCACGCTTCTCATGACCATGATCGCTCCAAAGCTGACCCTCGCCACCGCCAAGTGCGGCGACCGGCTGCGCGTGCTCCATATTTGCCCCGACTGTCCACATTGCCTGCGCCTCCGCGAGCTCGGTTTCCAAGACCGCACCGTGGTGAAAAAAGTAGCCGACGGAACCGCGATCATCTGCCTGCTCATGGGCACGCGCATCGCGCTCGGGCGGGAACTTTGCGATCACGTCAAAGTGGAACGGCTCGCTGCCTGAAGCCATGAGCGCGGCAGCGGAACCGGCGGTGCCCCTCAGTACACTCCAGCCCGGCGCACGGGCCAAAGTGCTTGCGCTCAATCTGCCGGATGAGTCGCGCGGCCGCCTTCTTGAAATGGGCCTCACCATCGGCGTTACTGTCGAAGTCGTCCGCTTTGCCCCGATGGGTGATCCCCTCGAACTGAAGGTTCGCGGCTCCCATATTTCGCTGCGCAAATCCGACGCATCCGCCATCAGCGTCCAGCGGCTCTGACCCATGGCTGACGAACTCTTCCGCAGCATCGCCATCGCCGGGAATCCGAACACCGGCAAGTCCACCATCTTCAACGCCCTCACCGGCATGCGCCAAAAAGTCGGGAACTATCCCGGCGTGACGGTGGAGAAAAAAACCGGGCGGTTCTTTGGCAGCCACGGCGAGCCCATGGAACTGATTGACCTTCCTGGCTCCTACTCGCTCCATGCGCGCTCGCCGGACGAAGCCGTCGCCCGCGACCTCCTGCTCGGTCGCGTCGCCGGCACTCCGCGCCCCGATGCGATCATCGCAGTCGTGGATGCGTCGAACCTCGAACGCCACCTCTACCTCGCCGCGCAGATGCTCGAACTCGGCATCCCGGTCATCGTCGCCCTGAACATGGTGGACGTGGCGGAGCAACGCGGCCTGGTGATTGACCTCGTCGCGCTCAAGGAACGCCTCGGCGTCCCAGTCATCCCGATGATCGCGAGCAAGGGCACCGGCATCATCGAGCTGAAGCAAGCCGTGTCGCGCGCAACGCTCGCAAAGCCGGAGCACCACGCGCAATTCCCGATCGTTTTCGAACTCGAAGTGGTGGCCCTCTCGAAGAAGCTCCAGTCTCCCGCCGAGACCGCCCGCCTCGAGGCGATGCTCCTGCTTTCCCTCGACACGAAAGACCTCGGCGAGCGCTGCACAGACCCGGCCATCCACGCCACGGTCACCTCCGCGCAGGCCCGGCTCCGCACCCACGGCATTGACCCGCTCGCCGCACCCGTGGACGCGCGCTACGATTGGTCCGCGGAAATTTGCAGCGCATCGGTCCATCGTCGCGGCGAGGACACCGAGGGCCTCACGATCAGCGATCACATGGACATGGTGCTCACGCACAAAGTCTGGGGCTGGCTCGCGTTCCTCGGCGCGATGGCCGCGATGTTTGCATGCATCTTCTTCGTGGCACAGTGGCCGATGGACTGGATCAACAAGGGCATCGGCGCGCTCGGCGCATGGGTCGGCGGGCTGATGCCGGACGGTGATGTGAGGTCCCTCGTCGTGGATGGAATCATCGGCGGCGTCGGTGGCGTGGTCATCTTCCTTCCGCAAATCCTGATCCTCTTTTTCTTCCTCGGGCTGCTCGAGGACAGCGGCTACATGGCGCGCGCTGCATTCATCATGGACCGCCTCATGTCGCGCGTCGGGCTCCACGGCAAATCCTTCGTCCCCATGCTCAGCTCCCTTGCCTGCGCGATCCCCGGCGTGATGGCCACGCGCACGATCGAAAACCGGAAGGACCGCCTCATCACCATCCTCGTCGCCCCGCTGATGAGCTGCTCGGCCCGGCTGCCCGTGTACATCGTGATGATCGCGCTCCTTCTCCCGACCGCCAGCACATGGCAGCGCGCGGGCATCATGCTCGGCATGTACCTGCTCGGCTTCATCGCGGCATTCGGCATGGCGTTTGTTTTCAAAAGGACACTCCTGCGCGGCGACACGCCGATGCTGCTGCTCGAACTGCCTCCCTACCGCGCACCGGCAGTCCGCGGGATCATCCAGCGAATGTGGGAACGCGCCCTCATCTTCCTGCGCCGCGCCGGCACCGTGATCCTCGCCCTCAGCATCATCCTCTGGGCGCTGCTCACGTATCCCAAGCCCGCGGATCCCTCGGCGGACACCTCCACCAGGCTCCGCCACAGCATCGCAGGTCGTATCGGCACCGGGCTCGAACCGGCGATCGCACCCCTCGGCTACGATTGGAAGATCGGCATCGGCCTCGTCGCGAGCTTCGCCGCACGCGAGGTCTTCGTCAGCACCATGGGACAGATTTACAACATCGAGGACGCCGACGAGGAGTCCCAGGAACTTCGCGACCGGATGCGCGACGAGAAACGCAGGGACGGCTCACCCGTTTTCACACCGCTCGTTTGCCTGAGTGTGATGGTCTTCTACGTCCTCGCCATGCAGTGCCTGAGCACGGTCGCCATCGTCCGGCGGGAAACCGGAGGCTGGCGCTGGCCACTTTTCCAGATCGCCTACATGACCGCGCTGGCATGGATCGGCGCGTTCATCACCTACCAGGGCGGCCTTCTGCTCGGCTTCCGATGAACGACACCATCCAGGCCATCATCGTCATCGCCATCGTGCTGGGAGCAGTCCTCTACCTCGCCCTCCGTGCGCGCCGGAAAAAAGGCTGCTCAAAAGGCGGCTGCGGCTGCACAACCAAAAAGCCGCTCGATCGAAGCTAGCTCTGCGCGTCGGGCCCACCGACGCCCCTGCAATCCCGGAACCGTCCGCGCATCTCCCGGCTTCGATCCCCCTCTCCTGCCAAACACGCTGGCCGGACATCCTCGGATGCCCCGATCAAGTCGGGACACGCCTCATGTCAAAGGATCGCAATGAAAGCCTCTGGTGGCATCTACGCCAGCGCCAGCGGCCCGCCAGAGCTGAGGTCTTTGTTGCCAAACGTCTTGATGTCCCGCCCAAACGCGTGCGCCAGCGAGAGCCAGAGCCGGTTGTGCGGCTCGTTCTCATACTTCTCCATCCGCCCGCGTTTGAATCCAAGCCCGCCTCCCACGAACACAAACGGGATGTTGTCGAGCGAATGGCTGTTTCCTTTGCCGAGTTCGTTCGTCCACAGGATCGTCGTGTTGTCGAGCATCGTGCCGTTGCCGCCCGGCTCGGGGATCGCATCGAGCCTCTTTGCCAGCGCGGCAAGCTGCTCGGCGAACCACGTGTTGATTTTCACGAGCTTCTCCTGAGACGCCGTGTTCGAGTCCGCGTCGTGCGAGAGCTGGTGATGCCCGTCGTCAATCCCCAGCCAGCGCATCCGCGCCTGGCCGACGCTGTTGGTGAAATCGAGGGTCGCCACGCGCGCCATGTCGTTCGCGATCGCATTCACGAGCAGCTCCGACTGCATCGCGGTGACCTTCGGCATCCCGTCATTGTCCACCGGCACGCCCTGCTCGAGCTTCGGCGGCGCGTGTCGCAGCCTGCGGCCCCCATCCTCCCGCAACTCCCTCTCCATCTCCCGCACGAAGGTCGCGTTTTTCTCGAGCATCGCCTTTTCCTCCGCTGGCAGTTTCGCCGCGACGGCGCGGAGATCCTCACTCACTTCGTCGAGCACGCTGCCGAGGCTCTCACGGTCTTTCATCCGCCCGTACAACTTCTCGAAAAGATCATACGGATCGCTCACGGGCGCGAGCGGCTGGTTCGGGCCGGCGTAGCTCCAGCGCGTCCACGGATCGGCACGGTTCGGGACGTTCACGCCGATTTCCAGCGAACCGAATCGCGTGCGCGTCGCCGCATCCGCTTGCAGGTGGTTCCTCAGCTCCTGGTCAATCGAAAGCCCCTTCGGCCATCCCGCCGGACTGTGGCTGCCGCCCTGGATGTTGCCGGGAAAAAGCTCGATGCCAGTAAGCAGGCAGCTCATCCCGCGCATGTGTCCGTCGCCGTCGCCGCGGATTTTGTTCGAGAGTCCCTTGAGCATCAGCATCCGCGACTTGAACGGATCGAGCGGCGCGAGGATGCGCTTCATTTTCGTCTCCGCCGTGAATTCCCCCGCCGCGTCCAGCCAGAAATCCGGCTGCACCGTGCCATTCGGCGTGAACACGAATATGATGCGCTGCACGGGCTTCTTCGACGGAGCGCCGAGCGACGGCAGCGCGGGCAAAAACGGAAGCACCGCGGCGGAGAGGCCGAGCCGGCGGACGAACTGGCGGCGTGTGATCATGGCTGAAGAATGGTGTTAGTTCGCAAATTGTCGAGACGCGGGATTGATCATCGGTTTTGCACCTGCGAGCGGCAGACATTCCTGCCGCCGCCCTCGCTGTGCGCGAAAGCCACAAACCGAACACCGTCAAGCTGCCGGGGGCGAAGTAGTGCGATGTCTCGAGTCGCGGCGCGGTTTTTCAACCCATGCCCTCAGCGCGCCGATGCCGTCGCGGGGCGCGGCGATGGGAGCAGCGCGGCAGCGACGGCGATTTCGGCGGCAAGTTTGCGGATGTTCGTGCCGCTTTCCACGAATGTTTTATCGAGCTTTTGCAGCGTGTCCGCCCCATGGGAGGCGGGCGCCTGCTTGACGAGGAATTGGAACATCTGCCGCACGAAGCTGCGCCGCGCGTCCTCGCTCGTTGCGGTGAATTGCGCGAGATCCCGGGCACCACGGAGCTTTACGACTTCGCCGTCGGGCGTCGTGTAGTCGGCGGCGGCATCCACGGGCTTTTTGCCATCGGTTTCGCGCCAGCGACCGACAGCGTCGTAGTGCTCGAGGCTAAAGCCGAGCGGATTGATCGTCGTGTGGCAGGACTGGCAGGCGGCTTTCTTGGTCAGCTCGGTCACTTTCTCGCGCATCGTAAGCGAAGGGTTGAATTTCTCCTCCTTGAACTCGACGGCCTGCGGGGGCGGCTTGAGAAAACGGCCCATGATGTTGCGTGTGAGAAAAACGCCGCGGTGTATCGGTGACGACGATTTGTTGTAAGCGAAGACGCTCAGCAGAAATGGATGCGTGAAAATCCCGGCGCGCTGTTCCGGGGAAAATTTCACCTCGTCGAATTCCCCCACCGGCGGTGTGGCGCCGTAGAATTTTGCCAGCCGCTCATTGAGGAAGATCGTCTCGGCGAGCAACAACTGCCGCCAGTCCGACGCATCGCCCCACACGACGCCCTCGACGAACAGTTCGAGCGAGCGTCGCAGATCCGCGACAAGCGCAGCGTCGAAGCCGGGGAACTCCGCCGCATCCTTCGTCACGTCGTCCGCAAACTCGACCGCAAGCCAGTGGCGGAAAAACTCCGCGATCTTCGCCTTCGCACGCGGATCATGGATCATCCGCTCCGCCTGCGCGCCCAGTTGCCCGGGCGTGCGCAGTTCGCCCTTCCCCGCGGCCTCCGCGAGCGGGGCGTCCGGGAGTGAATCCCACAGCGCCAGCGCAAGGCGCGATGCGGCTGTGTGGTCGTCGGGCGCTCCGAGTTCCGGAAAAAGGAACCGCGGCGACTTCAGGATCGCAAGCACCGCGCGCTTCACCGCGACCTCCGGCGGCACGCCTTCGGCAAAATGCCGTCCGACATAAAGCTCCCGCTGCCCGTCCGTGAGCGGGCGCCGGAATGCGCGCGCAGCAAACTTCGCCACGAACTCCTTCAGTTTCACAACGTCGCTGCGGGTTCCGGCCAGCGCGCCCAGCCGCAGCGACACCTCGACGGCCGCCTCGATGGCCGCCTTCGTCGTCGCCTCGTGCCATGCCTTCGAGACGGAAGTGCCGCGCTCGAAGCCGGTGCTGCCGTCATCCGCCGGGAAGGCAGTCGCCACCACCGCCACGCGCGGAGCGCTCGTCGGCACGATGTGGGGCGCGGCCAGCACGCTCCACGCGCCGTGCGGCGGCTTCCATTCGAGCGTCACGGAACCGCGCTTGTCCTTGTATTTGAAATAGTCGAACCGCAGCGGATAGCGCCGTCCGCCGAGGAGAAAAATCGCGCCCTTCTCCTCGCGCACCTGCTCGCCGGAGCTGACCCACGCATCAATCATCGCCACGTCGCGCTTCGCGTCGCTGTCGTCGCGCGAGTTCTTGTCGCCATCGCGCAAGTCCGGGTTCACGTACAGCCGCGCTCCATTCGGCGTCTTGATGCGAAACTCGTACACACCAGTGTGATCCACCAGCAGCGAGCCGTTCCACCCGATGGAAAACTGCTCCTTTTTCATCCCCTCCTGCGGAGCGCCCTCGCCAAAATCAAAGTCCATCCGCAGATCCACCCGCCCGAACGCTGCCTTCGCCTTTTTGTTCATCCCATCCGAACTGAAATACTCCCCGAGCAACCCGCGCCCCTCGGCGGGCGGCGTCGGAGGGAGGAAACTCCCGATCAAATCCGCCACCGACTCCCGGAACTGCCGGTTCGTCAGCCGCGCCGGCTCGCGCCGTGCCGGGTTGTTTTTCGCGCGCGCCTGGGGGGAATAAAATGCCCCGTGAATGTACTCCGCCACCGCGCGCGATCCCGCCGCATCAAGCTTCTCCGGGTGCTCATCCGGCATCGTGCGATCAATCAATTTTGCCAGCGACTCGACCCCGCGCTCGCCTTGGAGCGGCTCATCGTATTTGTCCGCCACCCCCTGCCCCGCACGCCCGTGGCACCCCGCGCATAGTCTTTTGAAAATGGCCGCACCCGTCTCCTCCACGGCCCCCATCGCCAGCGGCGAAAGCGCCACGCCCAGCACGAAGGTCAGTCTGAATCGCATCATCGTCCCCGGATAATCCCGCGGGAGTTGCCGGTGTTAGCCCGGCATGCACGCAGGGAATCCCGGAATCGCCCGCGAAAGCACCACCGCAAGCTGCTCCGCCGCGCGCTTCCCCGTTTCGAGCACTTCCTCGTGCCCGAGCGTGCCGGGGTGAAGCCCCGCGGCCCAGTTCGTGAGGCACGAGAAACCAGCCACCTCCATCCCGAGCGCCCGCGCCTGGATCGCCTCGATCACCGTGCTCATGCCCACCGCGTCCGCGCCGAGTCGCTGCAGCATCCGCACCTCGGCGGGTGTCTCGTATTGGGGACCGGGCAGCCCGGCGTACACACCCTCATGCAGCGCCACACCCAGTTCCGACACAGCCGCGGAAAAATGCGCGCGGAGGCGCTTCGAGTACACCTCGCTCATGTCGTGGAAATTCGGCCCGCCGAGCAAGGGCGACGTATGAGTGAGGTTCAGGTGATCGCCGAGCATCATCCACGAACCCGGCTCAAACCGTGGATTGCACGTGCCCGCCGCATTCGTGAGCACCAGCCGCTCCACGCCGCGCTCGCGCATCCAGCGCACATGCGCGCTCACCTCGCGGGCTGTGAACCCTTCATACAAATGCACCCGGCCCTGCGCCGCGACCACGGGAACGCCGCCCACGTTTCCGAAAACGAACCGCCCCGCGTGCCCGGCCACCGCCGTCTGCGGCAACCCGGCGATCTCCGCATAAGACACGGATTCCGTGCTCTCCATCCGCCCGGCAAAACCGCCGAGCCCCGAACCCAGGACGATGCCCCACTGCGGACGAAGCGATTGCCATGACATGCCGCGAGCATGCCCGCGCCCCCGCCCGCGTGAAAAGCGCGAACTCGCCGCGTCACTTTAACAGCCACCGCTTCCTCAGCAGCCACTCGACGCTCGCGACGATCATCAGCAGCAAAAAGTAAAGCGGCGACGCCCACAATTCACCATCCACGCTGCTCGTCACGCGCTCCGCCTTCGATGAGATCGTCTTCGGGAGCTGCCACAGATTCTCCTCGCGGAAATATCCGCCGCCGCTCGCCGTCGCGAGTTCCTTGAGCAGCACCTCGTTCATCGCGGTTTCCCCGCTCTCGAACCGCGGCTCCGTCACGTTGAACTCCAGCACCGTCGCCGGGTCGTTCTTCACGGAAAACTGGTGCGTCCCCGGAGCGGTCGCCACGAACTCCCCGCGAAACATCCCCGCCTGGTCCGGCACGGCGCGCAGCACCACGTCCTGCTTCGGCCCCGGCGTGCCCGCCACGCGCACCGTGTAGCTGGCATCCACGGTCGGCTCGCGCACCGGCGTGAAATCCGGGGCGTGAATGCGCGCGAAAACCGTGACGCGCTCGCCCGTCGTGTAGGCCTGTTTGTCCGAGGTGAGCTGCGTGCGCTTCGAGCCGCCGAGCAGATGATGCAGGCCGAGCTTCTGCGCGATCTGTCCCCAGAAAATCGGGTAGTAACGCTCACCCGTGTTCCGCCGCCACCGCCACGTGTTGTCCGTGCCCATGTAAAGCACCTGCCCCAGCCCGTACTGATGCACCGCAGCCAGCACCAGCTTGCCGTGCTTGTTCGCATTCGCCTGGTCCGCATCCACGAGGAGCACCTGTGCGGATGGCTTCGCGCGCAGCACCTTCGCCGACCAGTAGAGCTTCCCGAACTTCCTCCAGATCGCCCCGTTTTCCTCGTCCCCCGCCGCCAGCCGGAACATCGGATTCGCCCGCCCCTGCGGGGTCAGCTCAGCCATGAATCCCGTACTCACCACGGGCGTTTGCGGAGCAGTGTCGAGTTCCACCGGCAGCACCTTTTCCACCGGCGTATCCTTGAAGCTGCCCGGCGAATGCCGCGGCCCCGCGATGAAAAGCATCGAGCCGCCGAACTTCTGCACAAAATCCTCGAATGCCTTGAGCTGATCCGGCTTGAATTCCTTCGCCGCCACATCCCCGATCACGATGAGGTCGTACTTGAAAATCTCCTCCTTCGTCGCGGGAATCGCCGGGAGAAACGGCGAGTCCTTCCCCTCGGTGATTCCCTTGTCGCCTTCCAGCAGCACGTATTTCACCTCCAGCCGCCGGTCGCGCATCAGCACGCTCTGCATGTAGTGGAACTCCCAGCGCGGCGCCGTCTCGACGAACAGCACCTTCACTTTCGAATCAATCACCCGCAGCCGCTGGCTGATCGCGTTGTTGTCCTTCGATGCCTCGTCGTTCCGCGGATCAATGCTCGCGCGCAACTCGTATTCGCCCGTCTCCTTCGGCGTGAACGGCAGCGGAAGCACGACATCCTCATTGTCCCCAAACGTGATGTCCTTCGACGCCACGACCTCCCCTTCGCCGCCCTTCGCCGGCACAAGCTTCAGCACCAGCCTCGCCGTCTGGCCCTTGAGCCCCTGCCCGCGCACCCGCACCGTCACCGGAAGTTGGTCCTTCACGAACGCGACATCCTGCGTGAGCAGGCTGCCCACGATGATGTCCCGCGGCGACGTGATCCCCACGCCGTAGATATAAAGCGGCACCCCCTCCTGCTTCGCCATCCGCGCAGCCTCCATCGGCGGCGCCCCGGAATTGCTCGCCCCGTCAGTCATCAAAAACACGCCCGCCAGCGCCTGCCCGCGTTTCCGCGTCAGCAGATCCCGCACGGAATCCCCGAGCGCCGTCGTGGTCGCGGTTGGATTCAGCCTGTCCAGCCAGTGCATGTCGGGAAGCCCCCGGTTCGCCGGATCGGGCGCACCCACCGTCGTCCCCTCATATTCCTCGAGAGCCTGCCCGAACGTGAACACCCCTATGTCCAGCTCCTTCATCAGCTCCGGCCACAGCTTGAGCTTCTCGTTTTTCAAAATCCCGCGCATCACATCCACGCGGGGCATCAGCTTCACCCCGCCCGCCGCGTCCGCATCCAGCGTCTGCTCCAGCCCCTTGCGCGGATCGAGCAGCCCCTTCGCGATCGCCGCGCGCTTCAAGTCCGCCGGGTCGAACCGCGGATCCTGGATCTTCATGCTCCCACTCGCATCCACGAGCGCCAGCAACGTCCGCCGGATGCTGCTCTCCAAAGTGAA